>JBJTRH010000190.1:0-28620 GCA_046076065.1 Planctomycetaceae bacterium | reverse complement strand
CTCAACTCGCGTGCCAACCACCGCGACAAGGGCAACTTCACGGTGGTGATCTTCGCGTCGGGCCTGGCGAAGTTCGCCGAGGCGGGCGTGGCCGATCCGGCCGGCCACTTCCAGGACAAGACGATCCGCGTGACCGGGAGGATCGACCTCCACCGCGAGCAGCCGCAGATCAAGGTCACGCTGCCGGAGCAGATCGAGGTGCTGCCCGAGGCAGCCGACGACGCTGCAGCCACGCGGCGGTAGCGGCCGCCGCCGAGTTCACGACGGTCCTTCGTCATGCCCCGCGTCGTCACGCTCACCACCGACTTCGGCACCGGCTCCGCCTACGTCGCCGAGATGAAGGGCCGGCTGCTCCACGCCCGGGCTCCATTCACGCTCGTCGACATCGCCCACGACGTGACCGCGCACGACATCCGCGCCGCCGCCTGGCTCGTCGGCCAGGCCTGCCCGGCGTTTCCCCCGGGCTCGCTCCACCTCGTGGTCGTCGATCCCGGCGTGGGCACCACGCGGCGGCTCCTGTGGGCCCGCGTCGGCGACCAGGAGTTTCTCTGTCCCGACAACGGCGTGCTCTCGCGGGTGCTCGCGAGCGTGCCCGACCCCGTCGCCCGCTCGCTCCACGTGGCCCCGGCCGCCTCGGCCACGTTTCACGGCCGCGACGTGCTCGCCCCGGCGGCTGTCGCGCTCCTCGACGGCGCGGAGCCCGCATCGCTGGGGCCAGCCGCCGGACCGATCGTCCGGCTCGCCTGGCCCGAAGTTCGCGAGACCGCGGCGGGCATCCGCGGCGAGGTGATCCACGTCGACGCCTTCGGCAATCTCGTCACCAATCTGCCAGCCGTCCTCTGGCCGCAGCTCGCCGCGGCGGGCCGGCTCCGGCTGGGCGACTACGACGTGGCCACGGTCGTCCGTACCTACGGCGACGCTCCTCGCGGCACCCTCGTGGCCCTCGTCGGCTCCCAGGACGCGATCGAGGCGGCGGTCGTCGAGGGCAACGCCGCCGAGCGGCTTGCCGCCGGAAGGGGCACGCCGGTTACGATTCCCCGCGACCGATCCCCGTGATGTCCACCGGAGCTGCACCACGATGCACGGCCGCCCATACTTTCGCCCCGCTCTCTTTCTCCTCGCCGTCGTCGGAGCCGCGTCGGCAGTCCGCGGCCAGCAGCCTGCGGCGATGGCCACGCCCGCCGCAGCCCCCGCCGCGCCCCACGCGATCCCATCCTTCAAGCCCGAGGATCCGCCCGGCCGCTCGCTCGACGCCAACCTCTTCGTGCAGACATCGGCCGAATACCGCGCCTGCTGCCTGCAGGCCTACAACCTCGCCAGTCTGCGGCTGGCGGCCGCGCTCGCAAAGTCGACCACGCCGTCCTCCACGCTCGCCGTCGTGCTCGACCTCGACGAGACGGTGCTCGACAACGGCGCCTTCCAGTCGATGATGATCCGCAGCCGGCTGGCCTACGACCAGCGGCTCTGGGATCTCTGGGAGGCCGAGCACTGGGACAAGTGGGAGCTCGTGCCCGGGGCGAAGGACTTCATCCTCCAGGCCGCGAAGGCCGGTGTGCACGTGGTCTACGTCAGCAACCGCAACGAGAAGTTCCGCCCGCAGACGAAACAGGGCCTGGAGCGGCTCGGCCTGCCGCTGGCCGACGAGGCGCATCTCAAGCTCGCCAGCGACACGAGCGACAAGACCGCCCGCCGCGCCGAAGCCGAAAAGGCCCACACCGTGGTGCTGCACGTGGGCGACAATCTCCGCGACTTCGACGAGGCCTTTCGGGCGCCCAAGCTCACAGCCGACGCCGACGCTGCCGCCGTGGCCGCCGCGATCCGGCACCGCAAGGACGCAGTGGACCGGCACGCCAAGGACTGGGGCGACCGCTGGATCGTGATCCCCAACCCGATCTACGGCGAGTGGATGAAGCCCCTTGACCGCGGCCTCCGCGACGTCGACCAACTCGTCCCGGAGTGAAGCGGCCCCGCCGAGCCGCCCCCGAACACGGGTATACTCGTCGGCATGCGGATTTATCTTGACATGTGCTGCCTCAAACGCCCGTTCGACGACCAATCCCAGCCCAGGATTCGGCTGGAGACCAAGGCTGTGTTGTCGCTGCTCGCCGCCGAATCCGAGACCGTGGACTTCATCCGCTCCGCAGCGCTCCGCCTGGAGAACAGGCAAAACCCGATCATCCTTCGTGCGGCCCGCGTGGACGTGTGGCTGGAGCAGAAGCCTATTTCCGCTGCTGACCCCGCCGCGATTCGCTCTCGGACCGGAGAGTTGATGAAGTGCGGCCTTGCGAACTTTGACGCCCTGCACGTCGCTTCGGCTGAGCTCTCCGGTGCGGACGCCTTCGCGACCTGCGACGACCGCCTCCGGAAGGCCGTGGAGCGATGCGGACAGGTCAGGGTACGGGTCGTGGGCGTAGCCGAACTCGCGGAGAAGGTGCTCACATGAGCGGAATCTTGCTCGAACCAGTGGAGCTCAGGGCCAAGGGGTTCGAAGCCCTCGTCGGAGCGCTCGGCTGGGTGAACGCCGTGCGGTTTTTGCAGCAGTACGAGAAAAGCTCACTCGATTACACCCGCGAACGTCGGCAGATTCTTCCCGACTGGGATGCCGAGGAACTCGTGCGCAGGCTCGAGCCTGAACCTCCGAAGCCCTGACCTCGTCAGTCCAGCCGCGCGGGCTCGAGCCGGGGTGAGAGCAGGTGGATGAGCGTGAGGGCCACGAGATACGCCGACGCGCAGATCACGAAGATCGGCACATAGCTGCCGGTCTTCTGCAGGATCGCGCCCACCACCAGCGCGATGAGCATCCCGCCGATCGAGCCGGCCATGCCGCCGATCCCCACGACCGAGCCCACGGCCCGCCGCGGAAACATGTCGCTCGTGAGCGTGAACAGGTTGGCCGACCAGCCCTGGTGCGCCGCCGCCGCGAGCGACACGAGCCCCACCGCCACCCACAGGTTCTTGGCCTGGGCGGCGAAGAGCATCGGCACCACCGCCAGGGCACAGACGAGCATCGCGAGCTTCCGCGCCGCGTTGGTGCTCCAGCCCCGGGCCATGAGGTGCGACGACAGCCAGCCGCCGCCGATGCTGCCGATGTCGGCCACGAGGTAGATCACCACCAGCGGCAGGCCCATCGTCTTGAGGTCGAGGCCGTGGTTCTTGTTGAGGAAGTCGGGCACCCAGAAGAGATACAGCCACCAGATCGGGTCGGTGAGGAACTTGCCCACGGCAAACGCCCAGGTCTGCCGCAGCGGAAACACCGCCGACCACGGCACCGGCACGATCGACTCGGGCGGGTCTGAATGGATGTAGGCCAATTCCTCCGGCGACACGCCAGGATGCTCCTCGGGGCGGCGGTAGGCGGCCATCCACCACGCCACCCAGACGAAGCCGAGCAGGCCCGTGATCAGAAACGCCCACTGCCAGCCATGGGTGGCGGCGATCCACGGCACCACCAGGGGCGTGATCAGGGCGCCGATGTTGGTGCCGGAGTTGAAGATGCCGGTGGCCAGGGCCCGCTCCTTCTTCGGGAACCATTCCGACACCGCCTTGATCGACGCCGGGAAGTTGCCGGCCTCGCCCAGCCCGAGGATCACCCGGGAGAGCGCGAGGCCCGCCGCGGCCCCGCCGAGCAGCAGCACCTGCGGCGGGTCGATCGACACCGTCGGCAGCTTGAGCCACTGCATGCGGTCGGCGAAGGCGTGGGCCATCGCGCCGATGCTCCACACGACCACGGCGATCGTGAAGCCGGCCCGCACGCCGATCCGGTCGATGATCCGCCCCGAGAGCAGCAGGCCGATCGCGTAGGCCGCCTGGAAGCTGAACACGATCGCGGCGTAGTCGCGCTCGTCGAAGTGAAACTCTCCGGCGAGCGTCGGCTTGAGAATCCCGATCACCTGGCGATCGATGTAGTTGATCGCCGCCGCCGCGAACAGCATCGCGCAGATCATCCAGCGGACGCCCCGCCAGCCCTGTGGTCCGCCCGCCGACACGCCTGATACCTGCATGGATGCTCCTCACTCCCCGGGAATCGTGCCGAGAGCCTACCCCGCGGCCCGAAGACTACAATGCTGCAATGCTCAGCAAAGAGACTCTCGAAACCTACCGCCGCATGACGCCGGGCGAGCGATGACGGACCTCACCACGGTCATCCACGATCTCGTCCATCCTTCGAGTGCCCGTCTCCCGTCGTGCGAGCACGACGGCGTGTCGCCGGAGGCCGACCGGCTCGAGGCCTGGGATCGCGAGCACGTCTGGCACGCGTTTACGCAGATGCAGGACTACGAGCCCCTGCTCATCGAGCGGGGCGAGGGGTCGTGGCTCATCGACACGGAGGGGCGGCGGTATCTCGACGGGTCGGCGAGCATGTGGTGCGCCGTGCACGGTCACCGGCACCCGCGGCTCGACGCTGCCCTCGCCGCGCAGGCGGCGAAGGTCGCCCACACCACGAACCTCGGACTCTCCAATCCCACCACCGTCGCGTTCGCCCGCCGGCTGGTCGAGATCACCCCCGCCGGACTCGAGAAGGTGTTCTTCTCGGGCGACGGCTCGAGCGCCATCGAGACCGCCCTTAAGATGGCCTTCCAGTTCTGGCTCCAGGCCGAGCCGCCGCAGCCGTCCCGCACGCGCTTCGTGGCCATCGGCGAGGCCTACCACGGCGACACGCTCGGCGCCATCGGCGTGGGGGGCGTCGACCGGTTCACGGCGATGTTCCAGCCGCTCACGTTTCACGCCATCCGCGTGCCGTCCCCCGGCGGACCGTGCCCCGCCTCGGGCAGCCCACCGCCGTCGCTCGCCGAATCGCTCGCCGCCGTCGAGCGGGTGTTCACGGAGCACACAGGCGAAGTCGCCGCCCTGATCATGGAACCGCTCGTGCAGATGGCGGCGGGCGTCTACGTCCATCCGCCGGGATTTCTCCGCGGCGTGGCCGACCTCTGCCGCCGGCACGACGTGCTCCTGATCCTCGACGAGGTGGCCACCGGCTTCGGCCGCACGGGCACGATGTTCGCCTGCGAGCAGGAGGACGTGGCGCCCGACTTCCTCTGCCTCGCCAAGGGCCTCACCGCCGGCTACCTGCCGATGGCGGCCACGCTCACCACCCCGCGGATCTGGAACGCCTTTCTCGGCAGCCATGCCGATCGCCGCACCTTCTTCCACGGCCACACCTACGGCGGCAATCCGCTGGCGGCCGCCGTGGGGCTCGAGTCGCTGACCATCTTCCGCGACGACCGCGTGCTCGAAGCGCTCCCCGCGAAAATCGAGCGGCTCCGTGAGCATGCGGCGCGGATCGCAACGCTCGAGCACGTGGGGGCCGTGCGGCAGTGCGGTTTCGTCGTCGGCTTCGATCTCGTGGCCGACAAGGCCGCGGGGCGGGGCTACCCGTGGCAGGAGCGGCGGGGCATGCAGGCCTGCCTGGCCGCCCGTCGGCACGGCGCGCTCCTCCGGCCGCTCGGCGACACCGTGGTGATCATGCCGCCGCTCTCGATCACGCTCGACGAGCTCGACCTGCTCGCCGCCGCCACCGAGGCCGGGATCCGCGAGGCGACGGCAGCATGACGCCGGCCCGCATCGCTTACAAGAGTGCGGCTTCCTGAGGAACGAACTCAGCGAGGGGCTGCCCGTGCCCCGCGAGCCGGCGTATGCCGCCGAGCGCAGCCAGGATGGCGAAGCAAAGGCGGCATCCGAGTGAGCGAAGGGCAGGATACCCTGAGCGAACGTCCGGCGACTGGGCACGGGCAGCCCCGAGCCAACCACGCGGTCCGCTGCCCGCATCGCTCACAAGAGTGCGGCTTTCTGAGGCCCGAACCTCGTCGCAGGGCAGGCCCGCATCGCTTACGCGATTGCGGCTTTCTGACGACGCGCGACTATTGCACCACCGACTTGCTGCCCTCGGTCGACCCGCCGATCGGCGCGCCCTCGGGCAACGGCCGCCCGGCCGTGGGGATGCCGAGCCGGTGCAGCTCCTCGCGGATCTGCCGGTAGCCGGCGAAGCTGTCGGGGTAGCACCAGAGCGTGATGGTCGTGTCGGGCTTCACGCCGGCGAGCACGCGGCGAAACTGCGACGTCGACGCGAGCGCCTGGTCGATCGGCTCGCCCACCGCGGCATCCACCGGCCGCACCACCCACTCCCGCGAGCGGATCAGGATCTGGCCACGGGCCTGGTCGATCTTCGCCTCGATGACGTAGTCGAGCGCGAACCCGCGCTCGGGCCCCACCGTCTCGATCCGGGCGGCCATTTCGGCGATCGATCCGGCGTGCCGCTGGGTGTTGCGCTTCGCGAGCCCGAAGAGTTCCTCGAGCGGAATGTAGGCGATCCGGCCGCCCTCGATCCGGAAGTGGATCTCCTCGCCGTTCACCGTGCGGCCGATCGGCGTCGGGTAGGCCAGCACCTCGGCCGTGGTCGCCTTCTGGTGGGCGAGCGAGTCGGTCTCCAGCGTGCACTGCCGGATCGACTCCTCGAGGCGCTGTCGCTTCGCGGCCCGCTCGGCATCCGCCACCCTCGCGGCGTCGGCCGCCTGCTTGCGACGATCCACCTCCACCTTCGCCGCGGCCACCGCGGTGGCGAGCCGGAGGCGGGCGCTCGAGGCGCCGTCGATGGCGGCCTGCACGAGCCCCGCCTGCGTCTGCAGTTCCTGGATCTCGCTCTCCGCCGAGGCGAGCGTGTGCTCCCGCTCCTCGACCTCCGCCCCGAGCGCGGCGTGGTCCGCCGACGCCGCCGGCTGCGAGACGGCGTCGAGCGTGCTCTTCGTCACCCGCGCGCCCACCACCATCACGAGGATGATCAGGATGCCGACGATGTTGGTGATGACGTCGAGGAACGAGTCCTGCCCGGCGGTGAGATCCTCTTCGTGCTTCGGCCGTGCCATCGTGTGCTCCGTCTGCCTACCGCCTGGGAAACAGCCCGCCCGTGCGCTGCACGGGCGGCAGGTTGCGGACCTTGTCCTTGACCTCGCTCCGCCGCGTATCGATGCCGCTGTCGGCGAGCAGCTTCTCGAGGTCTTCGCGTCGGCCGGCACCGTCGGCGGTGGCCGAGAGCACGAGTTCCGGCCGCCAGTACATCCGCTCGCCAGCGAGGCCCCAGCGGCCGACGGTGGCATGCACCTCGCGGACGAGCAGATCGACCGAGTCGACCGTGTGCGTGCCGATCGGGATCCGCGACTGCACGCGGCCGCCGTCGCCGAGCAGTCGAAACTCGTCGGCAGCACACTCCACGCGGATCGGCCGCGTGAGCGGCACCGGTGTCTCGGCCGTGGCGAGGCTCGCCCAGTTGCTGCCGCGCTTGCCGGCGAGCGAGCCGGCCAACCCCGGCATCGGCGGGCTGGCTCCGGCGGCATCGCCGACCGACACCGACGCGGCTCCTCCTCCCTGGGCGAGCCCTGGAACCGACGGCCCACTTCCGCCGCCGCCACCTCCAGCCGCGCTCGAACTCGTGCCGACCGATGATCCCGCGGCACCACCGGCTCCCGAACCGCCGGTCGCACCCGAGGTGCCGGCCGCAGCGGTCGACTGCCCGAAGCGGCCGCCTCCAGCCGCCGGACCATCGGCCGCCGTGGCAAGCGAGGAACCCGACGCCGAGCCTCCAGCAGCGGCCGTGTCCCACGCACTCGCCGAACCTTGGCCGTCACCCGGCGAGGCCCCGTGCATCTCGCCGTTCGCCGCCGCCGACCCCTGGCCGGCCAGATCCGGAGAGCCGCCTGCCGTGCCCGGCAGTCCAGAACCGCCGCCGTCACCGGTCGCTCCACCGGCAGCGTCGCCGCCGCCATCACCACCCGGGCCACCCGAGTAGAACTTCGACGGGCCTGCATAGCGGTTGCCGAGGATCGCGTCGCCGCCGGCTCCCGTCCCGTCCCCCGATGCTCCGGCAGCGGATCCGCCACCGCCGGCAGCGAAGCCACGCCCCGCCGCATCACCGGCCCCGGCGGCCTGCCCCTCCGTCCAGTCGAACCGCGACTGATCGCCGAGCACGCTCGGCCCGTTGTTCGACACCACGCCTCCGCGGGTCGTGGCAGCGCGATACTGGACCGCGGGCTTCGATCGCTTGGGTGGACGAACCTGCGCCAGCCACTCCAGCCGCCGCCGCGCCTCCTCGATCGCCCGCGTCTCCGCATCGGCCAGGGCCGCATCCCGTGGCGGATAGTTGAGCGTCCAGTCCTCGTCGATGAACTGGTAGCCAAACTCGCTGCCCCACGACTGGATCGACTCGCGCGCGGCGTAATACGCCATCACGCCGGAGGGCCGCACCAGCAGGAGCGGGTAGGGCTGCACGTTCGGATTCCCCGACTCGCCGGGATTCCTCGCGATGTGCTCCCGAGCGACCCGCAGCGCGCTGGCGAGCGGGTTCCCGGGCCCGGGCGGGCCTTCGAAGTCGGCCGGTCCGAGCCGGATACCCTCGGGCTGCAAATAGACGCCGTCGATGCAGCACTCGATGTAGAGCGGCCGGCGATGCGTGCCGCTGGCACCCTCGTAGGGCACCACCGCATAGGCGGGCGGCCGCTCCGCGAGCCGTTCCTTCGCCTCGTCGAGCGCCTTGCGGGCGTCGGCCAGCCGCCGCTCGAGGTCGAGCACGTCGGCCTCGTCGCCGGCCACGGCCTCGGCCTCGAGCGCTTCGGCGACGCGGGCCAGCGAGTCCAGCTCGTCGGCGAGCTGCCGCGCCTGCTCCTCCGTGCCGGCCAGCTGCATGCGGGCCTTGGCGAGATCCTCCGCGGACCGGTCGCGGATGCCCCGGACGTGATCGATGCGCCAGCCCAGCTCGTCGCGGGCGAGCTCCAGCTCCTCGCGCTCCGCAGCGGCAGCCGCCTCCGCCGCCGCCCGCGCCTGCGCGGCAGCGACGGCCGCCGACTCCTTGGCCGAGCGGCTGAAGATCACGAGCACGACCAGCAGCGATCCCATCGTGCACAGGAGCACGGCGAGAAACGGAAACAGCGAGATGGTCGGGCCCGACTGGGCGCGGGCTCGGCTCATGCGGCCTTTCCGGTGCGGCGGATCGAGTGCACCTCGCGGGTCTGGTCGGCGGCCCGGGCCGCGAGCAACTGCACCGCGGCGGAGAGGGTGGCGAGCGTCTCCTCGAACCGCCCCGTGGCGGCGACCGTGGCGAGGTTGGCATCGAGCGACCGCTCGAGCGCCGTGATGTCGCGCGTGGCCTCGACCACGCCCGCGATCGCCGTCGTCTGCCGCTCGATGGCATCGTGCCGCTCCTCGAGGCCGCGGACCGCCGCGGCCAGCGACTCGGCGGCCGTCGCCCAGCGATCCTCGCGGCGGGCTGCGAGCTCGTCCTGAGCGCGGGCGAACGACGTCGTCCACGCCGCAAGGCTCTCGTCGAGCGCGGCCGTGAGCGACTCGCGGATCGCACCGCCGCTCTCCGCGAGCAGCGTGCGGACGCCGGCCGCGGCCGTGCGCTCGAGCGACGCCCACGCCTGCTCCTGCGCCTCCAGCAGTCGTGACGTGCCCCGGCCGAGCGTCTCGCCGAGGCGGGCCACGGCCAGCGCCGTGCCGTCGGCTCCGCCCAGCGACTGAAACCGGCCCGCGAGCGCCGACCAGGCGGCGTCGTCGACGCGGGCCAGGAGCGCCTGCTCGTAGCGGTCGATCATGAACTGCAGGAACATCAGCACCATCGAGAGGGCGAGGGCCGTGGCGGTGGTGTCGAATGCCGTGCCGAGGCCGGCCACGACCCCGGAGATGTTGTCGAGCTGCGTCGGCGACAGGCACGCGATCGCCTCGGTGATGCCGATGACCGTGCCGAGGAAGCCCATGATCGGGATCGCCCAGATCACGAACCGCACGAGACCGTAGTTCTGCGAGGCCCGGGCGGAGTCGAGGTCGGAGAGATACTTGAGGTGGTCCTCGAGTTCGTCGGCCGTGCCCGTGCGAACAACGAGGTCAAGCGCCTCGCGGAGCCGGCGCGGCAGGAAGTCGGACGCCTCCGCCGGGATCGACACTGCGAGCTGAGCGGCCTCGGACGGGTCGACGCCCCCCTCCGCCGCGGCCTCCAGCAGCGGATCGCCGACCCGCCGCCGCTGCCTGACGAGGCTCTCCGCGTGCAGCGCGAGGAAGGCCAGGCCCACGCAGAACATGGCCGTCTCGACGTATTCCACCCAGTGGCCGGCGAGGTAGCGGATCACGAGCGTGTTCGTGATCACACCGCCGTGGATCAGGGCGAAGAAGGTGAACGACATCGCACCGCCCCAGAGCAGCGGCGACCGCAGCAGCAGGGCGGAGAGGTTGGAAAGCTTCGACACCGGTAGAGACTCCCGCGGCGAGGGCGACGACACGACGGTCCACCGGCAGGAGGACCCGTCCCGCTCCTTTCATCGTCACGCCTTGCGCAGCCGATTGAATCGAAACGACCGGTATCTCGAAACCCTGAATCGCCCCTTGAACACACCCAGTGGCGGCAAGCTCGGCAGGCTGGGCAAGCGAGCGCGGCGACCTTGCCGCGTCGACCACCATCCCCCTAACCTCCCGCCGCGATCGGTCCGCGTGCCGCGGGCCGTGCGATACGGCAGGAAGGAGCCCCGCGATGCCCATCGACGACCGACCGTTCGCTCCGCTGCGGCCGACCGGCTCGTGGCACCGCCGCTGGCCCGCCTGGTGCGCGGTGGCCGCGGTGGCCGCCTGGCTGGTGCCCACGGGCGAGCTCGTCGCCCAACGGACGGGCCGCCAAGGGGGAGACAGCGCCGGGCTGTGGGCCTCCGACTCGGGACTGCCGGACGGCCGCCGGCTGCTGCTGGTCGTCGATCCCGCCACCCGGCACGCGGCCGTCTATCACGTTGATCCCGACCGTGGCACGCTGACGCTCCGCAGCGCCCGCGACATCTCCTGGGACCTGATGGTGGAGGATTTCAACGCCCAGGAGCCCAAGCCGGCCGCCCTCCGGAACCTTCTCCAGACGGGCAACGTGGCACCGGCCGCCGAACGGCCCGCCCCGGGCCGCTGAACGCCCACGACCATGCCGGTCGTGACGGCCACGGCGGCTGCGCCGACGGTCGCGGGCACGGGTACAATGCGGTGGGCGGTCGGTCGAAGACGACTGTGGGCTCGTCTGGCCGGATCCGCGGCCGAAGGCACGCGAGGCACGCATGGCCGGAAAGTTTCTGACGCTCGAAGAGGCGGCGCGGCACCTCGGAGTCACGATCGAGGAGATCAACAGGCTCGTCGACCGCAAGCAGCTGTTTCCGATGCGGGACGGCGCCACCGTGAAGTTCAAGATCGACGAGATCGAGCGGGTGGCCGCGGACCGTAGCGACGAGGGCGGCGGAAGCGGGAGCGGACTGACGCTCGACCTGTCGTCGCCGGCGCTCGGCGGTCCGGCCTCCGACATCGGCGGCCTCGACGACCTTCAACTGGGCGACGTCGCGGACGAGGGCGATTCCATCTTCAGCGACCCGGGATCGAAGGTGGAGCCCGCCTCGGGCACGGTCGTGCCGGGCGGGGCCAAGCCGCTCGATGGCGGCAGTGCGTTGGCGAGCTCCGATCTCGACTTCGACTCCATCATTGCTGCGTCGTCACCCTCGCTCCCGAAGCCCGCGGCCGACTCCAACGTGGCCGCCGGATCGGGCACGCTCGCCATCGACCTCTCCAACCTCGGGTCGGGACCGGTGGCCGGCTCCGGGCTGAGATTGTCGGGGCCCGCGCTTTCCGATCCTCTCGGCACCAGCGGCATCTCGCTGGAGGGCGATGATCTCGCCGCCTCGGGGATCGATCTCTCCGCGCCTCCGCTCGGCGGCGGCTCGGGCATCGGCGGGTCCGCGATCGGTTCGGGGATCGGCGGTTCTGGCCTCGGCGGGTCCGGGATCGGCTCTGGAATCGGGGGCAGCGGCAGCCTGGCGGGCGACGCGTTCGAACTCGGCGCCGATGGCGGCGACGAAGACAGCGCATCGGTCGTGATCGGCACCGAGGAGGGGGGTGACTCGAGCCTCTTCGGCCTCGCCACCGACGACCCGTCCGAATCGATTTCGATGACGGGCGACTCGTTCTCGCAGTCGGTGGCACCGGGCGAGGATTTCATCGAGGCCGCGGGCGGCCAGGGATTCAATGCGCTCCAGATCACGGGCCTCGTGTGCACGTCGCTGCTTCTGCTGACCTGCTGCCTCGTGATGCTCGACCTCGCCTGGACCATTCCCGCCCCCGGCGGCAAGCCGGTTTCGAGCCCGCTTCTCAAGGCTCTGACCGACACCTTCGCCTGGAAGTGAGCCGGGCCGCAGGACGCTTGGGCCCCGGCTGCTAGAATTCGGCGGTCCGAGTTCGCCCCGCCTGCGGAACCCGCCGTTGCCCGCCGCCGCCCCCCCGTTCTCCGATCGATGCGGCGCCCCGTGGCGCGGAGGATTCGCGCTGGTCGTGGCTGCCCTGGCTGCCGGCGGCTGCCGCCCCGAGGCGGAGATCCGGCCCGACGACATTCGCGTGGTCATCGTGCCCAAGCACGCCGAGCCCGTTCTCGCGGCATCCACGCCAGCAGCCGGTTCGACGACGCCCCCCCCAGACCGGAGTTCGCGGGCCACGGCGATCCGCTACGAGATCCCCGAAGGCTGGACCGACGCGGGGGCCTCGGGGATGCGGCTGGCCACACTGCTCATCGGCGACACCGCCGAGAAGCGGGAGGTGACGGTGATCCCCGCGTCCGGCACGCTGGAGAGCAACGTCGCCAGGTGGCAGAAGCAACTCGATCCCGATGCCGACGCGGCCGCGATCGAGGCCAAGGCCGCCGACGTGATCGCCGACGCCGAGTCGATCGACGTGGACGGCGCGACGGCGACCGTGGTGCTCCTCCGCAGCGGCAGCGGTGACGGCGAGGCCATCCTCGGAGCGATGCTGCCGGTCGAGGATGCGGCGGCACTGTTCGTCAAGTTTCGGGGCGCCGCCGAGATCGCGGTTGGCGAGCGGGAGCGGTTCGCGAAGTTCGTGTCGTCGATTCGCTGGAAGGATTAGGCACTGTTCATGTCCGTCGCCTCCATGCACGTGAACGATCGGGCCGATGCAACGCCGCTCGCGGCCGCCGGCCACGGCCTGCTCAGGGCCGCGGGCTCGCTGAAGATCACCGTGGCGATGTTCCTCGCGGCCACGTTCCTGCTGTTCGTGGGCACGCTGGCGCAGGACGAGAAGAACCTGCCGGAGGTGAAGGCCGAATACTTCAACAGCTGGCTGGCGAAGATCCCGCTCGCCGACTTCCTCCCGGTGACGGTGTTCGGGGAGACGCACGTGCCCGGCTGGTTTCCCTTTCCGGGCGGGGCCACGATCGGACTCGTGCTGCTGATCAACCTCGTGGCGGCGAAGATCACCCGCTTCCACGTGGCCGCCCGCGGGAAGCGGCTGCTGTGGGGCTCCGTCGTGGGGCTCGTGGGCGGGCTGCTCACCACCGGCGTGATCCTCACGGGCCATCGGTCCGACGGTCTCCAGGGCCGTCCGCCGGTCGACTACGAAACGGTGTGGCGGATGGTGCAGGCGGGCGGCGGCGTGCTGGCCGCGGGCCTAGCGGTCGCCGCCTGGCAGTCGCGTCAGCGGCTGGTGTCGGGCACGCTCTGGGTGTCGGCCGCGAGCCTCGCCGCGGTGGTCGCAATGACCATCGCGGGAGGCGAATCGTGGCGGCTCAACGATCCGGGCCTGCGGATCATGTGGCAGCTGATCCAGTCGAGCGTGGCAGCCGTGGTGCTGCTCGTGGGCCTCGTGATGGTGTTCGGCCCCCGCGGGGGCAACGTGCTGATCCATCTCGCGGTGGGCCTGCTGATGGTCGGGCAGTTCCTGTTCGGCGACCGTCAGGTCGAGGAGCGGGTGACGCTGGTGGAGGGCCAGTCGACAGGCGTGGCATATCGCACCGACGAGACGGAACTCGTCGCGATCGACTCCTCCGACCAGGCGACGGACCGCATGGTGGGGATCTCCGGCCGGCTGCTGGCAGCCCGCGCGGGCGGCGCGGCGATCACGGCGGACGACCTGCCCTTCGACGTGCGCGTGGTGACGTGGATGCCCAACTCCGCCGTGATGCGGGTGGGGCCGGTGGCCCCCAACCCCGCGACGGTTGGGCTGGGCCGCTCCTGGCTGGCGGAAGAGCGGCCGCCGGAAGGGGGCACGTCGTCGATGCCGAACGTGGCCTCAGCCTACGTGCAGCTCGTGGAGCGCGGCACGGACCGCGACCTCGGCACGCACCTCGTCTCGCTATTTCTCAACGACCAGTCGCGGATCTTCATGGGGGGCGGCGGCGACGAGTTCGACACCGTCGAGGCCGGGGGCCGCACGTGGCGGCTCGGGCTCCGCTTCCGTCGCACGGTCAAGCCCTACGCGATCCGGCTCGACGACGTGCGGCGCATCGACTACTCGGCGAGCGAGACGCCCCGCGACTACTCGTCGTACGTGACGTTCACCGACCTCGCCACGGGCGCGGAGCAAAAGGGACGCATCTGGATGAACAATCCGGTCCGCTACCGCGGCGAGACCTTCTACCAGAGCCAGTATTCCACGGTGGACCTCGGTGCGGGGAAAGTCGGCGAGATGACCGGGCTCCAGGTCGTGGAAAACGCGGGCTGGCTGGTGCCGTATGTGGCCTGCGTGCTCGCCTTCTGGGGCATGCTCGCCCACTTCGGGCTGACGTTCGTGCGGTTTGCGGACCGGCACGAACGCTCCGCTGGCGTCGCGGCGAACCGTGCCGCGCGGGGCGGGCTGCTGGCCGCGGCGCTCGGGCTCGGCCTCGTCGCGCTGGCGGTGGTGCCGCGGCTCTTCGAGCGGCCGCTCGCGACCGACGGATTCGCCTGGCGGGCGGCAGGGTCGCTGCCGGTGATGCACGAAGGCCGGGTGAAGCCGCTCGACACCGTCGCCCGCAACACGCTCCAGCTGCTCTCCAACCGCGTCTCGGTGACCATGCCGAAGGACTCGGCCGACGGCCCCTCGGGCAGCGTGCCGGCCACACAGTGGCTCCTCGCCCTGATGGCCGGGAGCGACTGGACGGAGCGGGCGCCGGTGTTCCGGATCGACGCCTTCGAGGTGCTCGACCTGTTCGACATCACCCGCCGCCAGGGCCATCGCTACTCCGCCGCCGAGCTCGAAAAGGGCCGCGACGCCCTGCGGGCCCAGGCGGTGGCCGCCCGCCAGACGCCGGCCGAGAAGCGGACGTTCGTGCAGAAGAAGGTGCTCGAACTCGAGCAGAAACTGATGGCCTACGACCTCGTGCGGTTCGCCTACGACACGCCGGCGATGCCCCGGCCCTCGGGCGAAGGCGATGCCGCTCGCCAGGAGCTCGTCGAGCAGGTGCGGAAGCTCGTGCAGACCGCGCGGATGATCGACGACAACCATCCTCCCGCCGCGATCCCGCCCCTCCAGTCGGCCGCTGCCGATGGTGCTGCCGCCGACGGCCCCGGCCCGTCGTCCTCCTCATCATGGCAAGCCCTCTATCCGGCGCTCGTCACCGCGATCATGGGGCGGATGCTCGACGGTCGGGATGGCCAGCCGGCCTTCCGCCTCAACCCGGCGGTGCTGCCATTCACCGACCTGCTCGCCAAGGTGAACGGGCCGGCCGGCGAGTTCAACGCCGCCGTGGCCACCTACCGCGCCGCGGTGGCGGACCTGCCGGCCGTGAAGGAGGCGGCAGGCAAGGCGGCGTTCGAGGCATGGCTCAACGCCTTCAACCCCACCGACATCGCCAAGTGGCTCTACGTGTTCGCCGTGGTGCTCTGCTTCGCGAGCTTTCTGGTGGGCCAGCCCCGGCTCAACCGCTTCATCTGGTGGATGCTGGCGGGCACGCTCGTGCTGCACACCTACGCGCTCGCCGCACGGATCTACCTCACGGGCAGACCGCCGGTGGTCAATCTCTACTCGTCGGCCGTGTTCATCGGCTGGGCCTGCGTGCTCGCCGGCCTCGCCCTCGAGCGGCTCCATCGCCTCGGCATCGGCAGCCTCGTGGCTGCGATCGCGGGTGGCCTCACGCTGATGGTCGCCTACGGCCTCGACTCCGGCGACACGATGCACGTGCTGCAGGCCGTGCTCGACACGCAGTTCTGGCTGTCCACCCACGTGGTCACCGTCACGCTCGGCTACGGGGCCACGTTCCTCGCCGGCCTGCTCGGCACCTGCTCGATCGTCCACGCCTGCTGGGCGCGGCTCACGGGCGGCTCGCCCGCCGCCCCCGGGTTTCGCGACGTGCAGGACCGACTCCACCGGATGACCTACGGCGTGGTCTGCTTCGCCCTGTTCTTCAGCTTCATCGGCACCGTGCTCGGCGGGCTCTGGGCCGACGACTCGTGGGGGCGGTTCTGGGGCTGGGATCCGAAGGAGAACGGCGCCCTGATGATCGTGCTCTGGAATGCCGCCGTGCTCCACGCCCGCTGGGACCGCTGGATCGGCCCCCGCGGCTTCGCGCTGTTCACGATCGGCGGCAACATCGTGACCGCCTGGAGCTGGTTTGGCACCAACCAGCTCGGGATCGGCCTGCACAGCTACGGCCTCACCAGCGGCGTGCTGCTCCTGCTGGCCTCGTATGTCGCCAGCCAGATCGTCCTGATCGCCGCCGGGCTGGCGTTCACGGCGACCGTCCCGGCTCCCGCCGCCAGCGGCCGCCGCGGAACCGGCTGACCGCGAGCCGCGCCGCGTCGGCCTCGATGGCGATCGCCCCATCGCGAGCCGTGGCGAGCACCTCGGCACCGCCGGCGGCCGACGCATAGGCTTCGCGGACGAGGGGCCAGGATCGGGTCTCGGCGCCGCTCACGACGACGACCTGCGGCCGCGTGGCGGCGGCGACATCGGGGGGTAGGCTCGTGGCACTGCCGTGATGGGGCGCCAGGAGCACGTCGCAGGTGTCGGGATCGTCCGCGACGAACCGCGCCGCCGCCGGCCCCTCGAGGTCGCCCGTGAGCAGCCAGCGGCGGCCTGCCGCCTCCACCGCCAGCACCACGCTCGCCTCGTTGTCGGTGCCCGACGCCGGCCCCGGCGGCGGGTGCAACACACGCACCCGGCACTGGGCATCGACCGCGAACGAGTCGCCCGCCCGCACCCTCCGGACCGGAATCCCGCGGCGGCGGATCTCGGCCACGAGATCGCGGGCTGCCGGGGCATCGCTGGCCAGGAACGCGTCGGTGAGCACGATTTCGCCCACGACGAACCGGTCGAGCAGTTCGGGCACGGCGTTGAAGTGGTCGACGTCGGCATGGGAGATCACGAGGTGGTCGATCGTCCGCGTCCGCTCGCTCCAGAGCAGGGCCGACAGCGACCGCCGCGCCGACGCCGGGGCCCCGAGCCGGCCCGCGTCGAACACGAGCGTGCGGCCGGTGGGAGACGTGAACACGACGCCGCAGCCATGCCCCACCGCCGCGACCACCCCGCGGAGCCCGGCAGGTCGGGCCGCGACCAGCGTCGCCGTTTCGGCGACCATGCCCACCCCGCACCACGCGGCAGCGACCGCCGCCCAGGTGTGGATTCTGCGCAGCGACTCCGGCCGGCACCAGCCAAGCATGGCGAGCAGCGCCGCATACCATCCGGCCACCCACCAGTCCGGTGGCCCGGCCACCCACCAGTGCCCGCCGGGCACGCGGGCCGACCAGTGCACCGCCACCGAGATGCACGCGAGCATTCCGTCGCACGCCGCGCCGCACCATCCGGCCACGGTTGCCGACACGCACGAGGCCAGGAGGCAGAGAAACCCCCAGCCCATCGCGAGCGCCACCAGCGGCGCCACGAGCACATTGACGACCAGGCCGACGGGGCTCACCACGTGGAACCGCGACGCGACCAGGGGCGCCGTGGCGGCCCAGACGGCGGCCCCCGCGAGAAAGGCCATCCGGCACTCACCGCCGAGCCGCCGCACGAGCCGCTCCAGCGGCGAGCGGCTCCGGTCGATGAGCCGCTCGATCGGATCCGGCGACCGCCGCGACGACGCCAGCACCGAGGCCACCCCGACGAGCACGGCCGTCGAGAGGAAGGAGAGCTGCGCGCCCGAGGAGAGCACGTCGGCGGGACGCAGAGCCAGCACGATGATCGCCGCGACGGCGAGCCCGTTGATCGCCGGCGACCGGCGGCCCACCGCGGCGGCGAGGCACGACAGCCAGACGAGCAGGGTGGCCCGCACGACCGGCGTCTCCGCCCGCACGAGGAGCATGTAGCCCCCCGTCACGGCCGCCACGAGCACCAGCGCCCAGCCACGCGGCAGCGACAAGGCCCGCACCGTCGCAAAGAGCGCCAGCGCCAGCAGGCCCACGTGCAGGCCCGAGATCGAGAGGATGTGGACGGTGCCCGTCGCGAGGAAGTCGTCGGCGGCGGCGCGGGGCAGCGACTCCCGGCTGCCGAGCAGCAGGGCCGAGGCGAGCGGGAAGTGAGCGGGCGACACGTGCGACTCCAGGACATGCAGCCCCCGAACCCGCAGCCGGTCGAGCCAACCCGCCGGCCACAGGGACGCCGCCGATTCGAGCCGGCGGATGCCGCGGGCGGAGCCCACGCGGATCACGGAGAGACACCGGCCGGCACGCGCCCGCACCCGGAAGTCGAACTCGCCGGGATTCCCCGCCGACGCGGGCCGCAGCCCACGGCCGAGGATGCGGATGCGATCCCCGACGCCCACGTCGGGAGGATCACCGTCGACCACCACCGTGGCCCGGCCCACGGCCGCCCGCCAGCGGCTCCCCGACCGCCGGGCATGGACTGCCACCACGCACTCGCTCGAGGGACCGATCGCGGCGGCACGACGGGGGTCGTCGCCGGTGGGCACCCGGCGGAACGACTCCACCACGGTCGCCGTCACAGCGACCGGCAGCGGCACGTCGGTGAGCTGCCAGGCGAGGTCATCCCGTGAAAACAGATCGAACCGCGCCGCCGACCACGAGGCCCCGAGGGCCGCGATCGCCGCCACGAGTGCAGCCGCCGGCACCCATGGCAGCGCGTGCCGCCGCACGAGCCACCAGCCCGCCACGGCGGCCACCGACGCGGCCCACCACCCCGCGGCAAAACTCATCGTCGGCGCCGGCTCGACGACCCGGCCCAGCCAGCAGCCCGCGGCGAGGGCGGCGGCGGCCACCACCAGCGGCCGGCAGGGCAGCGGGGTCTCGCGACGGTGCCGCAGCAGCGGGGCGGCAAGGCGTCGGCCCCGCGCGCGGACCGCAGCCCACGCGTTGCACACCGCACGGAAGGGGATCGAGATCGGCATCGTGGGAGGCCTCGCCGGGCACGGCCGCGCGGCCGCCTAGTCTTTCAACGGGCGCGGCAGCCGGCGGGGGCAAGCGACTGTCCGATCGGCCGATGCGTGACCAGCACCGGCACGGTATCCTGACGGGCCGGGGTCGCGGGCGCCGCGACCTCTCACGCGATTCCCGGGGAGCCCTGTCGTGACCGGCCAACCATTCCTTGCCGCCCTCGCGCTCGCCTGCGGGATGGCCGCCGGTGCGGTCGCGGCCCCGCCGGCGCATCTGCCGCTCGAGCCGATCTTCAACGGCCAGGACCTCGCGGGCTGGAAGGCCCCCGACGGACCGTTCTGGAGGGTCGAAGACGGCACGCTCGTCGGCGAGAACGACGCCGCCCTCAAGGGCTCGATGCTCTACACCGACCGGGTGTACGGCGACGTGGTCGTCGAGGCCGACTGCCGGTTTTCCGGGGAGATCGACAGCGGCATCATGGTCCGCAAGCCGGAGCTTCAGGTGCAGATCGGCGTGTCGCGCAGCCTGAAGCGCGACATGACCTGCTCCTTCTATACCGGCAAGTATCCCGAAGAGGCCCGGGCCCCGCGGGCCGCCGACCTGCTGAAGGCCGGCGACTGGAACCGGATCCGTGTGGAGGCCCGGGGCGACACGTTCACCGTCTGGCTCAATGGCGAGCAGGTCTCGTCGTACACCAGCGCGAAGTATGACGGGGCGGCCCCGATCGGTCTGCAGATCCATGCCGGCCTGCCGATGAAGGTGGAGTTCCGCAACATCCGCGCGCTCGCCCTCTGACGACGCATCTCTTCTCTTCGGAGCGTTCTTCGATGCCCATGCACCGCCGCCTCGATCCCACCCGCCGCGACTTCGTCGAGCGGGCCTTGGCACTCGCCGCCACCGCGCTGGCCGCCCCGTCCTCCCGGGCCGCCGACGAGCCCGCTCCGCCGGCCGACCGCGCCTCCGACAGGGTGCGCGTGGCCGTGATCGGCTGCAACGGCCAGGGCGGCGGCCACATCGGCGAGTGGCTCGCCAACCGCGACGTCGAACTCGTGGCCGTATGCGACTGCGACCCGGCGTCGTACGAGAAGCAGGGCAAGACGTTCGAGAAGGCGGCCCGCAAGCCCGAATACGTGAAGGACGTGCGCACGCTGCTCGACCGCAAGGACATCGACGCGGTCTCCATCGCCACGCCCAACCACTGGCATGCCCTGATGGCCGTGTGGGCCATGCAGGCGGGCAAGGACGTGTACGTCGAGAAGCCCTGCAGCCACAACGTGGACGAGGGCCGCGTGATCACGCAGTGGGCCCGGAAGCTCGGCCGCATGTGCCAGATGGGCGTGCAGAGCCGGAGCATGTCGGGCACCCGGAAGATGATGGAGTTCGTGAAGTCCGGGAAGCTCGGCCCCGTGAAGGCGGCCCACGCAATCTGCTTCCGCCAACGCGACAGCATCGGGCTGGTCGACACGCCGGCGCCGCTTCCGCCGGGGCTCGACTTCGACCTCTGGGCCGGGCCGGCGCCGAAGGTGGTGCCGATCCGCAAGCGGCTCCACTACGACTGGCACTGGAACCGCGTCACCGGCAACGGCGACCTCGGCAACCAGAACCCGCACGAGCTCGACAAGTGCCGCTGGGCCATCGGCAAGCAGGAGCTGCCGCGGCGGGTGGTGAGCCTCGGCGGCCGGCTCGGCTACGTCGACAATGGCGACGTGGCCAACAGCCAGGTGACGGTCTTCCAGTGGGACGACGCGGTCCTCGTGTCGGACGTCCGTGGCCTGCCGCAGAAGACGCCGGTGACCCTCGGGCTGAAGGTCCGCAATCCGCTCGAGAAGGCCTCCGCCGTGATCTACGGCACCGAGGGCTTCGTGGTCTGCCCAAACTACACGTCGGCGGTCGCCTTCGACTACGACGGTCACGAGCTCGGCACGTGGGAGGGGGGCAGCTACCAGCAGCACTTCGCCAACTTCATCGGCGCCGTCAAGAGCCGCCGCCACCAGGACCTCCACCTCGACATCGAGGATGGCCACTGGTCGAGCGCCCTGGCACACCTCGGCAACGTGTCGTGGGCCCTCGGCGAGGCGGTGCCGATCGGTGCCCGACCGACGCTCGCCGCTGATGATCCGCGGGTGAAGGCGTCGCTCGACACCTTCGAGACGTATCTCGCGGACAACGCCATCGACGTCTCGAAGACGAAGCTCTCCCTGGGCCGCGAGCTGACGATCGACCCCGCGACCGAGACGACGACCGACGCCGAGGCCAGCCGGCTCTTCACGCGGGACTACCGCAAGGGCTACGAACTGCCGCGCGTCTGACGAGGCCGCGCACGCCACCTTCGCCGGAACGGCCGCGCCATGGCCCGCGATCCGCACGACGCTGACTCCACCGATTCCGGGCTCGGCTTCACGGGCCTGACGGCGTTTGGCCCGGCGGTCGGCCGGGCCGCCGACGACGAACGCCTCGCGCCGGGCACGCTGGTCGACGACGTCACGATCACCCGCTTCCTCGCCGCGGGTGGCATGGGCTGCGTCTACGAAGGCCGTCAGGGAATCCCCGCCCGCACCGTCGCGGTCAAGGTGCTCCGGGCCGGATCGCTGTCGCCGGCCGCCACCCGGCGGTTCCTCCACGAGGCCCACGTGCTGGGGCGGCTGTCGCACCCCGGCATCGCCCGCATCTACTCCGTGGGCATGCACCGCACCGCCGACAGCATGCTGCCATGCTTCGTCATGGAATACGTGGAGGGCGGGGCGCCGATCACGTCCGACGCGGGGGCCCGACGGCTTCCGCTCCGCGACCGCATCCGGCTGTTTCGCGACGTCTGCCAGGCGGTGGCGCACGGTCATCAGCGGGGCGTGATCCATCGGGATCTCAAGCCCAGCAACATCCTCGTGGATGCGGGGGGCCGGCCCAAGGTCATCGACTTCGGCGTGGCCCGCTGCACCGACGGCGATGCCGCCCTCACGACCATGCACACCTCGGTCGGG
This sequence comes from Planctomycetaceae bacterium, assembly GCA_046076065.1. Lineage (GTDB taxonomy): Bacteria > Planctomycetota > Planctomycetia > Pirellulales > UBA1268 > QWPN01. The sequence goes on along the minus strand of JBJTRH010000190.1, from coordinate 6,551 downwards.
CAGCTGGTGGGAAGCCTCCACTACATGAGCCCTGAGCAGTTCGACGAGGCGGCCGACGACGTCGACGTTCGCGCCGACGTCTACTCGCTGGGCGTCGTGCTCCACGAGCTGCTCGTGGGACGGCTGCCATACGACGTGGTCGGCAAGCCGGTGCACCGCGTCGCCAGCCTGGTCCGCGAGGTCGAGCCGCGGCGCATCGGCCTGCATGACCGGCAGCTCCGTGGCGACCTCGAGACGATCGTCGCCACCTGCCTCGAGAAGGACCGCACGCGGCGCTACTCCAGCGCCGCGGAACTCGAGGCCGACCTCGCCCGCTGGCTCGGCGGCGAACCGATCGCCGCGGCCCGTCCGGGGCTGGCCGAGTCGCTCGTGCGGCTCGCCCGGCGGCATCGGGTCGCGGCAGCCGCCGCCCTCGCGGTGACGGCGGCCGTGCTCGCCGGCACCGCCGGCGTGGCGATCTTCGCCGTGCAGGCCGACCAGGCGCGGCGGCAGTCGGTCGAACTCGCCCGCAAGGCGGCCGCCGGCCGCGAGGCGGCGCGGCAGGAGCGCGACCGCGCCGACACCGAGGCCGCACAGGCCAAGCGGCTGCTTGCGATCGCCAACCTGCGCTCCATTCAGGCCGCCCTCGGCGACGGCAATCGCCAGGCTGCCCGCCGGCTGCTGGCCGACACGGTGGCCGTGGTCCCGGGCGACCTCCCGCTCGAGCTCCGCTGCCTGGCCACCGAGGTGGACGACGCCACCGACGTCATCGCGGCCGACGGCCCGGTGGCCGCGGTCGGCTTTTCGCCGGACGGAGGGATGCTCGGGCTCCGCGTCCGCATCCTGCCCGGGGATGCCGTCTCGCGGAAGCGGCCGGAGGCCGGGCTGGTGCCGTCGATGCGGCGGGACCCCGGCGCCGAGACGGTGGCCTTCCACGACCTCGCCTCGGGCGGCGATCGGCCCGCACCCGATGCGTGGTCGCTGGCCTGGCAGGCGAGCGGTCACGGCGATCAGGGGCGACATGCCGGCGGGCGGTTGACCACGTCGGAGGATGGCACGCGGATCCTGGCCTTTGGCAGGCAGGGTGCCCTCGACGTCCTCGAGCCTGCCACGGGCCGACGCGTCGCCACGCTCGACGGAGCCACTGGCCGTCAGCTCGCTGCTGGTTTCTCGCCCGACGGCAGCCGCGTGGCCACCTGTGACCGTCAGGGACAGCTCACGCTGTGGGACGCCGACGACGGCCGCGTGCTCGCCCGCCCCGGCGGTGAACGCACCAACGCCGGCCCGTTCGTGTTCAGTGGCGAAGGGACTCGGCTCGTCGCGACGATCTCGAACATGGGCACACAACCGCGGGCGGCCGACGTCGTGATCGTGCACGACGCCCGGAGCGGGAACCTCGTCTCGTCGATCACGCTGCCCCCCGAGTTCCGGGTCGGCCAGATGCAGATCGCGATCAGCCACGATGGATCGCGGCTGGCGTTGGGCACCCGTGAGGGCGAGGTCGACCTCTGGGACACCGACAGCGGCGTGCTGCTGGCCCGGCTCGCCGGTCATCGCGCCACGATCGAGTCGCTCGCCTTCACCCGCGACGGTCACCGCATCGCCGCCGGGTTCGGCGACGGGCGGATCGTGGTGTGGAGCGTCGAGGACCACACCGTGCTCCGAGACCTCGTCGGACACGACGACGCGGTGTCGGCGCTGGCGTTTCATCCGGACGGCGATCGGCTGGCCTCGGGATCGCTCGACGGCACGGCGAGGGTCTGGCGTGCCACGGGGCCGACGCGGCTCGCGGAACTCGCCGTCGCGTCCCCCGCCACCGCCGCGGCTTTCAGCCCCGACGGTCGGCTCGCGGCCATCGGCTGCGGCGAGGCCGGCCGCGTGGAGATCTGGCGGGTTGCCACCGCCGAACGCATCGCCCTGCTCGACGGCGGGGCGGGATCGACGATCGCCCTGGGCTGGAGCCCGGACGGCCGCCTGCTGGCCGCGGGCTTCGGCCTGGTCGGCGGGCGCGGCGAGGCCCGCATCTGGCGGCTCGACGAGCCCGAGAAGGCCGTGGCGCTTCGCGGCATCGCGCGGGGGGTGATCGCCCTCGCGTTCACGGCCGACGGCGGGCGACTCGTGACCACGGCCGGCGACGGGACCGTGTCGGCCTGGGATCCGACCTCCGGGGTTCGGCACTGGACCTCGCCCGATGCCAACCCGACACCGCGGGATGAACTTGCCGCAGCATTGGTTCGAGGCGGTGCCGCCGTGGCCTACGGGCCTCCCCATCTCCTCGACGTCGCCACCGGCGGCTTCCTGATGCCGATCCGCGACGCGGGCCGCATCACCCGCCTCGCCGCGTCGCCGGACGGCAGCTTGCTGGCGAGCGGAATGGCGATGGGCACGGTCTACCTCATCACCACGAGCGACGGCACGCCGCTGGCACGCCTGTTTGGCCACAGCGACACCGTGGGTGCGATCGCCTTCGCGCCGGACGGCCGTTCGCTCGCCAGCGGGTCGCTCGACGGCACGGCTCGGGTGTGGGACTGCGACGGGGCCACCGTCGAGCGGGCCATCCTCCGCGGGCACGGCGGTGCCGTCGAGGTGGTCGCTTTCAGCCCCGACGGGCGGCGGCTGCTCACCGCCTCGACCGACGGCAGCGTGCGGCTCTGGGATCCCGCCATCGACCGCCTGCTGTGCACGCTCCCGGCTCCGACGTGCGTGGGCAGCGCCGCGATCAGCCCCGACGGCCGTGTCGTGCTCGCGGGCACCGTGCAGGGCGGGCTCCGGCTCTGGGGGCTGTCCGACGCGGAGATCACCGCCGCCCGCCGCTCAGCGGACGGGTTCGTCGTCGGACGGGCGGGGCAGATGGCCTTTCCAGCCGGGCTCCTCGAGGGCCGCGAGAAACGCCGCGAGATCCGCGAGATCCTGGCGGTTGAGGCCGAGGGGCCTGAGGTGCGGTGACTTGACCGGGAACAGGCCGTCGTCGCGCTGATGCGCGTGCCGCTTGATGTCGGGCATGCCGGCGTTGTACATCGCCAGCACGCCCTGCAGGTAGTAGCGTCCCGAGTGCATCAGCGGCCCAGTTTGGGTCACGTCGCGAAGCCCGGGGGTGCGAAAGCGACCCACGTCGTCCGGCGCACCCGTGACGCGGTAGCGGCCCAGATCCTCGCCGCTGCGGCCGTAGAAGCTGAGGCCCAGGTCATGAAACAGGCCGTCGCTGAAGGTGGGGCCGTGGTGGCAGTTGATGCACCGCGCCTCGCGGCGAAAGAGATCGAGACCGAGCAGCGCGTCGTCGGAGAGGGCCGCATGGTCGCCCCGCAGGAAGGCGTCGAATCGCGACTGCCCCCCGATCACCGACCGCTGAAACGAGGCGATGGCGGCGATCACGCCGTCGAAGTCGATCGGCCGCCCCGCGAACGCCTCGGAGAAGAGATCGCGGTATGCGGGCGTGGTGGAGAGGAGATCGACGACTCGCACGGGATCGGCCGCCATCTCGGCGGGGTTGCCGATCGAATCACGCACCTGCTCCTCGAGCGACGACGCCCTGCCGTCCCAGAAGAGCCGGTCGACGAAGGCGGCATTGCGGATCGTGGGCGCGTTGCGGGAGACCGTGCCTTTGGGCAGGAGCGGCTCGCGGCCGGCGGCCCATCCGGACCGTGGATCGTGGCAGGCCCCGCAGGAGAGATTTCCGCTCGCCGACAACCGCGGGTCGAAGAACAGCAACTGGCCGAGCCGCGTCTTCGCGGCGTTCGGCGGATTGGCCTCCGGATGGACGACCGCGGGCAGGGGCGCGAGCTCGCGCCACTCGACGCCGGGATCGACCAGCGGCGTGGGCCAGCCCGCGACCTCGCCGCCATAGATCTCCCGGAGCCGCGCGGCGGCGGCGGCCCGCTCGGCCTCGGTCCGCTCCGGCCGCGGCGGCATTCGTGCCGCCGGATCGGCGGCCGGCTTGGCACCGATGCGGCGCGGCGTCGCCAACCAGACCGCGGTGGTCCGCACACCCGGACGCCGCTCGCCCGAGGCCACGACGATCTGGCCGTGCCACGCCACCGCGCCGGTCGTCACGGCGGTCTCGGGCATGGCGCCGCGCACGCGCCAGCGATCGGCGGCGGGATCGTAGGCCAGCATCTCGCGAGGAAACCCTTGGTGCGCGGCGGGCCCCGCGGCAGGACGCACGCCGTCGTCGCCACCCAGCACGAGCAGCTCGCGGTCGGGGAGCGCGAACGCCGGCACGGGTGGGGCGATCACGGGGCGGGGCAGGGGGGCGATCGGCCGCCAGCCGGTGTCGGGGGCAGCGAGATCGATCCGGAAACCGTCGGTGAGCGGCACCCGCTCCGCCAGCCCATCGGCACCGGCCCGCAGCGCCGTGCCGCCGAACACCACGAGCGTGTCACCGCGCAGGCCGCAGCCGGCGAGCATGCGCCCCGGTCCCGGCAGCGGCGGGAGCGGCCGCCACCGGCGGTCCTGATCCGGGGCGGCGAGATCGAGCGCCCACGCCGCCGACTCCGCGGCGCTGGCGTCGGCCGCCGTGATCCCGCCGATCACGACCAGCGTCGAGCCGTGGACGAGGCCGGTCGTGTTGGCCAGCGGCGTGGGCAGGGGAGGCAGTGGTTCGATCACCGCGCGGTCGCCGTCGCGGCGGATCAGAAAGGCCTCGCCGTGATGCCCCGCCGCGCTGCTGCCGCCGACGCAGGCCACGGCGTCGCGCCATGTCGCTGCCACGCCGTAGCCGAGCGGACGCGGCAGCCTGCCCTCGAGGATGCGCCAGCGACCTCCTGCGGCGTCGAGCGCGGCGATGCGGTCGTGCCAGACCTTCGCCCCGCCGTCCCACGGCGGGCGATCGGGGAAGTTCGCGCCGCCAGCGACGAGCAGGTGGCCGCCGGCCACGCCGCAGAAGGCTCCCGCCACACCCGGCGGCTCGGGGTAGTCGGGAAGCCGGCGAAACGTCACGGGATCCTCCGGCGGGGCCCGCGGCTCGCCATCGCCGGGCTGCTGCTCCGCCAGGCGATCGAGCTCCTCGAGCGTAAGCCGGATCGAGACGATGAACGGCGGCTCGCCCTTCACCCAGTGGCCGTAGGTAGTCGTGAGGATGGTGCCGTCGGGCAGCACCTCGACGCCTGGGTAGGCGCAGTCCCAGGCATGCGTGTTGTCCATCAGCCGCACGCGGTACTGGCCGTCGCGGCCCGCTGCGATGTCATCCCACGTGCCGACCCACGCCACCCAGTCGCCCGCGGTGGGGCTGTCCTTCGCGGTGTCGCGAAACGAGACGAACAGGCGGCCGTCGGGGGCATACGCGGCCACGTGCCGGTCGCCGGTCAGCGACCGCGGCAGCTCCCGCGGCTCCGTCCAGGTGTCGCCCTCGTCGTCGGAGAACATGACGTGGGAGTTTTTGCGGCGGGCGTTCTCGCGGAGCAGCATCGCCAGCCGCCGGCCGTCGGGCGACCGGATCACGCCCGGCTCGCAGAGATGCACGTCGGTGGACGACCAGATCGACCGCGGCTCGCCCCAGTGCAGGCCGCCGTCGGTGGAGTGGGTCGCGTAGAGCGTGAATCGCACCGGCTTCTCGGCGCCACTGCCGGGGGCGATGAAGCGACCGTCGTCGTGGAAGAAGCCGAGGTAGTCGCCGCGGTGGCCGCCGTCCGGGCCGGTGCGGAGCGGGACCACCGAGCCCATCACCACGATGCCTCCCCAGTCGCCGAGCGGCGCAAGACCGCTCCAGCTGACGCCGTCGTCGTCCGACACGGCCATCCGCGCCGGATTGAGGCCGGAGAAGACGACCAGCCGCTTCCGGCCCGCCGCATCGACGACCCGGTGGATGGTGGGGGTCTCCTTCGACGTCGCCCAGTTGTCCGGTACGGGGAGCCGCTCGCTCCAGGTACGGCCGCCGTCGGGCGATCGCTTGAGGCAGATGGCTCCGCGGCCATGGCCCCGGGGATAGACGCAGAGCACGGTCGCTCCATCCTCGAGCAGCACCGTCGTCGGATGGCCGAGGTACTGCCCGGGCTCGCGATCGACCACGACCTGCCGGGCCGCGTCGGCGGCAAGATCGAGGTGCCGCACGTCCGCCCACACCAGACCCGGAACCAGCCCCAGGAGGAAGGGCGCGGCGAGGAAGGAGCCCGCGAGAACCAGCCCGCGGAGCCCGGTCATGCCGTCACCGTGGCCGCTGGACGGCCGCCTCCCGGCGATCCGGCGTTCCCCACGGCCCCGAGCAGGTCGCCAAAGCCGGCCGCGAGCAGATCCGACCGGATCGGGGCATGACCATCTGCGTGGAGAGCCCGCATCGGCAGCCGCACGCTCCCCACGTCCACGCCCTGCATGGCCATCACCGCCTTGGAGGCCCGCATGTAGCCGTGGCCGGCGAGCACGTCGACGAGCCGCACGGTGCGGAGCTGCAGCGTGCGGGCCCGGGCGATGTCGCCCGCGTGAAACGCGTCGATCACGCCGCGGGCGAGCGGCGCGGCAAAGTTGTAGGTGCTGCCGATGCCCCCCGCCGCGCCGAGCGCGAGCCCGGCCACGAGGGCCTCGTCGCATCCCCAGTAGATCCGGAACCGGGCGCAGGCGGGCGCCACACAGCACTCTCAGCC
>JBJTRH010000189.1:0-4052 GCA_046076065.1 Planctomycetaceae bacterium | reverse complement strand
GCCCGACCTGCCGACAGGGGTGATGCGCGGAAGGTTTCATCCGACCGACGGCCAGCTCTACGCCTGCGGACTCTTCGCCTGGGCCGGCAACCGCACCCAGCCTGGAGGCTTTTTCCGTATCCGCCGCACCGCCGAGCTGCTCCGCATGCCCGTGGCCCTCCATGCCGCCCCGGAGTCGCTCTCGCTCACGTTCGCAGAGCCGCTCGACTCCGCGGCGACCCGCGACGCGGCAGCCTGGCAGGTCAAGGCGTGGAACCTGAAGCGATCGGCCAACTACGGGTCCGAGCACCTCGACGAGCGATCGCTGCCCGTCGAGTCGGTGGAACTCTCGAGCGACGGCCGCACGGCCACGCTCCGCGTGCCCGAGTTCGCGGCCACATGGTGCTACTCGGTGGAGTGGACAACCCGCGAGGCCGACGGCACACCCGTGAAGGGCGTGCTTCACGGCACGCTCCACGAGCGTGCAACCATACCGCTCACGCGGTGACGCTGCCTGAAAGCCGCAATCGCCTGATCTATGCGGGCACATCGTGACCCGACCGGGTGATTTCCGCAGGCGCGACACACGATATGCTCGCGCCGCGGGGGGATCGCGACACATGCTTCTCGCCGCGACGCAGGAGTTTCGTCCACCGGGAGAGAGTGCCATGAAATCGTCCAGAGTCCTCCGCGTTTCGGGTCGTGATGCTCGGCACCTGCATGGCCGCTCTCACGGGGTCGGCATCCGGCGCAACACTCACGTGGGGTTCGTCCGGTGGCGGCGGTCCCGGCACCTGGACAGCGGTGGATGCCTGGTATGACGGCTCCGCGCAGGCGACATGGAACAGCACGACGCCCGATGGTGGTGTGTTCGCCGGCGCGTCCGGCACGGTGACGGTCACCACCGCCACGGCCCAGACCCTCCAGTTTTCGACCCCCGGCTACACCCTCCAGTCCGGCACCCTGAATATCAAAGGCGGAGTGACCGTCGACTCCGGGACGGCGACGATCTCCGCGGCGATCTCGGGCAGTGGCTTCGCCAAGTCAGGCGGTGGAACGCTTCGCATCTCCAATACGAGTTCCTCGTTCACCGGCACCACCTCGATCGCCGCGGGCACGCTCGCCTGGACCAGTACCGGCCGAAACTCCTTCGCCCGGGGGAAACGCGCCTACGACATCGCGGCCGGGGCGACGCTCAAACTCGATGCGGGCGGCACCATCAACTTCGGCTCCTCCGTCACCGGTACCACCACGCTCACCGGCGGCGGCGTGTTCAACGTGGCGGCCGGCACCGTGTTCACCAGCGACAACAACAACTCGGGCAACGTCGTCATGTCGCTCGGCCCAGGCGCCCAGATCGTGGTGGACGGCGTGATGGGCGCGTCCCAGATCTGGCTCAGTTCGACCTACACCAGAGGCCTCACCTTCTACGCGAACAACAAGGCCGACCTCGTGATCAACGCCGGTGGCCGCTTCAATGCCCAGTACTCCAGCGCCCTGGCCACCCCGAGTCTGGACATCGTCGTGAACTCCCTCCTCGGCAGCGGCACGTTCGACAAAAGCCAGCCCGATCCCACGAATCTGAAGGTGGGCATCGCCAACGGCTCCGGCACCTTCGCCGGGTCGTTCATCGCCAACTCCAACGGCACCAACTACATGAGTTCGCTGACCTTGATCAAGGTCGGCACCGGCACGCAGACACTCTCGGGCACCGCTGCCCCCGGAATCACGTTCAACGTTCAGGAGGGCGGGTTGCTGATCGACGGCACGATGTCGAGCGATGCGGGCGTCTCGGGCATGACCACGGTGTCGCCCGGTGCCGTGTTCGGCGGCACGGGGTTACTGGGTGGGAGCCTGACGTTTGCGTCGGGATCGTCGATGTTTCTGTTCAATCCCACGGCTCCACTCACTGTCGGCGGCACGGTCACATTCGCCGATCCGGCCACCTTCGGCATCGCCAACCTCGCCGGGCTCACGAATTCGGTTGCGAATGGCACCTACACGCTGCTGTCGGGCAGCGTCACCACGACGGGCCTCGCCAACTTCGGTTCCGCCAACGCCTATTATCTCGGCGCGGGCACGGCGGCCTACTTCGCCGAGGTGCCCGGATCGATGTTCCAGGTGGTCGTCAGCCCGGGCGCCCCGCCCGCGGTGACGATCAACGTGCCGAGTGGCACACAGACGCAAACGCAGGCTGGCTATCCGACCCTGTCGGGTGCGACGCCCGTGCTGAAAGTTGGCGGCGGCACGCTCGTGCTCGATCAGGCCAACACGCTCACCGGCTCCACGACCGTGCAGGGGGGCATCCTGCGATTGGCCAACGGCTCCGCCCTTGCATCGAGCCGGCTTGTCGTCGTGGCCGGCGGCACGGGCCAGGTGGCCCCCGTCACCACCACGAGCGTGGCGAGCCTCGACCTGGCCAGCGGCAACGGGCTACTCGACGTCACCAGCGGTGCCATCACGATCGCGAGCGGGATGACGGGCCCTCAGCTCGTGGCCGAGATCCTGGAGGGGCGGGGCGACGGCTCGTGGAGCGGCACCTCCGGCATCACCTCGAGCGCGGCTGCGGCATCGGTGGCGTCGAGCATTCCTCGCGCGGTCGGCTGGATCGACAACGGCGACGGCTCGCTGACGGCTGCCTATGCGGCCCCGGGCGACACCAACGTCGACTGGTCGATCGACATCCTCGACGCGTCGAACTTCCTCGCAGGCGGTAAGTTCGACACGGGAATCGCGGCGACTTGGATCGAGGGTGACTTCAGCTACGACGGCATCGTCGACATCCTCGACGCGGCCGACTTCTTCGCGACGGGCCTCTACGACGCCGGGAACTACAACACCGCCCCCGGGATCGGTGCAGTGGCAGCAGTGCCGGAGCCGAGCATGACGAGCGTGCTGGCTGCCGCTATTGCCGCAGCAGCGGTGATCCGCCGCACGCGTCGCGACGGGCGGGTCAAAGTGACTTCCGGGTGATGACCGGAGTGCACTCGTGAGCATCAGGCCCCGCGGGCCGCGGCACGAACGAAGCTCAACTCACCGGGCCTCGGCTTCGAGCCGCGCACACCGCTCGCGAAGCTCGGTGAGGCGGGCCTCGTACGCCGGGTCGTTGATCACGTCGGTCGTCTCCTGCGGGTCCTTCGCGAGGTCGAAGAGCTGCTCGCGGCCAAAGTCGGGCCAGACCACATACTTGATGTCCTTCCGCACGACCGCCTTCGATGACGGGATCCGCTCGACGCTGGTGATCGTGGGATGCTCGTAGAAGAACTCGTTTCGCCATGCCTCGCCGGCGTCGGATCCGGGCAGATACCGTGGTGCGAGGTCGCGCCCCTGCATCCGCGGCGGCGGAGCGATCCCCGCGGCGGACAGGATCGTGGGCGCAAGGTCGACATTGAGCACCAGGGCGTCGTCCGTGGTGCCGCGCTCGCCGGGCGGCATCCGGGGGTCGACCACGATCAACGGCACGCGGATGCTCTCCTCGAAGGGATACCACTTGTCGGCGAGGCCGTGCTCGCCGTGGAGATAGCCGTTGTCGGTGGTGAAGATCACGAGCGTGTTGCCGAGCACGCCTTCACGCTCCAGTTCATCCACCACGGCCCCGCAGGCGGCGTCCACTTCCGTGGCCAGGCGATAGTAGTTTTTCATGAACACCTGGTACTTCTCGGGCGTGTCGAACCGCCAGTGCCAGCGGATGCGGCCCTCGTTCTTTTCGCTGACGAGGAACTCCGGCAGCCGGCGATAGTGCTCGTCGCCGGCGGTCGCCGGAACCGGAATTGCGACATCCGCGTAGAGGGGCAGCGATTCAGGCTGCGGCAGATACTGCTTCGGACTCTCGTCTTCGGCATGCGTCGCGAAGAACGAGAGCGTTAGGCAGAACGGCCGATCCTTGGGACGGGAGCGCAGGAAGGCGAGGGCGTCCCGCTCGTTCTTCCGCGTCACGTGGATCTCGCCGCCGTCTGGTTCCGGCTGCCAGTGGGTGCCGCCGTAGGCCGCCCCTTGGTCAAACTCGTCCCGGGGAAACGTCCCACAGTGCCACTTGCCGTAGAGCCCCACGTGATAGCCGTGGGCTCGAAGCA
>JBJTRH010000188.1:0-13656 GCA_046076065.1 Planctomycetaceae bacterium | reverse complement strand
CGGTCGAGCACCGTGTTCCGCAGCAGGTTGCGGAGCTTGCACTTGTAGAGCGCCTGCCCCTTGCCCGGCTTCACGAAGTTGCACTCGATCATGATGTAGGGGTCGCCGTCGATCTGGACCTTGAGACCCTTCTTGAACTCGCTCGTGTTGTAGGCTGGCACTGTCGCTCGACGCTCCTGTGGATGGCCGCTTTTTCTTCGGGGACCGACATCCGTATCCTTACGGGGCGTCCAGCGTGGCCGCGATGCCCCGACCTGTCAACTTGCTCCGGCCGTTCCCGATGGCGACCGCCACCCCCGTTCTCGACCCCGCCGGAGCCGCCAGTTGGCAGCGGGAACTGGCCGACGCGATCCGCGACCCGCTCGAGCTGTGGGGACTCCTGGGGCTCGCACCGGGCGACCTGCCTGCGGCCGCGGCCCGCTTCCCGTTGCTGGTGCCCCGCCCGTTCGCCGCCCGTATGCGGCCGGGCGACTCCCGCGATCCGCTCCTGCTGCAGGTGCTCCCGGCCGCGGCCGAAGATACCGAACTGGCCGGCTGGTCGGCCGATCCGCTGCACGAGGCCGACGCCCTCGCCGGGCCGGGGCTCGTCCGCAAGTACCGCGGCCGTGGCCTGCTCCTGCTCACCGGTGGCTGCGCGGTGAACTGCCGCTACTGCTTCCGCCGCGAGTTTCCCTACGCGGCGAGCGGGGCCACGCGGCGCGGCGTCGCCGCCGGTGTCGACGCCATCGCCGACGACGACACGATCAGCGAAGTGATCCTCTCCGGCGGCGATCCGCTGCTGCTCGACGACGCGCTCCTTGCCGAGTTGATCGCCAGGCTCGAGCGGATTCCGCACGTGCGGCGGCTCCGCATCCACACGCGGATCCCCGTCGTGCTGCCGTCGCGGGTCACGGCGGGGCTCGCATCGCTTCTGGCAGACTCCCGGCTCACCCGCGTGGTCGTGATCCACGCGAACCATCCGGCGGAGCTTGACGACACGGTCGCCGCCGCGGTGAAGATGCTCGCCGCCAGCCCCGCCATGGTCCTCAACCAGGCCGTGCTGCTCGCGGGCGTAAACGATTCCGCCGCCACCCTCGCCGCGCTCTCGGAACGGCTGGTCGAGATGGGCGTGGTGCCGTATTACCTGCATCTGCTCGACCGTGTCCGCGGCGCAGCCCACTTCGACGTGCCGGAGTCGCGGGCGGTCGACCTGCACCGACGGCTGCGGGACTCGCTCCCGGGCTATGCCGTGCCTCGGCTCGTGCGCGAGGTGCCCGGGGAACTGGCGAAGGTCCGCATCGCGTGAACTGGTATTCTCGTTTGACCCCTGCCGTGGAGCACCTGCCATGAGACTGCTGATCGCCGTCGACGGATCCGGGCCGTCCCTCGATGCCGTGCGGCTCGCCGGCACGTTCCTCGACCCGGCCTCCGACCTCGTGGCGCTCTACTACTCGCCCCGAGACCTCGAGAAGCGGGTGCCCGCCGCGTCGCGGTCGATCATCGGCGGCGCGGCGGCCGCCGTGTTCGACGATGCCCGCGACGCCCTGCCGGCGGCCGTGGGGGGACGGGCCGAGTTTCTCCAGTCCGACGCCCCCGCGGCAGTCGGGATCCTGAAGTCGGCCGCCGAGTGGCAGGCCGACATGGTGGTGGTGGGAGCGCGCGGGCACGGCGGCCTGCAGAGCCTGCTGCTCGGCAGCGTGTCGCGGGCGGTGGTCCACGGCGCCCATCTGCCGGTGCTCGTGGCACGGGCGGCGCCGCCTGTCGACCGGCCGCTTCGCGTGCTCGCCTGCCATCATCCCGCGAGCGCCGCCGCGGTGGCCAAGGCGATCGGCCACATGCACTGGCCCGCCGGCACCGCCGGCGCGGTGATCGGCGTGGCGGAGTCGCTGCTCGCCGGTCCGCTGCCCGCGTGGCTCGAGAACCGCGTTCGCGATCCCGACACCGCCGCCGTGGCCAAAGCCTGGCAGCAGGAGCACGACGCCGAGGTGACCTCGCTCGAGGCGGCGCTGGCGTCGTTCGCCTCGTCGCTGCCCGCCGGCTTCCGCGCGGCGAAGCCGATCGTGGCCCAGGGCAATCCCGGCGACCAGATCATCGCGCGGGTGAAGGCCGACGGCACCGATCTCGTGGTGCTCGGCCGCACCCCGAGCGACGCCCTCACACGCTGGATGCTCGGCAGCACCTCCGAAGCCGTGCTCTCTCACGCGCACGCCAGCGTGATGATCGTGCCGGTCGAGCGGTAGCGTCGGCCCGGCCGCCCTCGCAAAAAGCGTACCCGCGCAAGCGGTACGGCCGCACCTGAGTTCACAGCGCCTCAGCGGGCCGCTGGACGCACGCGGGCCCCGCGGCCGCGCTCTCGATCTGGATCGTGGAGTGGGCCACGCGGAAGCGTTCCCGCAGCAGCGCCTCGGCCGCGGCGAGGAGGACGTCGCGGTCGGAGCCGTCCGGGGCCACGAGGTGCGCGGTGAGCGAGATCTCCGACGTGCTCGCGCCCCAGACGTGCAGGTCGTGCACCTCGGCGACGCCCGGTAGCGCCGCGAGGGCTGCCTCGATCGCCTCCGGCTCCACGCCCCGGGGCACCGCGTCGAGGGCGAGGTCGAGGCTCTCGCGAAACAGGCCCCACGTGCCGGCCACGATCACCGCGGCCACCGCGAGGCTCACCAGCGGGTCGATCCACACCGCGCCCGTGACGGCGATCGCCGCCCCGGCGAGGACCACGCCGAGCGACACGGCCGCGTCGGCCGCCATGTGGAGGAAGGCGCCGCGGACGTTGGCGTCGCCGTGGCCGCGGAGGAAGAGGAGCGCGGTGAGCGTGTTGATCACCACGCCCACCGCCGCGACGGCGATCACGATCGGCCCCGCCACGGGCTCGGGCGACCGCAGCCGGTGCACGGCCTCCCAGGCGATCCCCCCGCAGGCCACCAGGAGCAGCACGGCGTTGGCGAGCGCCGCGTAGATCGTCGAGCGGCGCAGGCCCCAGGTGTAGCGGCGCGACGGCGGCCGGCGGGCCAGCCACGCCGCGCCCCAGGCCAGCAGCAGGCCGAGCACGTCGCCGGCATTGTGGCCGGCGTCGGCGAGCAGCGCGAGCGACCCCGCCGCCACGCCGGCCACCGCCTCGACCCCCACGAAGATCGTGTTGAGGACCACGCCCGTGGCCATCGCCCGGTCGAGGTGCACGGGAGCGAGGCCGTGGGAGTGGCCGTGTCCGCAGGAGGTTCCGGGGGGATGCGTGTGGTCGTGTGACATGGCGTACGATTGTTTCGCCTGCAGTGTCGCACTGCCGGTCGATTCCACAAAGGGGACATGCATGGAACCTCTCCGGGTGGCGGTGATCGGGCGGACTGGCCGCGGCGACTGGGGGCACGCGATCGACGAGCTGTGGCGCGACATCGAGGCGGCAGAGCTGGTGGCCGTGGCCGACGAGAACGAGGAAGGGCTCGGCAAGGCGGTCGCCCGCCTGAAGCTCGATGCCGCGAAGCCTCGCACCGCCTACCGCGACTGGCGGGCGATGCTCGCCGAGGTGAAGCCCGACATCGCGGTGCTCTGCATGCGGCACCTCGACTGCCGTGCCGAGATGGCGATCGCGGCCGCCGAGGCCGGCGTCAGGGGCATCTTCATGGAGAAGCCCTTCGTCCGCACGCCGGCCGAGGCGGATGCCGTGATCGCCGCCTGCACGAAGTCGGGCACCAAGCTCTCGCTCGCCTTCGTGAACCGCCACTCCCCGGCCTACGCCGCGGCCCGCGACCTGATCGAGGCGGGGCGGATCGGCAAGGTGCTCGAGCTCCGCGGTCGCGGCAAGGAAGACAAACGCGGCGGCGGAGAAGATCTCTGGGTGCTCGGCTGCCACGTGCTCGACATGCTGGCCGATCTCGGCGGTGCGCCGCAGTGGTGCGAGGCTGCGGTCACGCTCGGCGGTCGTCTGATCACCAAGGCCGACGCGGTCGAGGGGCCGGAGGGCCTCGGCCTGATCGCGGGCGATGCGGTCGCGGTGACGTTTGGCATGGCCGACGGGCCGCTCGGCTTCTTTGCAAGCGTCCGCGACGCCGGGCTGAAGCAGCCCGCCTTCGGCCTCACGATCGTGGGCACGGCGGGGGCGATCCACATCCGCCCCGACTTCGTGCCCCATGCCTACTTCCGGGCCGCGCCGCTCTGGCGCATGGACAAGGACTACCCCTGGCAGCCGATCGGTCCCGAGGGGCTCGGCTCGCCGCTGCCCGAAGCCGACGTCGACCGGGCGGCTGAGCGGGCGAGCTGGGGCCGCCGGGCCGCGGTCGATCTGCTCGACGCGATCGCCGAGGATCGTGAGCCGGAGACGGGCATGTATGCCGGTGCCGCGACGGTGGAGATGACGGCAGCCGTCTTCGCCTCGGCACTGACGGGCCGCCGCATCGACCTGCCGCTCACCGATCGTGGCAATCCGCTGGCGTGAGCGACGACAGACGACAAGGGCCATGCCCGGAGGAGGTCCCTCGGCAGCATCCGTGCTGTGGGGCCCCGTTCCGTGGTTGAGTTTCCTGAGCGGATGGAACCGACAGGGAAAAACCTACTCCTCCATCCGGGCATGGCCGAAAGTCGTGTGAATCGTCAGGCGGTCAGGTCGTCGATCCGCTGCCGGAAGCCCGGCATCTCGCTCGTCACGTAGGCCGCCCACGCGGCCGGCTGCCAGAGCTCCACGCACACCGCGGCGCCCACCACCATCAGGCTGCCGCCCGGCTCCACGCCGAGGAACTCGCGGAAGCCTTCGGGCACCACCAGTCGCGAGCGGTTGGCCAGCGACACCGGCTGCTGCCGGGTCGAGAGCAGGCGGCCGAGTTCCTGCACCTGCGCGACCCGCTGCGTGAGCAGGCCCGCCTGGAGCTTGCTGCGGACCACGTCCATCGCGGCCTCGAGCCGGGGGCTCCAGAGGGCCGCAGGCCAGAGCGACAGGCAGCCCGCCCGCTCCTTGGCAAGGATCAGCTTCGGGCCGGCGGCCAGCAAGGGATCGGCCAGTTCGGGGGGCACGGCCAGCCGGTAGCGGTCGTCGAGCGACCGCACGTACTCGCCAATCAGCAGGTCGGCCGCTGCCGCCATGGTCGATCACGCTGCCCAACTGCCCGCCTCCGCGGGACCCGGGTGGCCGTCCGATTGGCCTCCCTGTCGTTCAGGGCTTCAAACCCACAAAAATGGGCTTCAAAACTCTGAAATGGGCGTTAAACCCACGAGCAGCAGTTTATCCGGTTCTCCGGACCCTGCAAGTGGCCACGCTGGCCGCGAAAAGCCCGTTGTAACGCGGCCGTACCGCTTACGCGGTTACGCTTCCAGGGCGGGAAGCCGCAATCGGGTGAGCGGGCGTCAGGAAGCCGCAATCGCGTGAGCGATGCGGGCGGCCCGCGGCTCAGTGACCGCAGCTGCCGCACGTGCCACCGCAGCTGCCGCCGCAGCCTTCGGCCCCGATCTCCTTCTTGTAGGCCTTCTGAGCGGCCGCTTCCTTGGAGAGCTTGAACTCGGGGCCGGCGGGGAAGTACTGGATGTCGTCCTGCAGGTAGTAGGCGCTGGGCAGGGTCTGGCCGCCGACGTCCACCTGGCAGCCGGTCGAGGCGAGGCCCGCCAGGGCAGCGAGCACCAGCACGATCCCGCGGGGAGCTCCGGACTGTCCGGTGGTGCGATCAAGCGGCGTGTTCATGGCGTGTGATCCGTCCGTGGCGACCGTGCTGCGACCCGACACATCAGTCGTATCGGCCCGCACGACCCGCAAACTTTGAACGACCCTCACGACCGGCCTCCGGCCTGCCCCAGACCCCGCCGTCGCCAGCCGGCCTTGCCCAGGCTTCCAGGTCGCGTCGGTCCGAGAGGCCGCTTCCGGGGCGGGCGGTGTACAACGGATCGCATGGCGACGATTCGAACCGCGGCCTGCGTCTGGGTGGTGATCGCGGCCGCGGCGGCCGCGCAGGTCGTCTTGCCGCCCGACACGGGCGTGCCGGGGCGGGCACCCACGGTGCCGGGGCCGGAGCACGACCTGGCGCTCGAGCGGCTCGCCGCCGGCGATTACGACGCAGCCACGGAACTCGCCGCCCGCGAGTATCGCGGCAGCGTCCGCATGGGCGCGGATCGCTGGATCGACTCGATCGCGTCGGCGGCGCTGCTCGGCGAGTGCCTGTTCGAGACGGGCGACTTCGACGGTGCGATCGCCCGCTACGAGGAGGCGATGCTCGTCGAGGCCGCGCGAGGCGACTGGCTGCTGGCGGTGCAGTTTCCACCGCAGCCGCTGCGGCCGGTCGCGGGCGGGCGGGCGGGCACGTGGGGCCGCAGCCGCCGCAACACGACCCCCGCGGCGATCCCGGAGACGATCGCGATCCGGCAGACGTCGGGCGATCCGCAGGAGGTGCTCAAGCGCGGCGGCGTGCTGATGGCCGACCACGACCGGCTCGTGCGGCCGCAGGAGATCGCGCGGATGCTCGTGGTGGCCATCTACCGCCATGCCGTGCTGCTCGGGCCGCTCGCCCGCGAGGCCAACGCCGTCGATGCGGTCGAGGCCGCGCTCGCCCGCCGGGCGGCGCCTCCGAATCACTGGTCGCAGGCGTGGGTCGACGTGGCGCTCGGGGTGGCCTGCTGGGCGCAGGGCAAGCCGGAGGCGGCCATGCCCCTGCTCAACCGCGGCATCGTGGCCGGCAACCAGTTCGATCACGGCCTCACCGCCTGGGGCCTGATCGTGCTCGGGCGGATCGCGCTCGACGGCGACCAGCCGCAGCGGGCCGCGGAGCTTTTCGAGGAGGCCACCTACGCGGCGGCCGACTTCGGCGATGTGCGGGCCCTCGAGGAGGCCTTCGCGCTGGCGGCCACGGCGCACGCCCTGGCGGGCACGCGGGGCGTGCCGCCGGTGATCGTGCGGGCCTGCAAGCAGGTGCGGGGCGAACTGCCGGCGCTCGAGGCCCGGCTCCTCGCGATCGAGGCAGAGCGGTGCGCCGCGGCCCGCGATGTCCGCGGTGCGGCTGCTGCGCTGCGCGGGATCGAACCGCGGCTCCTGCAGTCGACCGCGGGCCGCGGCACGCTCGGCTGCCGCACCGCGTATGCCCGCGCCGTCGCGGCCTACGCGGCAGGTGACGAGGCCGCGGGTGATGCGGCCCTGCGCGACGCGATCGCGCTTCAGGCCCGGCGGAGCCCCCGGCTGTTTCAGACCCGGGTGCTCACCGGCGTGGTCCGGGCGGGAGGCAATGTCATCCCCGACCGTGTCGCCGAGTCGATCTTCTCGCGGCTGCTCGCCGACGCCGATGGCCACGATTTCGCGCGCGATCCGCTCGACGCCCTGTCGGTGACCGCGCAGCAGCGGGGCGACGCCTTCGCCACCTGGCTCGCGGTGGCGATGCGACGCGACGCCGACGCCGCCGCGGACGTGGCCGAGGCGGGGCTGCGGCATCGCTGGCTGGCAACCCAGCCGCTCGGCGGACGCCGGCTGGCCGTCGATCGCTGGCTCGCCGCCGATCCGCGTGCGCTCGATCCCCCTGTCGCCGCGGCGCGGGCGACGCTGCTCGGCGACCGGCCCGACCTCGCCGACACGCTCGACCGCATGACGCGGCTCCGGGGGGACGTGGCGGCGGCGATCGTGGCCGCCGATCCGCCTGCCGTGGCCCTCGATGCCTATTCGTCGCTCCTTGCGCGGCGCGGGCTGGCCGTGGCCGAGATCGCCGCGGGCCGCGAGGCGGTGCCGATGGCGTTTCCACCCCTCGCGACGTCGGCGGAGATTCGCCAGCGGCTGCAGCCGCGGCAGCTGCTGCTCTCGTTTCGCTGGAGCGAGGCCGGGCTCTTGGGCACGCTCGAATCGCGGGAGCGGTTTGCCACCTGGCAGGTGCGGCAGGCGGCGGGCCTGCCCGGTGAGATCGCTGCTCTCGCGAAGGGGCTGTGCCTGTTCGATGCCGATGCGCCCGTCGTGGCGTCCCGTCTCGGCGAGGGCGACTGGCGCGGTGCGGCGGAACGGATCGAACGGATGCTCTTCGAGAACTCCAAGGTGACGCTTGCGGAGGGCATCGACGAGCTCGTGATCGTGCCCGACGGCTGGCTGTGGTACGTGCCGTTCGAGCTCATGCCCGTCGGCTCACCGGCGGAGCCGGCGGCCGCACGACCGCTGCTCCGCGACCGGTGCCGCGTGCGGTATGCCCCGTCGCGAAGCCTCGCCGTCATGCGCCGCGAGGACCGCGGCCCCGGCCCCGTCGGGCTGCAGGTGGGCCCCATCGCCCGCGGTGAAAAGCCCGATCCCCTGGGCCTCGCCGGGGCGGTGCGGGCGGTCGCGCCCGAGGCGAGCGTGGCCGTGCTCGGCGCGGCAGGGGTGCCCGCCGCGGTGGCCGCGGCGGCCTGCGACACGCTCGTCGTGCTCGAGGGCATCCCGGCCGAGGGCCCGCCGTCGGGCTGGCCTCTGATCGCGGCGGCCGGGGGCCGGGCCGCGAAGCCGCTCACGATCGGCGAGTGGCTCGCGCCGCCGGCGAAGCGGCCGACGCGGGTGCTCGTGCCCGGCCTCGCAACGGCGCTGGCCGGCGGCCTCGCGAAGCCGCCACCGCAGCCCGGCGACGAGCTCTTCGGCGCGTCGACCGACCTCCTCGCGGCCGGGGCGGAAACGGTCGTGCTCTCGCGGTGGCCGATGGGGGGCAAGGCGTGCGGTGATCTCGTCACCGAGTTCGTCCGCGGGGCGGTCGGAGCACCGGCGCTGCCGGCCGCGCAGGCCTGGCAGCGGGCCGTCGACGTGGTGATCGCGGAGCCGCCTGATGCGGCGCGCGAGCCGCGGATCCGCGAGGCCGACGCAGCGCCGCTCGCAGCGCCGCTGCATCCGATCTTCTGGTCGGGCTACATGCTCGTGGACTGCGGCGCGACCGCGCCGCCGGCCGAGGCCCCGCCGGCCCCGGCCCCGGCCCCGGCACCGCAGCAGGCTCGTCCATGACCGACGCGGCAGGCGACGGCCTCACCGGCTGGCTGATGCTCGCGGCTGCCGCGTTTCTTGCCGGCGGGGTCAACGCGATCGCCGGCGGCGGCACGATCCTCACGTTTCCCGTGCTCGGGGCGATCCTGCCACCAGACCCCGGGCGGCTCGTGGCGGCCAATGCCACGAGCACGATCGGCCTCTGGCCCGCCAGCGCCGTCGCCGCGTGGGTGTCGCGAGGCGTGCGCAGCGAGTTGCCGCCGTGGTCGCGGTGGCTGATCGTGCCGAGCTTCGTGGGGGGCGTGGTCGGCACGCTGCTCGTGCTCTGCCTGCCGCCGGCCTGGTTCGACCGCATGGTGCCGTGGCTGATCCTGCTCGCCGCGGTGCTCTTCTCGGTGCAGCCCCGGCTGGCGAGGTGGGCTCGCGGCGGCGGCGAGGCGTCGGGGCCACGGGTCGCGGCCGCCTGCGGCCTGCAGTTTCTGGTTGGCATCTACGGTGGCTACTTCGGCGCCGGCATGGGGATCCTGATGATCGCGATGCTCGGGCTGCTGGGCCTCGGCGACATCCACCGCCTCAACGCGGTGAAGAACTCGCTGGCCACCGCGATCAACGGCATCGCGGCGGCGGTGTTTGCGGCGGGGGCGGTGCTGGGCAGCCACGACGTCTCGTGGCCGCATGCGGCGGTGATGGCGGCTTGCGGTGTGGCGGGCAGCCTCGGGGCATCGCGGCTGGCCGCAAAACTGCCCGCGGCGCGGCTGAGGTCGCTTGTGGCCATCATCGGCTTCGCGCTGGCGGGCTATTATTTCCGGCAGCAGTGGCAGGCGTGAGTGGTTGGGCCCGTGAGGACGAGGATCGCCGGGATGCGTGACATCACCGACAGGCCGTACGGCTTACGCCGTTACGCTTCATGGGCGGGGCCTTACCGCTCTCGCGGTGACGCTTTCGGGGACGAATGCGAATGTCCCAGCGATTCGAGCCGCCGATGATCGTCCGCACCGTCGGCCTCTCGAAGCGTTACGGCGACTTTGCCGCCCTCGACGGCTGCTCGCTGGAGGTGGGCGAGGGGGAGATCTTCGGCCTTCTCGGGCCCAATGGCGCCGGCAAGACCACGCTCCTGCGGACGCTGCTGGGCTATCTCACGGCCACGTCGGGCACGGGCACGGTGGCCGGCTTCGACTGCGGCACGCAGTCGCTCGAAGTTCGCGCCCGCACGGCCTACCTCCCTGGCGAGGCGCGGCTCTTTCGGCGGATGGACGGCCACGGCGTGCTCGACTTCTTCGCTCGGCTGCGGCCCGAGTGCGGTCGCGCGGCCGCGGCCGGCGTGGCCGAGCGGCTGGGTCTCGACTGCTCGCGGCAGGTGGCGCGGATGAGCACCGGCATGCGGCAGAAGCTCGCGCTCGCGGTGGTGCTCGCCACCGACGTGCCGCTGGTGATCCTCGACGAGCCGACGGCCAACCTCGATCCCACGGCGCGGTCGACGGTGCTCGAACTCGTCCGCGAGGCCCGGGCCGCCGGCCGCACGGTGATCTTCTCGTCGCACGTGCTCTCGGAGGTCGAGGAAACCTGCGACCGTGTGGTGATCCTCCGCGCCGGCCGGGTCGTGCATGAGCAGTCGATCGAGGCGCTCCGCCGGGGCCACCGCATCCACGCGCAGCTCAGCGCGGCGTTTCCGGGCGTGCCGGCCGACCTCGCCGGCCGGGTGGCCGCCACGCCGCTCGACCGCGGCGTGGTGCTCGAGACCGACGAGCCGCTCGCTCCGCTCCTCGGCTGGCTGGCCACGCTGCCGCTGGCGGAGATCCGCGTCGAGCCGGTGGGCCTGCAGGCCGTCTACGACCGCTTCCACAGGTCCGCGTGAGGTTTCGATGGATCGCATCCAACCGGCACATTCGCATGGCCCGTTCGGCGGCCGCCTGTGGAACACCGCGGTGTGGCGGAAGGCGTGGGGCGATCAGCGGGTGCTGTTCCTGTCGCTCGTCGCGCTCTGGTCGGCGTTTCCGTGGCTCTACATCTGGCTGTCGGCGCAGATCCAGATGCCCGCCTTTCAGAACGTGCTCCTGGAGGTGATTCCCAAGGACTGGCAGAAGCTCTCGGGCGTGCCGTTCTCGGAGGTGGCCACCTACGCCGGCCGCGTGGCGCTGGCGTTCGTGGATCCTGTCGTGGTGCTGGCCGCCACGGTCTGGGGCATCACGCGGGGCAGCGACGCCGTGTCGGGTCCGCTGGAGCGGGGCACGATGGAGATGCTGCTGGCGGCCCCCGTTCGTCGCTCGGCCGTGTTTCTCACGCAGGCGGCCGCCACCACCGCCGCCGCAGCGCTGCTCTGCGGCGTGCTGCTCATCTCGGTGTGGACGGTGGTGTCGTTCGGGCCGTGGGCGGGGAAGGTCGAGCCCGCGAGGTTCGTGCCCCCCGTGCTCAACGTGTTTGCGCTGATGGTGTGCATGGCGGGCCTGTCGGCGTGCGTGTCGGCGGCCGACAGCTACCGCTGGCGCACGGTGGGGGTGATGTGCGGGTTCTACGTGGCGGCGATCCTCGCCAAGCTCGTGGGCCGGCTGAGCGGCGTGCTCGGCTGGGTCGGGTATCTGTCGGTGTTCAATGCCTACGAGCCACAGCGGCTCGTAGGGGGCACGTCCGAGGCGTGGGTGCTCCTGGCCCGCTACGACGTGATCCTGCTGGGCGTGGGCCTCGCCGCCTACGCCGCCGGGGTGGTGATCTTCAGCCGCCGCGACCTCCCGGCGCCGCTGTAGCCGCCGCGGTCCGTATGGCGTCGCAGCGGCGGTCTGCCGCATACTATTCGAGGCGGAAGGGCCGTCGGCGGCCCTGGGCCCGCCCTCCGCGATCTCCGGGAGCCGTTTCCATGTCCGTGGTGCGTCGGTTCGCCCCCTGGTTCGTACCGGTCGTCGCGGCGGTGATCGCCTGGCCTGCTGCCGGCGAGGAGCCTGCGGAGGCGGCGCCCGCCGCGGGGCAGGAACTGCTGGACGAGGCCATCAACGCCAAGTTCGAGATCGACGACCTCGACGGCTTCGGGCGCGTGCTCGACCTCTGCAAGCGGGCGATCGACCGCGGGCTCGACGAGGGCTCGCGGAAGTTTGCCGACGATCTCTACACCGGCACGCTCCTCGATCGCTCGACGATGCTCGCCGGCGCGATCCTCGAGACCGACGATCCCGACCGCAACTGGAAGCGGATTCGCTCGCTGGCCCTGCGGGATCTCCAGGAGGTGCTGGCCCGGGATCCCGGGGTGGGCGTCGCCCACCTGCTCGTGGCCCGGCTGGAGTCGCTGCCCGACGGCAATCCGAAGCGGGCCGGCGAATCGGCCCGGCGGGCCCTGGAGCTGCTCGGCGACGATCCGCTGCCGCGGGCCCAGGCCAACCTCGTGCTCGCCGCCGTCGAGACCGACGCCGACACGCAGCGCACGCTCCTCGACGCCGCGGTGGAGCTCGCCCCGCGGAATGCCGACGTGCTCAAGGCGCGGGGCGTGCATCGGCTGATGCACGACGACTTCCCCGGCGCCCGTGCCGATCTCGAGCAGGCGCTCGAGCAGGATCCCGACGAGCCGGCGATCCTCGGCACGCTGGGGCTGGCCTGCATGTTGGACGGGAAGCCCGGCGATGCGCTCGCCGCCTTCGACAAGGCGCTCGAACTCGATCCGCAGTCGCCCGGCCTGCTGATGCAGCGGGCCCGCGTGCATGCCGTGCAGGGCGACCGCGAGAAGGCGCTGGCCGACATCGGCGTGGTGATCGACCTGGCGCCCCGCGAGCCCGAGGCCCGGCTCCTGCGGGCGCGGATCCTGCAGCAGGCCGACCGGACCGAGGAGGCGGTGGCCGACGTCGAGGCGGTGCTGGAGCAGAACCCCGACCTGCCGGCGGCGCTGGAGCTTCGCGGGCTGATCGCCGCCGAGCAGCGGGATTATCCCGAGGCGATCCGCAGCTTCCGCAAGCTCGCCGCGAAGAGCCCCGACGACGCGATCGTGCTCAGCCAGCTCGGGATGCTCTACCTGGCGAACAAGCAGCCCCGGGAGGCGATCCGGCGGTTCACGAAGGCGTTGGAGATCGACGTCGACGACTTTTCGGCCCGCCGCGGCCGCAGCGACGCCGCGATCTCGATCGGCGACCATGCCGCCGCGCTCGTGGATCTGGAGAAAGCCCTGGAGCTCAAGCCCGACGACACGGGCATCCTCAACAACCTCGCCTGGCTGCTGGCCACGTCGCCCGACGAGGGCGTGCGCGATGCCGACCGGGCGATCGCGCTGGCGGAGAAGGCCTGCGAGAAGACGGACTGGCAGGCGGCCCACATCATCAGCACGCTGGCGGCCGGGCATGCCGAGAAGGGCGATTTCGAGGCGGCGCGGAAGTACAGCCGGAAGTCGGTGGAAACCGATGCGGCGGCCGGGGGCGAGGTCGCCGAGCAGCTGAAGGCGGAGCTGGCGAACTACGAGGCGGGCAAGCCGTGGCGGGAGCGGCAGGAGATGGCGGAAGACGGCGAGGCGGTGGCTTCGCCGGCCGTGCCAGCCCCCAAGGCCCCGGCCACCGCGGCGCGAGACGCCAAGCCCCGCCGTCCGTTCGACGATTGATCCATCAGCAAGCGTCACGGCGTAAGCCGTACGGCCTGCCAGGAAGCGTCACCGCGTAAGCGGTACGGCTGCACCACGACCGGCTCGTTTTAGGCGGCGGGGATGAGCACGCCGCGGGTGAACACCATCGCGGCTCCAGACTCCACGATCAGCGCCCGGGCCGCCGCGTTGGCCTTGTAGCCGAAGAACAGCGGCCGCACGTCCTCGCCGGGATGCGCGCCGCGGACCT
>JBJTRH010000187.1:0-8824 GCA_046076065.1 Planctomycetaceae bacterium | reverse complement strand
AGCGTGAGCACCAGCCGCGGATCGTCGGCGAGCCGGCCGCCGGCGCTCATGCGGCGGCCCCCTTGGCGGCGATCCGGCGGTGGCTCCACCAGCCGTAGAAGAGGATGTAGAGGTAGCAGGGGATCGGAATCAGGAACGCCTGGCGGATGCCGACCAGGTCTCCGACGGCCCCCATCAGCAGGGGCAGCAGGGCCCCGCCGACGATCATCATCACCAGCAGCGACGAGCCCTGGGAGGTCTGCTCGCCGAGGTCGTCGATCGCCAGCGTGAAGATGTTCGACCACATGATCGAGTTGAACAAGCCGGTGCCGAGCGCCACCCAGAGGGCGACTTTCCCGGTCGCACAGGCGGCGATCAGCAGCAGCACGCATAGGGCACCCGAGAACAGGGCGAGCACCGCCGAAGGCTTGCCGCGGGCGACGCCAAACGCCCCCAGGCACAGCGCGATCATCAGCGCGAAGGGCCAGAGGTCGACGATCGGCAGGAAACTGGTCACCAGGCGGCCGTCTTCGAACCGAAGCGCGGTGACGACGAAGACCAGCCCCAGCAGCGCGGCGGCCGTCGCCACCATCAGCACCGGCTTGCGGGCAGGGTTGGGCATCTGCGCCATGGCGATGGCACCGCACAGCCGGCCGATCATCGCGCCGCCCCAGTAGAAGGCGAGGTACAGGCTCGCGATGCCCTCCTCCCAGCCCATGACGGCCGGGTCGCCCATGAAGCTCACGAGGTAACTGCCGATCGCCACCTCGGAGCCGACATACATGAAGATCGCCACCATCCCGAGCGTGAGCTGCGGGAAGCCGAGCGCGTTGGAGGCGCCATGGCTGGTCGTCGAGCCCTCGGGCTGGATCCGCGGCAGGTGGATGAAGGCCATCACCAGGGCCAGGGCCAGGAACATCCCGCCGTAGATCAGGTAGGGCACCTGGATCGCGTCGAGCGTGACGGCGCCGTCCTTGGCGAACACCTTGTAGAGCAGCAACCCTCCCGCGATCGGGGCGATGGTCGTGCCCAGCGAGTTGAGCCCCTGGGCGAGGTTGAGCCGCGACGACGCGTTCTCCGGCTTGCCGAGGATCGCCGCGTAGGGATTGGCCGCGATCTGGAGGAGCGTCACGCCCGTCGCCAGCAGAAACAGCGCCCCGAGGAAGAACGCATACGATTTCGAGGCGGCCGCCGGCGAGAACAGGCCGCAGCCGGCCGCGCAGATCACCAGGGCGGTGACGATGGTCCGTTGATAGCCGACGCGATTGATCGGGTCGCCGCCGCTCACCGAGAGCGCGAAGTAGATCAGCGAAATCACGAAGAACGCGCCGAAAAACGCGAACTGCACGAGTCCCGCCTGAAAGTAGCTCAGTTCGAAGCTCGACTTGAGGAAGGGAATCAGCACGTCGTTCATGACGGTGATGAATCCCCAGAAGAAAAAAAGCACCGTGACCGCGGCGAAGGGGCCCGCGGTGCCACCGCTTTGGTGCGGCTCGCCGCCGACCGCCGGAGGCTTCTTTTCGCCGTGAACGCGAGTCGCACCGCCGCTGCCAGCCATGGTTCACCCCACCCGTGCTTCCCGTTGCTCGATCACACAAGACTTCCGCCAAACCCGGACAAAGTGCCATAGATTGGCACAAATCGCGACGCCGCCGGAAACTCTTACGACGAAAGAGCGCTCTCGAACCCCCTCTTCCGAAGGCCCTTCGATGGCGGACGTGTCCGAGTCCGACAACGAACTGTTCATCAACCTCGTCACGGCCAACTATGAGCAGTTGCGCCGCTACGTCTTCACGCTCCTTCTGCATGAAGAGGACGCGAAGGATGTGATGCAGGAGGTGTGCATCTCGATCTCGAGGAAGTTCGGCGAGTACGACCGTTCGCGGCCGTTCTTGCCCTGGGCATGTCGGTTTGCCTACCTCAAGGTTCTGAAGTTTCACGAGCAGCAACGGCCGCGCCGCATGGTGCGGTTGCCGACGGATGTCCTGGAGCTGCTGGCCATCGCCCGGGAGGAGCAGGAGCCGGTGCTTGCCGAGCGTCTCGTCGCCCTGGAGAAGTGCCTTGAAAAACTCAGCGACCGCGATCGGAAGCTGATCGAAGCGAGGTATGTCGACCGAGCGCCCACCGACGAGATCGCGACGACATTCTCCCAGAGTCGCCGCACGATGTTCCGCAACCTCGAGCGTGTCCGGCGGCTCCTCTTCGACTGCATCGACCGCTCGGTCGTGCTGGGGGGGCACGCATGACTCAGCGGAAAGGGGAATCCCTGCACACGCTTCTGTCCGCGGTGGTGGATGCCACGGCCAGCGAGGAACAGGTTGCCGAGCTGACGCGGCTGCTTCAGTCGGATGCCGAAGCTCGGCGGTTCTATGTCCGGTATGTCGACATGCATGCGGCCCTGACGGGCGGGCAGTTCTCCCGGGGCGCTGCGCGGGCGAGGCGGGCTCCGTGGGGCATCATCGTCGCATCGCTGATCGCTGCATCGCTCTTGGTCGCATGGCTCGTTGCGCCGTCACGGAGGCGAGAAAACGAGGGAGATCGCCCGCGGGCGGTCGAGATCGTCCAGGCGGGCGCCGCTCCCGCCCGCTATGTGGTCACCATCGCTTCCGCGAGCCCCGATGCGACGCTTGATGGCGAAGCCGTGGTGTCGGGGTCAAGGCTCACGCCGGGGCCATACAAGTTGACGACAGGCGCCGTGAACCTCCGGTTCGACGGGGGCGCGAGAATCTTTTTGCAGGGTGCGGCACGGTTCGCGATTCAGTCGCGTCGAGCGATCAAGATCGACGAGGGCACGTTCGTCTTTCGCGGTGATCAGACCTGCGAGTCGATAGAAGTCGTCACGCCGCATTCCGTTTTCAGGAACATCGGCACCCGGTATGCGGCCGTCATCGACGCCCGTCGGGAAGAGGTGCACGTCGCCGAGGGGGCCGTGCGGCGGACGGCCGGTGACCGGGCGAGTTCACAGCGGCACGAGCTGATCGAGGCCGGCGAGGGACGCCGCTACAGAGTCGCCATGACCGGGGTCGAGTCGATCCCGCTCGACGGGGAACTCGTGGCGCGGTCGCTGGAGGGGGCTACGGCCGAGCCGAGCTCCGGCCCACCGTCCGTCATGGACGACTTTCGGGGTGGTGCGGGCCAGATCCAGGGCCTGAAGTCGGGGACCGGTTGGGCCGAGCCGTGGGATTCGCGACGCGGTGGGCTGCGGGTGGCGGCGCCGGGATTGTCCGGTGGCGGTTCGGTGGCCGTAGTGCACGAGGCCGCCGGCAAGGAGTCGGCCCGCTGGAAGTCGGCGGCCCACCGGAGGTTGGAGACTCCGATCGATCTGGCCACGGATGGAATCTGGTACGTGCGGTTTCTGGTCCGCCGAGGCCCGCTCGCCGCCCGCGACGAGCACCGGGCCATGGTCGTGTTGCGAGCCCACGGCAAGACGGCGGAGGAGGAACTCGACCAGAATGCCTTCATGCAGATCGCCCTCCGCAAGCACGACGGCGTCTTGCTGCGGGTCGCCGACACGCTCACCCGCGCCTCGCTCCCCCAGACCTCCGGCCAGACGTATGCCGTGGTGGCGAAGATCGTCGCGGGCCGATCGCGACCCGATCAGGTGCTGCTCAGCCTGATGGCGGCGGAGCGACTCGCCGGTTCAGCGGAGCCGGCCGAATGGTCCGTGGTCAGCGAGGACGTGGACAGCGACCTGCGGTTCGAAACGCTTTCGCTGGAGTTCAGCAGCGGCGGGCGGATCATGATCGGCGACATCTGCATCGGCCCCACCTGGGCGAGCGTGGCGCAGCCGTTCGATCGCTGACGCGCCCGGTTGATTCGGTTTCTGGCACTTTCCCCTCATCTTCTCCGAAGTCCCTCATCGACAAGGCGGTCTAATTTCATGCGAACATCGACACCCCGGAAGTCGTGCCGTGCGGCCATGCCCTCGCTCCTGCTGGCCGCCCTGCTTGGGGCGTCGCTCTCCGGTTCGGCCTTGGCGCAGACCCGCGGAAGCTGGAACGTGGATGCCGACGGCCTCTGGAGCGGGTCCTCCAACTGGCTGAACAACACGATCGCGGGTGGCAATAGCGGTACCGCCACGTTCGCCAACAACATCACGGCGACCCGCACAATCACGCTCGACACCAATCGATCGCTTGGAAGTTTCATCTTCGGCGACGCCGACACGTCATCGGCGGCGAGTTGGATCGTGACTGGTTCCACGATGACGCTGAATAACGGTACGAATAGTGCGACGATTACCGTCAACGCACTGGGCACCGGAGCCACGGCGACGATTTCGACCGTGCTCGCCAGCAGTACGTCACCATCCATCATCAAAAATGGTGTTGGCACTTTGGTGCTGAGCGCCACCAATACCTTCACGGGCAAGCTCGAGATTACGTCAGGCACCCTGCAGGTCAGCACGGACCGAAATCTGGGTGGTGTAGGCGCCTTTGCGGCCGACCGGATCACGATCTCGAATGGAGCCGCGCTGCGCACGACTGCGTCCTTCACCTTGAGTGGAAGCCGCGGTCTTACGATCGGCTCTGGTGGCGGCACGATTAGTGTCAACGGCGGCGTCCTGACCATTGCCGCGCCGCTGGCCGGGGCGGGCAATACAGCCACTGTGACCGGCGCCAGTGGCGCAATCCTTCAAAACACGTCGGGCACTGCGACGAACGTCAACTGGGATTTCGCTGCGAATAGCAGTGTGCGAGCCTTC
This sequence comes from Planctomycetaceae bacterium, assembly GCA_046076065.1. Classification (GTDB taxonomy): domain Bacteria; phylum Planctomycetota; class Planctomycetia; order Pirellulales; family UBA1268; genus QWPN01. The sequence continues at coordinate 4,140 of JBJTRH010000187.1, read as the reverse complement.
TTCGAGGGCACGAATGCCCTTGGTACCGGCAGCGCGACGGTCCGCAGCGGCGTCAGGCTCACGAGCCAGAGCATGACGACCGGAACGTTGACCAACGCCGTCACGCTGGACAGCGGAGCGGGGTTGACTGCCCGATCGAGCGGTGGCGCCCAGACATACACCAACGTGAGTTTTCCGTCGACGGGCACGCTCGTGTTCAACAAGGATGATCAGACCACGTCGAATCTCACCATCACGTCTGGCGGAACGCTCACCGGCAGCCTCACCATCGACACGTCGCCGGGTGGTTCGAACCCCGTCAACAGCGTCTTTCTCGACGGTGTGTTTTCGGGCGCAGGCGGCTTTGTCAAGAGTGGCACAGGCGCGACCGGTAGGCTCGTCCTCCGCGGTGCCAACACGTACACGGGCAAGACAACGATCAACACCGGCACGCTGTCGGTGGCCCTGGCGGGGGCGCTCGACACCACGGGCACGGTCGACGTCGCCGCGAGCGGTGCGACGTTCGACATCTCCGGGATCACGGCGTCGAGTCTGTCGATCGGTGCGCTCTCGGGTTCGACCGGATCGGTCGTCACGCTCGGCCGAAAGACGCTGTCGGTTGGCGATGCGACCTCGACCGTGTTTGCCGGCGGAATCACGGGCACGGCCGGCACGGCCGGCCTGACGAAGACCGGCGCGGGCACGCTCACGCTCTCGGCCAACAACACCTACACCGGCCCGACCACGATCTCCGCCGGCACACTGGCGCTCGGGGCGGCGGGCTCGATCGCCTCGTCGAGCACCGTCAGCCTGGCGGCCGGCGCGGTCTTCGACGCCTCGGCCGTGACCGGCGGCTACAGCATTCCAGGCGCGCAGGTGCTCGCGGGGTCCGGAGCGGTCGCCGGCGGCCTGACGGTTGGCGGCAGCGCGGCCGTGATCGCAGCGGCGGGCACTGGCCCGCTCACGGTGACCGGCGGCCTCACGCTCGCTGCCGGCGGGAGTTACGACTGGCAGATGCTCGATGCCACGGGCACCGCGGGCACGGGCTGGGGCCTGATCTCGACCGATGCGGTGGCGTTCTCAGGGCTCTCCTCAGCGAGCCCGTTCCGGGTCAACATCTGGTCGCTGTCGGCCATCGGCACCAACGGCGAAGCACGGAACTTCGATTGGTCGCTCGCGGGTTCCTGGCGGATTCTGACGTCGGCTGCCACGATCACGGGCTTCGATCCAGCCAACTTCGCGCTCACCACGCTGCCGACCGGGGCCTCGCCGGGCTTCACCAACGCCACCCTTGGTGGCACCTTCTCGCTGGCGCTCTCCGGCGACGGTCTTGGCCTCGATGCAGTCTTCACGCCCTCCGTGCCCTACACCTGGTACGGCAACGGCTCCACCGCGGGCGGCGGGGGCACCTGGTCCTCGGCCGGCCTCACGTGGAACGGAGGCTCGGGTATCGTCGCGTGGGATCCGGCGAAGGGGGCTTTGTTCGGCACCGTCGGCGGTACCGTGGCCGTGAGCGGCCCGCAGAGCGTGGGCTATGGGCTCAGCTTCACGGCCGACGGCTACACGCTGACCGGCGACGCCCTCTCGCTCACAGGTGACCAGGCGGGAAACACGGTCACGGTGACCGGCACCTCTACGGCCACGATCGCGACGGCGCTTACCGCAGCCAACGGCATGACGAAGAGCGGCGGCGGCTCGCTCGTGCTCGCCGGCGACGCGGCGGCCGGCGCTGTGAAGCTTGTGAAGGGTACCCTCGCGGTGGGGGCCGGGGGCACGACCGGCTTGCTCACGGGCGACGTGGACTCGCTGGCGGGCACCACGCTCGCCTTCAATCGCTCCGACGACTCGGCCTACTCGGGCGCGATGTCCGGGGCCGGCGGCCTGCGGAAGTCCGGCGCCGGCACGCTCACGCTCACGGGGGCGAACAGTCATACCGGCGGGACCGTACTCGCCGGCGGAACCGTGGCCCTCGGCTCGGCCGACGCGCTGGGTTCTTCCGGCACGATTGCCTTCGTCGGCGGAGCGATTCAGTATTCGGCCGCCAACACGGCGGACTACTCCGCGAGGATCTCCACGGGCACCGGCCAGGCGTTCGTGATCGACACGAACTCCCAGAACGTGGCTTTCGCCACGGGCCTCAAGGGGGCGGGCAACTCGCTCACGAAGCGCGGCGCCGGCACGCTTTCGCTCTCGGGCACGGGCTCGTTCACGGGCGCGACGCGGATCGCGGACGGCACCCTCGAGCTTGCAAGCGTGGGGGCGCTGGCGGGCTCCACGCTCGACATGAACGCCGCCGATGCCGGCACGCTCGCGCTCTCCCTCACGGGCACCACCTATTCCGTCGGAGGCCTGAAGGGCTCGCGGAACATCGACGTGGGCGGCAATGTGCTCACGGCCGGCGGCAACGGCGAGAGCACGACGTACGACGGCGTGATCAGCGGCGCCGGCGGATACACCAAGACGGGCACGGGCACGATGGTGCTCAGCGCCACGCAGACCTACACGGGAACGACGGGCGTGACCGGTGGCACGTTGCGGCTGGGGCTCTCGAATCAACTCGCGGCCGCGGGCACCCTGGTGCTGGGCGGCAGCGATGCGATCCTCGACATCGGCTCGACCACGCAGACGCTGGCGACCATGACGACCGGCAACGGCGCGCTTACGAACATGGCCGTCACCGGCTCGGGCGGTGCGCTGGCGTTCACCGGGCCCGGCAACTTCGAGGTCGGCCCGGGCGGCACGGTCGCGGCGGGCCACCGGGCGGTGGTCTCGCTCGCGGGGATCGCGAACCTCTCCTACACGGTGCCGGACGGCATATTCCGCGTGGGACTGAAGGGCGGCAGCAGTCAGAGCGGCGCCACGGGCACCTCGTCGCTCACGCTCGCGACGACCAACGCGATCGTGTCGGGCACGCTGGGTCTGGGCGACGTCGGCGGCAACAACGACGGTGGCGGTGCGCAGCTCTTCCTCGGTCAGACGAACGTCCTGAACGTCGGCTACGTGGCGATGAGCGCCAGCCGCGCCGACTCGCTGCTGCAGTTCGCCCCGGGCACGACGTCGCCCACGCTCGTGGTCCGCGGCACCGACGGCAGCGGCCCCGCCGGCACGTGGCTCGTGGGCTCTCTCGGCCAGTTCAACTCGGCGAGCCGGAAGGCGTTCACCGCGACGGTGGATCTCTCCTCCGGTACGACCGATGCCGCAGTCAACTGGCTGGTGATCGGCCAGGCGAACTGCTCCGCCACCGGGCGTGGCGGCAGCATGCGGTCGAGCTTCACGATGGGCGCGGGCACGCTCGCCACGGGTTCGATCACCGTGGGCCGAATCCTCGGCTCGGGCACCAACGGGGTGGCCGGTGCCTTCAGCGGCCTGGGCACGCTGGCGATCGCGAATCCGGCGGCCCTGGTGACGGCCACGAGCGTGTTCGTGGCCGAGAACACGTTCACGGGCACCGGCAGTGCCACGAAGACGGTGTCGGGCACGATCGCCCTTTCGGCGGGGATGCTGCGGGCGGGCACGATCGCCCGCGGAGCCCAGACGGGCACGAGCACGGTCGTCGTGAACACGACGTTCCTCTGGACGGGCGGCACGGTCGGCAACCTGCTGGGGAGCAACCTCACGGTCGACACGCTGCCGCTCACGCTCTCGTCGGGCACGGGCACGTTCCAGGCCGATGCGGGCCGCACGATCACGGTGAACGCGGCCTCGCCGATCTCAGGCGCGGGGTCGCTCGTGAAGGCCGGTGCCGGCACGCTCGTGCTGGCCGGATCCAACACCTACACCGGCGCCACCACGATCTCGGCCGGCACGCTCGCGCTTGCCGCGACGGCATCGCTCGGATCGTCGTCCGTGCTCAGCGTGGGATCCGGGGCGGCGCTCGACACGTCGGCGCTCGCCTCCGGCCTCGTGCTCGGCGGCTCGCAGACGCTCACCGGAGCGGGCACCGTGGTCGGCTCGGCCGCGATTGCCGCCGGGAGCACGCTCGCTCCCGGTGCGGGCCTCGGCACGCTGGGCGTCTCCGGCGGTCTCATCTGGAACTCCGGCGGCAACTACAACTGGCAGATGCTCTCCGGCACCGGTGCGGCGGGCGCCGCCTGGGACCTCGTGAGCGTCACCGGCACGCTCGCGATCGCCTCCACGAGCGCCGATCCGTTCAAGGTCAAC
>JBJTRH010000186.1:0-14706 GCA_046076065.1 Planctomycetaceae bacterium | reverse complement strand
CGTGTCCAGATCGGTCGCGAGGGCGGCTGGAGGCAGGCGAATCACCGGCGGACGGGAAGGAGCTCGGACCGTGACGAAGCATCTGTTCGTGACCGGGGGCGTGGTCAGCTCGCTTGGCAAGGGTCTCACGAGCGCCTCGATCGGCATGCTCCTCGAGGCCCGGGGCCTGCGGGTCAAGATGCAGAAGCTCGACCCCTACATCAACGTCGACCCGGGCACGATGAGCCCGTACCAGCACGGCGAGGTGTACGTGCTCGACGATGGCAGCGAGACCGACCTCGACCTCGGCCACTACGAGCGGTTCACCTCCACGAAGCTGACCCGCGAGAGCAACTACACCACCGGCCAGATCTACCTCTCGTTGATCAACAAGGAGCGGCGGGGCGAGTTTCTCGGCAAGACGGTCCAGGTGATCCCGCACATCACCAACGAGATCAAGGAGATGGTGAAGAATCTCGCCGACGGCGAGACCGACATCGCCATCACCGAGATCGGCGGCACCGTGGGCGACATCGAGAGCCTGCCCTTCCTCGAGGCGATCCGGCAGATTCCGCTGGAGGTGGGGCGCGAGAACTGCATCTTCATCCACCTCACGCTGGTGCCCTACCTCAAGGCCGCCGGCGAACTGAAGACGAAGCCCTCCCAGCACTCCGTCGGGCTGCTCCGCCAGATCGGCATCCAGCCCGACATCCTCGTGTGCCGCACCGAGCGGTCGCTCGACGTGTCGGACCGCGAGAAGATCGCGCTGTTCTGCAACGTGCCGCTCGACTGCGTGATCGAGGAGCGCGACAAGGACTTCTCGATCTACGAGGTGCCGCTCTCGCTGCAGTCGAACCGGATCGACGAGATCATCCTGCGGCGGTTCGGCATCCAGGCCGGGGCCGCCGACCTCGAGGAATGGCACGACATCCTCCACCGGCTCCGGAATCCCGAGCACGAGGTGTCGATCGCGCTGGTCGGCAAATATGCCGAGCACCGCGACGCCTACAAGAGCATCTACGAGGCCCTCGACCACGGCGGCATCGCCTGCCGCACCCAGGTGCGCGTGCAGCCGATCAAGAGCGAGGACATCGAGCGCGAGGGGGCCGAGCGGCTGCTCGCCGGCTTCGACGGCCTGATCGTGCCGGGCGGCTTCGGCGAGCGCGGCATCGAAGGCAAGGTGGAGGCGATCCGCTTCGCCCGCGAGCGGCGGCTGCCGTTCCTCGGCATCTGCCTGGGGATGCAGTGCGCCGTGATCGACGTGGCCCGGCACTGCGCCGGCCTCGAGGGGGCCCACTCGACGGAGTTCGCCCGCAACACGCCGCATCCGGTGATCTGCCTGATGGACGAGCAGTGTGCCGTGGTCGACAAGGGGGGCACGATGCGGCTCGGGGCCCAGCCGGCGGTGCTCGCCGAGGGCACGCGGTCCGCCGCCGCCTACGGCACGACGCGGATCTCCGAGCGGCACCGGCATCGCTACGAGTTCAACGGCCGGTACCGCGAGCAGCTCGAGCGGGCGGGCCTCGTGATCGCCGGGACGAACCCGGCGGGCACGCTGGTGGAGATCGTGGAACTCGCCGACCACCCGTGGTTCGTGGCGGTGCAGTACCACCCCGAGTTCAAGAGCAAGCCCACGGCGGCGCATCCGCTCTTCACGGGGCTGGTCGCGGCGGCGGTGGAGCGGCACGCTGGCAGTGCGTGGGTGGCCGAGGCCTGAGCGACGAGGAGACACGATGAGCGACGAGCGCGGACTTGAGGAGACGGGAGCCGGCGACGCGTCGAGGATGCCGCCTGCGACGTTCGAGTTCCTGATCCACACGCTGTTCACCCAGGCCCTGATGGCCTTCGGGAGGATTCCCAACCCGATCACCAACAAGGCGCTGAAGAACGTGGCCACGGCCAAACACTTCATCGACACGCTCGACATGCTCGAGGAAAAGACGCGGGGCAACCTCGCCCCCGACGAGCGGAAGCTGCTCGAGGAGATCCAGCACCAGCTGCGGCTGCTGTATGTGGAGGAGCGGACGTGAACTGGCGGTGCACATGGGCTCCCGTGTCCGCGTTGCCGGCCCTGCTCGTGCTGGCGTGGCTCACGGCCACGACGGCGGTCGGGGACGTCGCCATCACCCGGCACGATGAGCGTGTCGATGTCGCGCTCGACGGTGCGCCATTCACGTCGTACGTGCACACCGGTCATCGGAAGCCGATCCTGTTTCCGGTGCATGGGCCAGGCGGCACCCCGATGACCCGCTCCTGGCCGGTCGTCGGCGACGTGCCGGGCGAGGCCCACGACCACCCGCACCACGAGTCGATCTGGTTCACGCACGGGCTGGTGAACGGCGTCGACTTCTGGACATCGCATCCCGGGGCGGGCAAGCCCGACCGGCGGGCCGCCAACCGCATCGAGCAGGTCGAGCTGCTGAAGGCCGAGGGGGGGCGCGAGGGCGTCATCGAGGCGCGGCATCGGTGGGTGAAGGCCGACGGCAGGGTCGTCTGCACCGACACCGCGCGGCTCGTATTCGCCGGCGATGCGAGGGTGCGGACCATCGACTACTCGATCACCCTCCACGCCGACCACGGTGCCGTGACCCTCGGCGACACCAAGGAGGGTGCGATGGGGCTGCGGGTGCCCACGCCCCTGCAGCTCAAGGATCTCGATGGCTCCAAGGGAGCCGCCGGCCACTGCACCAACTCGGAGGGGCAGCGCGACGCCGACGCGTGGGGCAAGGCCGCCCGCTGGGTCGATTACTGGGGGCCGCTCGGCGGCCGGACAGTGGGCGTAGCCGTGCTCGACCATCCCGGCAACCTCAGGCACCCGACGCGCTGGCACGCCCGCGACTACGGGCTCGTGGCGGCAAACCCCTTCGGGCTCCACGACTTCACCGGTGCTCCGAAGGGCAGCGGCGACCACGTGATCCCCGCCGGCGAATCGCTCACGCTCCGCTACCTGTTCGTGTTCCACGAAGGCGATGCGGAGGCCGCCGGCATCGACGGCGTCTGGCAGCGCTGGGCCGGGGCCGATGCCGCACCCAAGCAGGCGGCCCCATGACGGCCACGGTGCTCGACGGCCGGGCGCTCGCGGGCCGCATCGAGGCCACGCTTCGCGGCGAGGTCGAGACCTTCACGGGAATGGTCGCCCGGCGTCCACGGCTCGTTGTGGTGCTCGTGGGCGAAATGGCCGCCAGCGCCTCCTACGTGAAGAGCAAGGCGGCCGCCGCGGCCCGCGTGGGGATGGACTCCGTGGTGATCCCGGTGGCGGCCACCGCGTCGACGGCCGACCTCGTGGCCCTCGTGCGGTCGATCGCCCGAGACGAACATGGTCCGGCCGACGGGATTCTCGTGCAGCTGCCGCTCCCGTCCCACGTCGACACCGTGGCCGTGCTCGATGCCGTGCCGCCCGATCGAGACGTCGACGGCTTTCATCCCGAGAACGCCGGCCTGCTCTCGCAGGGGCGGCCGCGATTCGTTCCCTGCACGGCGGCGGGCGTGCAGCGGATGCTGATCGACGCCGCGATCCCCACCGCGGGCAGGCACGTGGTGATCGTCGGCCGCAGCGACATCGTGGGCAAGCCGCTGGCCCTGCTGCTCGCCCAGCGTCCTCCCGCGGGCTGCCCCCCCGGCGAAACGGGCGGGTGCGACGCGACCGTGACGATCTGCCACAGCCGCTCGGGCGACATCGGCCACTTCACGCGGCAGGCTGACATCGTGGTGGCGGCGGTGGGGCGGCCCGGGCTGATCACGGCCGACATGATCCGGCCGGGGGCGGCCGTGATCGACGTGGGCATCAATCGCGTGGAAGGGAAGCTCGTGGGCGACGTCGACCACGGGCCCGTGAGCGAGGTGGCCGGGTGGCTGTCCCCGGTGCCCGGCGGGGTGGGGCCGATGACGGTGGCGATGCTGATCGCCAACACGCTCCTGGCCGCCGAACTTCGCCTGGGCGGGCCGCGCCGGTCCTGATGCGGGCCTGCCAAACGGCTGGAAAACGGCCGGAAACCCGCCCTTGAACGGGGCGGGCGTGGCCACTACGTTCCCCCGCCCCTCGACGGGCCGCCGCTTCCACGAGATCACCGGTTCATGAACTACTTCCTCAGGGCCCTCCGTGAGGCCGCCAAGAGCTGGCCGCTGCTCGCCGCAGCGCTCCTCTGCTCGGCAGGCGTGGCCGCCCTCTGGGGCGCCAACATCGCCGCGCTGTTTCCGATCATCGAGGTGACGCTCAAGGGCGACTCCCTGCAGTCGTGGAACGAGCGGCGGATCGACGAGGCCGAGGCCCGTATCGAGGCAAGCCGCCGCGAACTCGCCGACATCGAGGCCCGGCTCGCGGGCGAAGCCGCCGACGCCCGCGCCCTCCAGGGCGACCGCACGCGTCGCGACACGCTGCAGCTCTCGCTCCGCGGTGACGAGGCGATCGTCTATTCCGGCAAGCGGCTCGCGCCCTGGCTCAACAGGTTCCTGCCCCGCGACCCGTTCCAGACGGTGCTCTTGGTGGTGGTGTTCGTGGTCGCGAGCACCTTCATCAAGCACGTGCTGCTCATGGGGTCGACGCTGCTCGTCAGCTGGGTCGCCATGAACATCAGCCGCAACATCCGGCTCAAGGTGTTCGACAAGGCCCTGGCCCTCGACCGCGCCCAGTTCATGAAGTGGGGCTCGGCCGGCTTCATGGCCCAGGTCACGGCGACCTCCGACATGCTCGCCGGAGGCATCACCGCGGTCTACGGCGGCGCGGTGACCGAGCCGCTCAAGATCCTCACCTGCCTCGGGTTCGCCGCGATGGTCTCATGGCGGCTCACGCTCGCCTGCCTCACGCTCGCCCCGGTGGTGGGCTTCCTGATGGTCTGGCTGAACCGCCGCATCCGGAACGTGTCGAAGAACATCCTCAACCGCTCACGCGGCTTCCACCATGTGCTCCTCGAGGCGCTCAACAACGTCCTCACCGTGCAGGCCTACACGATGGAGGAGTTCGAGCGGGATCGATTCCGGGCCTGCACCCGCGACATGATGCGGACGGGCATCTGGCACTCCTTCTATCACGCGCTCGCCAACCCGATCACCGAGATCCTCGGCATCGGCATGGTGGCCACGTCGATCGCCGTGGGTGCGTGGCTCGTGATCAACCAGGAGACGAAGATCTTCGGGATCACGATGACGGAGCAGCCGATGACCGTGCCCGGCATCATGATCTTCTTCGGCTTTCTGATCGGGGCCAGCGACCCGGTCCGCAAGCTCTCCGGCGTGATCACCGGCCTCAACATCGGCATGGTGGGCGCGCAGAGCCTCTATCCGCTGCTCGACACGCCATCGCGGCTCAGCGAGACGTCCACGCCCCGGTCGGTGCCCTCGCCGCACCGCGAGATCCGTCTCGACGACGTCTCCTTCTCGTATGACGGCATCGACACCGTGCTCAAGGGCGTGAACGTGGCGATCCGGTTCGGCGAGCGGGTGGCGATCGTCGGCCCCAACGGCGGCGGCAAGAGCACACTCGTGAACATCATCTGCCGGTTCTACGACCCGACGAAGGGCCGGGTGCTGATCGACGGCGTGCCGCTGACCGACATGTCGCTCCACGATCTGCGGCGGCGGATCGCGATGGTCACGCAGCAGACGGAGCTGTTCAACGAATCGATCCACTACAACATCCGCTACGGCCGCTGGGATGCCACCGACGAGGAGATCAAGGAGGCCGCCCGCAAGGCCCACGCCCACGGGTTCATCTCCGACTTCCCCGAGGGCTATCGGACGATGGTGGGCCCGAACGGCTTCCGGCTCTCGGGAGGCCAGCGGCAGCGGATCGCGCTCGCCCGGGCCTTCCTGCGGAATGCCGAGATCCTCGTGCTCGACGAGGCCACCAGTCAGATCGACGTCGAGAGCGAGCGGCTGATCCACGAGGCCCTCGCGGCCTACGTGGAGAACCGCACCGTAATCATGATCACGCACCGGGCCAGCACCCTGGCGCTGGCCGACGCGATCATCGAGGTCGAGCACGGAGTCGTCACCAAGCGGCCGGCCCGGCAGCACCAAGCGGCCTGAGTTGCCGGACGGTCGCAGGTGCGTCAGCCGAGGCGGGCGTGCCAGCGGGCGGCGTCGCGGGGCTCGTAGCGGACCGGCTCGAAGCTGTCGCGGACGATCCGACGGATGGCGCGGAGGTCGAGCGGGCCCTCCCGGCCGGCGAGCTGGACCAGCAGGTTGCCGATCGCGGTCGCCTCCACCGGGCCGGCCACGACCGGGCGGTCCGTGGCGTCGGCGATCATCTGGCAGAGCAGCCGGTTCTGCACGCCGCCCCCCACCACGTGCACCCGCGACACGCGGCGGCCGAGCAGCTCGTCGAGCTCGCCGAGCGTCCTTCGGATCGCCGCCGCCACGCTCTCGAGCGCCGCCCGGACGACTGCCGCGGTGGACTCGGGCACCGGTTCCCCCGATCGCTTCGCCAGGGCCCGGATCGCCTCCGGCATGTCGGCGGGGGCCACGAGTGACGGGTCGTTCGGATCGACGAGGGTCACCAGCGGCGGAGCCTCGGCGGCGAGGGCGGTGAGCTGGTCCCATGACCAGGCCGTGCCCGATCGCTGCCAGGCCGCCCGGCACTGCTGCACGAGCCACAGGCCGCAGACGTTCTTGAGCAGCCGGGTGGTGCCCCCCACGCCCCCTTCGTTGGTGAAGTTGCGGGCGAGGCACTCGGGCGAGACCAGCGGCCTGTCGAGCTCGGCGCCCACCAACGCCCACGTGCCGAGGCTCACGTAGCACCAGTCCGGTCGGCTGCTCGGTGGCTCCTCGGCCGGCACCGCCGCGACGGCACTGGCCGTGTCGTGCGTTCCGGGCACCACCACGCGGGCGGCATGCAGGCCCGTCTCGGCGGCGACCTCCGCCCGCACGGGCCCGAGGTCGGTGCCGGGGTCGGTGAGGGGGCCGAAGATCCGCCGAGGGAGCCCGAAGCGTTCGAGCATCTCGAACGCCCAGTCGCCCCGACGCGGGTCGTAGCACTGCGTCGTGGAGGCGTTGGTTCGCTCGTTGCTCGCACGCCCGGTCAGCAGCCAGTGGACGAGGTCGGGAATCATCAGCATCCGATCAGCGGCTGCAAGCACGCTGGAGCGGGCACGCTCGAGCGCCAGGAACTGGTAGAGCGAGTTGATCTCCATGAACTGCAGGCCGGTGGACGCGAAGATCTGGTCCCTGGGCACGATCTGCTCTGCGGCGGCCAGCACGCCGCGGGTGCGGGCATCGCGGTAGCACACCGGGTTGGCGAGCAAGGCACCGTCGGCGCCGAGAAACGAAAAGTCGACGCCCCAGGTGTCGACGCCGACGGTCGAGACCGCCGCGCCATGGCGGGCCGCTGCCGCTCGTAGGCCGACGAGCACCTCCTGCCAGAGCCGGGGAAGATCCCAGACGAGCTGGCCGGCCATCGAGACCGGGCCGTTCTCGAAGCGATGCAGCTCCTCGAGTTCCAGGATCCGCCCGTCGAACGCTCCTGACACCACCCGGCCCCCGGAGGCCCCGAGGTCGACCGCCACCGCCACGTTTCGTGCCATGCCCAGTAAGTCTCCCCGCCCGTAGGAACCTCCGCTCGATGCGGCCGGTGATTGTGCCGTTTCGGTGGGGGTTGGCGAGGGGGGAGGATCAACGGGCCCTACCCGCGAAACCCTGCCGGACAGAACGGCTGTGGTGGCGGGGACAGGCTTCCGTGGACGATCCAAGAGGCGTCTGGTATCATACCTTTAATAGTTGAGCAACAAGGTGATGATTACGGCGACGCCCTCACCAGCGGATCAGCAGAGCGAGGTTCGGGCCGCGTCGCCCGAACTCCGCGAGGACTTGGCCCGCGCGAGCCGGTCGCTCGAGGCAGTGAGTCCGGAGGACATCGTCCGCTGGGCCGTCGAACGATTCGGCACGCGGCTCACGATGGCCACGGCGTTCGGGCCGGAGGGCTGCCTGATCATCCACTGGCTTGCCGCGATCGCGCCCCGGACGTTCGTGTTCAACCTCGACACGGGCTACCAGTTTCCGGAGACGCTCGCGCTTCGCGACCAGATCGCCAAGCGGTATGGCATCGAGGTCTCGCTCGAGCGGCCCGAGACCACCGTCGACGAGTACGAAGGCCTGCACGGCGGCCCGATCTACCGCACCAATCCGGACCGCTGCTGCGGCGACCGGAAGCTCGCCGTAGTCACCCGTGTGCTCGCCGGCTTCGATGCCTGGATGAGCGGCATCCGCCGCGACCAGAGCCCCGACCGCGCCGCCTCGCCGATCGTGGGCTGGGATCACAAGTTCGGCGTGGTGAAGGTGTCACCGCTCGCCAACTGGACGAAGGCGAAGGTCTGGGATGCGATCGTCCGCGAGCGGGTGCCTTACAACCCTCTTCACGACAAGGGCTACGTGAGCATCGGCTGCCTGCCCTGCACCCGGGCGATCGGCAGCGGCGAAGACGAACGGGCCGGACGCTGGAGCGGCACGGACAAGACCGAGTGCGGGCTCCATTCCCGCTGACGCACGAGGCATCATCATGCGGCTCTCCGCCAAGACCGAGTACGCGGCGCTTGCGGCCGTGGAGCTGGCACGGCGGATCGAGTCGCGATCGCCGATCCGGATCCGCGAGATCTGCGCCGCGCAGGGCGTGCCACCGCGATTCCTCGTGCACATTCTTCTGCAGCTCAAGGCCGCGGGCATCGTCACCAGCATCCGCGGCGCCGCGGGCGGCTACCGGCTGGCGAAGCCGCCCGCCGAAGTGACGCTCGCCGACATCCGCGCCGCCGTCGACGGCCCCGGCGAGGATGCGGCGCCCGTGACCGTCCAACTCGCGAAGCAGTCGCGGACCGCCGGGGTGCTGGTGGCAGCGTGGGATTCCGTGGCCGAGGCCGAAGCGAAGGCCCTCGCCGACATCACCTTGGCCAGCCTCGCCGCCCGCTGCCGGCCCACCGGCGACGAGATGTACTACATCTGACCCGCGGCTCGCTCCCGGGCGCCGCGGACCGCCGACCGCACGATACCCGCGAGCATCCGCCGAAACACGATCTCGTGGAGGGGCCAGATCGAGTACCAGTAGGCCAGTCCGCCGAGCCCTTGCGGATCGAACACCGCGGTCTGGTGGATCATGACGTCGCCGTCGCGGGGCACCACCTCGAACTCGAGCCAGCCTCGCCCCGGCATCCGCATCTCGGCCGCGAGCCTCAGCCGCCGCGGCGGTTCGCAGGCCTCGACCCGCCAGCAGTCGAGCACCTCGCCCGTGGCGAGACGGTCGGGATCTCGGCGGCCACGCGACATGCCGGGCCCGCCAACTGCGCGGTCGATCCATCCGCGGAGCGTCCAGAGCCAGTTGCAGGCATACCAGCCATTGCGTCCTCCGATCCGCTCGATCGCGGCAAACGCCCGGTCCGCCGAGACGGCGACGACCGCATGCCGGTGATCGACAAGCCGCCGGCCCTCGTGGATGCCCCCGTATCGCCGCGGCGCGGGCTCTCGGACGTCGGCCCAGTGGCGATCCGCAAAGGCCGCGTCTTCGCTCCGGATCGCCTCGCCCACGGCCGTGGCGAGGTCACGGGGCACGAGCGAAAACTCGCGGCGGGCCACCGAGCTGGTGACCACGGTCGGGTTTTTCAGGCCGTCGATCAACTTGCGTCCCACTCTCGCATACCGCGGCGCCACGAGTTTCAGCCACCAGCCCGAGAGCCACGGCGTGAGCACTGGCACGGGAATCATCAGCCTCGCCAGGCCACGCTGGCGGGCGTACTCCCGCATGATAGCGCCGTACGACACCCTGTCCGGCCCCCCGATCTCGAAAATCCGCGGGCCGCCGGGGGGCAGGTCGATCGCGGCCGCGAGGTAGCCCACCACGTCGGCGATGGCGATCGGCTGCGTGGGCGTGGCCAGCCAGGCGGGGCAGATCATCACCGGCAGCCGCTCCACGAGCGTCCTCACGAGGTCGAAGGAGAAACTCCCCGCCCCGATGATGATCGAGGCCCGAAACTCGACCACGTCGAGGCCGCTGGCCCGGAGGATCGCTCCCACCTCGTGGCGGCTCCGGAGGTGGGCCGAGAGCCGATCGTCGTCGGCCCCGAGCCCCCCGAGGTAGACGATCCGCCTGACCCCGGCCGCGACGGCCGCCGCGGCGAACCGCTCCGCCGCCAGCCGGTCGGCCCGCTCGAAGTCGACCCCGCCCTCCATCGAGTGCACGAGCCAGTAGGCCACGTCGATGCCGTCGCAGGCTCGGGCCAGATCGGCCGAATCCGCGGCGTCTCCCCGGATCACCTCCGTGGACGAGGTCGTCCGGCCGGCGAGCTTCTCGGGCCGGCGGACCAGGCAGCGGACCGTGTGGCCGAGTCGCTGCAGCTCGTCGAGGAGGCAGCCCCCCACGTAGCCCGTCGCGCCGGTCAGCAGGATCCGCATGGGGACATCGTACGCGAGAACCCGCCGCTACGGGTTGTCCCGCTCGAAGGCCTCCATCATCCGGGCGCGGACGAGATCGGGGCTGTCGGTCTTCAGGCCGTACAGGAACCACCGCACCCGCTGCTCGCTCGTGCCGTGCGTGAAGGCCTCGGGCTGGACGTAGCCCTGCGCCTGCTTCTGAATCCGGTCGTCGCCGATCGCGGCGGCGGCGTTGACGGCCTCGCGGATGTCCTCCTCGTCGAGGATGCCGGCATACTGCGCCATGTGGCGGGCCCAGACACCGGCGAGGAAGTCGGCCTGCAGCTCCAGGCGAACCGACATCGCGTTGGCATCGACCTGCGACGACGCCCGCCGCTGCATGTTCTGCACCTGCTGCGCGAGGCCGAGCTGGTTCTGGATGTGGTGGCCGATCTCGTGCGCGATCACGTAGGCCTGGGCGAAGTCGCCCGGCGCGCCGAACCGCCGCTTCAGCTCCTCGTAGAACGTGGGGTCGATGTAGACCGTCTTGTCGGTCGGGCAGTAGAAGGGGCCCGCTCCTGCGCTGGCGATCCCGCAGCCGCTGCGGACCTGCCCCGTGAACATCACGAGCTTGGTGGGCGCGAACTTCGCATTGAAGGCCCGCGGGAAGATGCAGGCCCACACGTCCTCATTGTCGGCGAGCACCGTCTTGAGGAACTTGCTGACGTCGTCGTTGATCGGCTTCCCGGGTGCACTGGCGGGCGCGGGGCCGCCGGCGAGTTCCGGCGCCATCCGCATGAGCTGCATCGGATCGACGCCCAGGAACATCATCACGATCATGATCACGAGCGTGAGCAAGCCACCGCCGATCACGGCCTGCTGTCCCGCACTGCGGCGATCTTCGACGTTGTCGCTCTGGCGACGGCCTTCCCAACGCATGTCCGTGCTCGCTCCTGGAGGGTGCCGCCCGTCCCGCGGCGGCGGAGGGATTCTACGGCACGCGGGGCCGCGCGTGGGGCTCCGGGTCGCCGGTGCTCTGCGGGCGGCGTCCGGCGTGGCTCGGGGCTCGGGGCTGCCCGTGCCCCGTCGCCGGACGTTCGCGACGGGCATCGTGCCCGTCGCTCACTCGGATGTCGCCGGCGCTTCGCCATCGTGGCTTCGCTTGGCGGCATACGCCGGCCACGGGGCACGGGCAGCCCCTCGCTGAGTTCAGGCCTGAGGAGCGGCCCGTCATGGCGGCAGGATGCCGGTGGTTCGCGTGTGGCGAGCCCGGAGGGCGAGCCCGCCCGGCCAGGCGAACCTCGGCTTCGCCCACGCCGGGCCCCAGCGCTTGTGAGGACCGGCATCCGCCCGTCATGGCGGCAGGATGCCGGTGGTTAGCGTGTGGCGAGCCTGGAGGGCGAGCCTGCCCGGCCAGGCGAACCTCGGCTTCGCACACGCCGGGCCCCAGCGAACACCGGCAGGATGCCGGTGGTTCGCGTGTATTCAGTCCTCAGGCAGCGGGCGGCCCTTGGTTTCGGGGAGGAAGATCAGCGCCACGAGGCCGAGCAGGAAGATCACGCTCATGTAGGAGCAGGCGTTGCGGAAGGCCGCCAGCTTCGCCTCGGGCGTCGTGGCACCGGCCTTGAGGGCCGCCTGCAGGGCTCCGAGCGTGAAGGGACCCGTGGCCGCCACGAAGCGGCCGACGTTGTAGCAGAAGCTCGTGCCGGTGCTCCGCAGGCTCGTGGGAAAGAGTTCCGGGAGGTAGATCGCGAAGCCGGCGAACAGCGCGAGCTGGCAGGCCCCCATGATCGCGCTCATCCAGATGTCGCCCCGGCCGCTGAAGAGCTGGAAGTAGGCGATCGTCACCACCATCGCCGCCACGTAGCCGATCGCGAATGCCGTCTTGCGGCCCAGGCTCTGTGCCAGGCGGGTGAACATCAGCATCCCGACGAAGGCGCCGAGGTTCTGCACGATCGAGTTCACGCCGATCCAATACTGCTGCTTGCCCGCGATCTCGGCCTCGGCCACCCCCTCCTTCACGAGCGACGTCTTGATCACGTCGCCCACGAGCTCGGGGCTGAAGAAGCCGATGCCCCAGAGGCCGATCACGCCCGCCACGCAGAGCAGCATGCCGAGCAGGGCCGGCCCGCGCCAGCGGCGGTCGCCGAGGAGCACCGAGTAGGAGCCGAACTTTACGCCCGCCGCCCGGCCCGCGGCCCGCGCCTGCACCCACTTCTCCGGCTCCTTCAGCCGCAGCTGAATGAACACGCAGAGAAACGCCGGGATCGCCCCCACCAGAAACATGTACTTCCAGCCCACGCCCTTGGCGATCGCGCCGCGGGCCTCGAGGCTGCCGATAAACATGCTGATCAGGCCGGCCGCCACGTTGCCCACCGCGGAGAGCGCCTGCAGCATGCCCAGTGCGCCGGTCCGCGAGCGGTCGGGCAGCGTGTCGGCCACGAGCGCCACGGCCAGCCCGAACACCCCGCCCACGCCGAGCCCGGTCAGGAACCGGTAGGCGGCGAAGTCGACCCAGCCCGTCGAGAAGGCGGAGAGGCCCGTGCAGATCGAATAGATCAGGACGGTGAGCGTGAGCATCTTCGCGCGGCCGAAGCGATCGCCGAGCGAGCCGAAGATCAGCCCGCCCAGGGCCCACCCCGCCACGAAGATGCTCGTCGCGTAGCCGCCATAGAGCTTCGGATCCATGCCCGCGGGGATCAGTGACTCCATCGCCTTGTTGCGGGCGAGGATGAACAGCTGCTGGTCCAGGCAGTCGAACAGCCATGCGAGCGAGGCCACGACGAACACGAACCAATGGTAGGGCGTGAGGTCGCGGTACCAGGGCGTGGTGGCGGATTCTCGGGCCATGCGGATCGTCCTTCCTGTCGGCGGCCGGTCGCGGCCTGGAGGTTGTCGTTCCCCGGCGGCGTCAGCCCAGCTCCGCCTCGATGCGACGCATGTAGGCGATGCTTTCCCGTGCCAGCCGCTCCGGGCCGGGAGCATAGTCGAACACCTCCACGCTCACCCAGCCCGCGTAGCGGACCTCGTCGAGGGCCGTGAAGATCGGCGCGAAGTCGACGCCGCCAAAGCCGGGGCCCTGGAGGTTGACGTCGTTGGCGTGGAAATGCTCGAGGTGCGGGGCGCTGGCCACGATGATCTCCGGGATCGGCGTCTCCTCGCTGGCCATCGCCTTGACGTCGAGGTGCAGGCGGACGTGCGGCGATCCGATCCGGTCGATCAGCCGGCAGGTCTCCGCGGCGGTGGTGAGCACGTCGGTCTCGACCGGGGAGAGCGGCTCGAGAGCGACTACGGTGTCGGTCGTCTCCAGCACCGGCACGAGCCGGGAGAACACCTCGTGGATGTGGTCGAGGGCCTCGTGCGGCGTCACGCCCGGCAGCAGGCTCCGCTGCTTCGGCGAACCGAACACGAGCACCCGGCCGCCGAGGTCGTGGCACAGGCGGGCGAGTTCGGCGAGGTAGTCGACCGTTCGGCCTCGGACGTCGGCGTCGGGATGGGCCACGTGGAAGCCTTCCGTCTTGGCGAGCAGCCAGTGCAGGCCGACGCAGTCGAGGCCGGCCTGGGCGATCGTGCGGCAAATCTCGCCACGGGCCTGCGGCGAGAGGTCGGTGGCGAGAGGGGCGAGCGTGAACGGGGCGATCTCGATGCCGGCATAGCCACACTCGGCCGAAAAGTCGCAGGCCTTCGCCAGCGGCCAGTCGCCGAAGGTCTCGTTGCAGATCGCGTAGCGAAAGGGCGTGTTCATCGGCGGCTCATTTCACGAGGGCCGCCCGGCCCGTGCGGGCCGAACGGTAGCAGGCCTCGACGATCGCCACGGCCTTGCGGCCCTCGCGGCCGTCGAGTTCGGGTCTGCGGCCGGCCCGCACCGCGTCGAGAAACGCCTCGATGTTGCGGGTATGGCAGGAGTAGTTGATCGCCATCGGGTCGGCCGCGCCCCCGCTCGTGCCGCTGGTGCCGCCGAAGCGGCTGCGGATGGCGTCGTCGTCGGGGGATTCACCGCGGAACCGCCAGGCCGTCAGCTGCTCCTCGAGGATCTCGGCGGTGCCGTCGCGGCCGCCGACGAGGAATCGCCGCAGCTGCCCGGGGAACAGGCTCGTGGCGGCGAGGAGCTGGCCGAGGGCGCCGTTGCGAAACCGGAGGATCGCCACGCAGGTGTCCTCGACCTCGAGCCGTTCCGCGTCGTGCGCCCGCACGGCCGTCAACGCCACCACGCTCTCGACCGGATTCTGCCCCGGCTCGAGTCCCGGCATCGTGGCGCCGGCGATCCACTGCAGCGCGTCGACGCCGTGGATCGACTGGTTCATGAGCGCGCCGCCGCCGTCGAGGGCCTTCGTGCCCTGCCAGCGGCCGGGGCCGTAGTAGGCGTCGTCGCGCCACCAGGGTACGTAGCTCGCGGCCACC
>JBJTRH010000185.1:0-14674 GCA_046076065.1 Planctomycetaceae bacterium | reverse complement strand
CGTGGAAGGCCGACGTCTTGCCGACGATCGTGACCACGGGCGTGCCGGCGTCGAGCAGGGCACGCATGCCCGGATCCTCGGCCGCGGTCATGCCGCGGCGGCGGGTCATGCCGAACGCGCAGATCTTCGAGCGTTTCAGCGACAGCTCCCGGGCCCGCGCAAAGTACTGGGCGTCCTTGGGATTCGAGAGCGGATAGCCGCCCTCGATGAAGTCGACGCCCGCCTCGTCGAGCCGCCTCGTGATCGCGAGCTTGTCCTCGAGGGAGAAGTTCACGCCTTCGCCCTGCGAGCCGTCGCGGAGGGTGGTGTCGTAGATTTCGATCGTGCGCACGGGGCACCGGGAAGGGGGCGGCGGCCCCGGCCGATGATGCCGGAGCACGGAAACCCACTAGACTAGTCGCCGACCGCGTCGCCGGGAAACCCGCTGCATGCGTCCCCGGGAGACTCCTCCATGCCGGCCTCGCGATCAGCCATGGCGAAGTCCGTGCTCAGCCGCCGCGCGTTCGCGGGCCTCGCGTCCGGTTTCTTCGCGGGCCATGGATTCGGGATCCGCGCGGCCGAGGGACCATCGGAGCGGCTGAACGTGGCCGCGATCGGGATCGGCGGCCGGGGCGAGTCCAACCTCGCCGGCATGAAGGGGCAGAACGTGGTCGCGCTCTGCGACGTCGACGAGGCCCGGGCCGCCAAGGCCTTTGCCGCGCACCCGACCGCTCGGCGATTCACCGACTTCCGGAGACTGTTCGATGCCTGTGAGAAGCAGATCGACGGCGTCGTGATCAGCACGCCCGACCACACGCATTTCCATCCCGCCTGGTGGGCCATCGAGCGCGACAAGCATCTCTACCTCGAGAAGCCGCTGGCCCACGAGGTGCAGGAGGTCCGCCGCCTCTGCGACGCCGCGACGCAGCGCGGACTCGCCACGCAACTCGGATCGCAGCGGCACACGCTGCCGGGCCTGCGGGCGGGCGTCGAACTCGTGAAGGCCGGCACCATCGGGGCGGTCACCGAGGTCCACTCCTGGATCGCGAGCGATCGCGGGATGCCGAAGCCGCTCGGCCCCGTGACCGTGGCCCCGTCCACGCTCGACTGGGATCTCTGGCTCGGCCCGGTGCCGGAGCGGCCGTATCGCCCCGGGCTCGCCCCGTACGACTGGCGGTTCTGGTGGGAGTTCGGCACGGGCGAGGCGGGCAACTGGGGCTGCCACATCCTCGACATCCCGTTCTGGGCGCTCGAGCTCGGTCATCCGATCCGCGTGGCGGGCGGTGGACCGGAGCCGGATCCGCACCGCACGCCGACGTCGCTCGTGAGCCGGCTCGACTTTCCGGTGCGGACGTCGGCGTCGGGCATGGTGCTGCCGGCGGTGAGCCTGCACTGGTACCAGGGCCGGCCACCGATCCTCGACCAGCGTGGTCTCGACCTTCCCGGCAAGGATGGGAAGCGTGCCTCGCACGACAAGAACACGCTGTTCATCGGCACCGACGGCATGCTGCTCTGCGGATTCAACGGCTGGCAGCTGCTGCCCGCCGCGGAGTTTGTCGAATTGAAGAAGCCACCGCAGACGCTCCGCCCCTCACCCGGCTTCTATCGGGAGTGGTTCGACGCCTGCCGGGGCGGGCCGACCGCCACCTGCCACTTCGGCTACGCCGGTCCGCTCGCGGAGAGTGTTCTTTTGGTCAACATCGCCTACCGCGTGCGGGGCGAGTTCGCATGGGACGCGGCAGCGCTGACGAGCGGCCGTGCCGACGTCGACTCGCTCCTCGCGCGGGAGTATCGCGCGGGCTGGCAGGTCTGACGGGACGGTCAGATTTCCGGGCGGCCGGTTTTCTTGCCGGCCGCCGGAATCTCGATCATCTGCTCGCTGTCGGCCTTGGGCAGATCGATCGTGAACTCGTGCTCCGCGATCAGGCCGCCGCCGGGCGTCTCGAGGGCGGCCACCCGCACCACCGTTGGCCCGCCGGCGGCACCCGGCGCCCGCGTGCCCTGCGTGTTATAGCGGCCGCCGGTGATGATCGCGATTCCTTGGGGCCCCGTGTTGCCCTGGCGGCCGTCGGGACTGAAGAGGATCTCACCGTGTGGCACAGCCACTCCGCCGCAGGTCACGGTGCCGCTCACCCGGTACCGGGCCGGGCCCGCCGGACCGCCGCATCCGCAGCACAGCATCACCATCGCGCAGGCGACGACCGCTTGCCACCCGTCCGAACGCCACGTCATGTCATTCGGCTCCCGTGATCTCGCCACCCCCGCGGCTCGCGAGCGGCAGCAGCACGGTGTTCATGTCGACCTCGGCCGAGAGGAATCGCACGCTCGTATCGGACATGGCGATTCCGCATCCGCCGGGATGATTGCTGCCCATGCTCACTTCGTTGAAGTTGCTGCCGCCGTTGTAACGGACGGTGTTCATCGCGTTCTTGACGTTCTTGGACGAGTTGGAGTCGTTGTTCCAGCAGATGCCGCGGATCCACGACCGGTACGTGGCCGGCGCTTCGTCCAACCCCTTCCAGGCGATCTCGAAGTGCATCAGCGTCTTGCTCGTGCCGTCGGTGATGTCCTTGATGCGCACGGCGGCGGCCGCCCCGGGATTCGACGCCACCACCGTCGGTGACAGCGGCAGCACCCCCTCGCAGGCCAGCTCACCCTGCGTCGACGGGAGCGTGGCGTAGGCCCTGCGGGTCTGCGGATTGGTGCCGACCGGACCGGCGTTGCCGTAGTAGTGCGACGTGAAGGCGTTCTGCCCCCCGGCGGCGTCGAGGGTGCTGCCCGAGCGGTCGACCGCGAAGCTCGGGCAGAGGAACGACCCGATCCTGTTGGACCCAAGGGCCTGGTTGGCCGAGTTCTGGTAGCCCTGCCCCTTGAGGTCGACCCGCGCCGCCAGGGCGGCCTGCTCGATGAAGGGCAGCACGTGGCAGTGCCAGCTCACCCCGGTCTGGCCGGTCTGGCCGCCCGGCGAGAAGTGGGGCGGAAACGACTTCTTCGCGTCGTGGTAGGTGTGCAGACCGTAGGCGAGCTGCTTGATGTTCTGCTGGCAGGAGGCCCGTTGCGCCGACTCCCGCGCACTCTGCACGGCCGGCAGAAGGAGACCGATCAAGGTCGCGATGATCGCGATCACCACGAGGAGCTCGACCAGCGTGAAACCGCGGTGGCAACCGCGCGTCTGGCGGGCCTCGAAGGTCGGTCGCTTTGTCATACAACTTTCACGTGCGGCGATTATGCTCGCTCAGGCCCCTCACCCCGCCGGGAGTGTAGATTCGTGCCGCAACGCCAGCCCCCGGAGCTTGCAGCCGTGCAGTGGGTTTTTTCCTCCGCCCAGCGAGTGGTGATCGCGCTCGCCGTGACCGCCGTGCGATCGGGGCTCGCCGTCGCCGTGCCCGGCGCCGAGGATGCGGCCGAGCAGCCGGCAACCGCCGCCACCGAGGCGGCCGAGCCGGACGCACCAGCTCGGGCCGCCGCCGGCTTCGGCATGCCGGACGGATTCGCCGTGTCGCTGTTCGCGGCTGAGCCCGACGTGCAGAACCCGGTCGCCTTCTCCGTGGACGAGCGGGGCACGGTGTGGGTGTGCGAGACATTTCGCCAGAACTGCGGCGTCACCGACAACCGGGGCCACGACCGCACCTGGGTCGAGGCCGACATCGCCGCCCAGACCGTGGCGGATCGCATCGCGTATCACCGGCGGCTCCTCGGCCCGGAGGCGGAGGCCTACGAACGGCAAGAAGACCGCGTCCGCCGGCTCACCGACGCCGACGGCGATGGCCGGGCCGACCGGGCCGACGTGTTCGCCGCCGGGTTTCGACGGCTCGAAGACGGCACCGCCGCCGGGATCCTCGCCCGCCGCGGCTCCGTCTGGCTGACGTGCATCCCGAGCCTCTACCGGCTCCGTGACCTCGACGGTGACGGCACGGTCGACCGGTCGACCGAGGAGCGCGAGGTGCTGACCACCGGCTACGGCGTCCGCGTGGCGTATCGCGGGCACGACCTGCACGGCCTGACCCTCGGCCCCGACGGCCGCATCTACTTCACCATCGGCGACCGCGGCTTCCACGTCGAGCACGACGGCCGCGTCGAGCACGAGCCCGGCCGCGGCGCCGTGTTTCGCTGCGAGCCAGACGGCACGCGGCTCGAGGTCGTCGCCACGGGCCTCCGGAATCCCCAGGAGATCGCCTTCGACGACCTGGGGAATCTGTTCACGGTCGACAACAACTCGGACGCCGGCGACAAGGCCCGGCTCGTGCACCTCGTGCACGGCGCCGACGCGGGATGGCGGATGGAGTACCAGTACCTCGATGACCGCGGCCCGTGGCACCGCGAGAAGATCTGGCATACGCAGACCGACGGGCAGCCGGCATTCTGCCTACCGCCGGTGGCGCACGTGAGTTCCGGGCCATCCGGCCTGGTGGCCTATCCGGGCACCGGGCTCACGTCCCACTTTGCGAATCGCTTCCTGCTCGTCGACTTCCGGGGCGGGGCCGCCAAGAGCTGCATCCGCACGTTCCGGGCAGAGCCCCGCGGCGGGTCGTTCGCCGTGGCCGACGAGGAGGAGACGATCACCAACGTGCTCGCCACCGACGTCGAGATTGGCCCCGACGGCGCCCTGTGGGTGAGCGACTGGGTGCACGGCTGGGACGGCTCGGGCAAGGGACGGCTGTGGCGGTTCCTGCCCCGCGAGCGGGCACCGGAGGATGCCGCCCTCGTTGCCGAGGTCCGCACGCGGCTCGCCGGCGACTGGGCGGCCCTCGACGCCGATCGGCTCGTCGCGCTCCTCGGCCATCCCGACCGCCGCATCCGCCTCGAGGCCCAGTGGGATCTCGCGCGTCGCGGGGGCCGCGACCGCCTCGCCCGCATCGTCGGCGACCCGGCGGCCCGACCGCTCGCACGGGTGCACGCGGCGCAGGGGCTCGCGCAGCTGCTGCGGACTGGTGACGCCGCGGCCGCAGGAGCGCTCCTCGCCGCGGCCGACGCCGACGTCACCGGGCTTCGGATGGTGGCGGCGCGAGGGCTTGGCGACTGCCCGCCCGAACTGATCTGCCGGGGGGACGTCCGCCGGACGCTTGCCACGCGGCTGGCCGATCGCGACCTCCACGTGGTGGCGACCGCCGCCACGAGCCTCGGCCGGCTCGGTCACCGCGACGGCGACGAAACCGACGTCATGGCCGCGATCCGCACGCTCGCGGGGTCGCCTGTCGCGAGTGATCGGGTGGTGCGGCATGCGATCGCGATGGCCATCACCGGTGCCGCCACGCCGCAGGACCTCGACGAGCTCATCGGCCACGCGCAGGCCGAGGTCCGCCTCGTCACCTGCGTGGCTCTCCGACGGCTCCGCGACGCCCGCCTCGCCACGCTCCTCGACGACACAAGCGCGGCCGTGGTCACCGAGGCCGCCCGCGCGATCCACGATCTCGCCATCGACCCGCTTTTGCCCCCCCTCGCCACCCGCGCCGCCCGTGGCCCCGCGGACGACGCCTTCCTGCGCCGGGCCGTGTCGGCAGCCGAGCAGCTCGGCACCCGCGAGGCGGCGGAGTCGCTGCTCGCCGTCGTCGCGCGAACCGACGCCTCGACCGAGGCCCGCCGCGAGGCGATCGACGCGCTCGCGTCGTGGGCCGACCCGCCGAAGGTGAACCGTGTGACAGGCGTGTGGCTGCCGCAGGCCGCCCCTCGCGATGCGGCGCCCGCCCGTGCCGCCGTCGCCGCCGCGGTCGAGCGGCTCCTGGCAGTCGACTCGGCCGCGCTCGACGAGGAGGCGCGGTCGGCGCTGCTCAGCGCCGCCAGCCACCTCGGAGTCACCGACGTGGCGCCGCGGCTTCGCGGGCTGTCGACCGATCCCACGGTGTCGGCCGCCGCCCGGGCCCGGGCCCTCGACGCCCTGCTCGCGGCCCGCGACCCGGAGGCACTCCGCCTCGCCGACCGCCTGCTCGCCGACGGGGAGCCGCTCGTGCGGATGGCGTCGCGCCGCATCCGCGTGGCCCAGCGGCCGACGGCCGAGATCGTGCCCGACCTCGTGTCGGCCTGCGGCGGTCCCCATGTCGCCGAACGACAGCAGGCCGTCGACCTGCTCGCGGGCATGTCGGTGCCCGCGGCCACCGAGGCCGTCGCGGCGCTCGCGGCCCGGCTCCGCGAAGGCTCACTCGACCCGACGATCGCGCTCGAGGTCGGCGAGGCCGCCGCGGCGCGGCTCGGGGAGAAGCCCGCCGTCGTCACTGGCGATGTTCCGCTCGATGCCTGGAGCGACGTGCTCGCGGGGGGCGACGTCTCCCGCGGGCGGCAGGTGTTCTTCGCTAAGGAGGAGGTGTCGTGCGTCCGCTGCCACCAAGCGGAAGGGAAGGGGGGCGACGTCGGCCCGAAGCTCGATGGCATCGCCGTGACCCGCGACGCCCGTTACCTCCTCGAAGCGGTCGTCCATCCCAACGCCCGCGTGGCCGACGGCTACGCCACGACGGTGATCCTCACCGACGACGGCCGGACATTCTCCGGGATCGTCGCGGCGCAGGCGGCTGACAGCCTCACGCTCAAGCTCCCCGACGGGAAGACGCAATCGATCGCGGCCGACTCCATCGACGAGCGGGCGAGCGGCCCGAGCTCGATGCCCGCCGATCTCGCAGGCAAGCTCACCCGCCGTGAGCTCCGCGACCTCGTCGCCTGGCTGCAGAGCCTGCGGTGACCGCGGTTCCCCACCGCGCCCCACGACGATGGACGGCCACCCTCCGCCTGGGGTAGCCTTCGACGGTCACCTACGCGGCACGCGGTGAACGCTCGTCATGGCCGTCCATTCTCTTTCCGCCGACCGCCAGCCGCTCGACACCACGCTCACGGTCGTGAGCCCGGAGAACATCGCGTTCCAGTTTCGGCTCGCCGGCCCTGCCGCGCGGGCGATGGCATTCCTGCTCGATGCACTGGTGATCGTCTCGGCGCTCGCGGCGGTCCTTGTCGCGTTCGGGACGCTGGGGGTCGTGGCCGAGGCCTTCATGGGTCTGTTTCTCGTGGCGGTGTTCTTCGTGTGGTGGGGCTATGGGGCGGCATGCGAGGTGCTCGCCAACGGCCGCACCGCCGGCAAGGCGGCGCTCGGCCTGCGGGTCGTGTCGCAGACGGGCCTGTCGATCAACCCAGCGCAGGCAATCCTCCGCAACCTGCTCCGCGCCGTCGACGTCGCGCCCCCCTTCTTCCCCGGCGTGGTGTCGATGGCCTGCACCCGGCGGCTGCAACGTCTCGGCGATCTCGCCGCCGGCACGATGGTCGTGCTCGACCGCTCGCGGGGAGTGCCGCGGCCACCGCGGGCGGACGCCGAGACGGCCGACATGATTCCCGCGGGCTTCGTGGCCGACCCGCGGCTTGTGGAGGCGCTCGCCGCCTACGTGAGCCGTCGCCCCGACCTCTCCCCGGGCCGCCGCCAGGAGCTGGCCGGCCTCGTCGCCGACCGGCTCTGTGCCGCGTGGGACACGCTGCCGCCCCGCGACGCCGACGCGCTGGTCTGCGGCCTCTACGAGCGGGCGATCGCGACGTCGTCGCTCGACGACGCATGAAGGTCGCCGACGTGATCGCCGCCCGTGCCCCCGACTGGCACGCCCTCGAGGAGGACGTGACGTGGCTGCGGACGTCACGCGGAACGAGGCTCGCACCCGATCGCGTCGCGGCCTTCGCCCGCCGCTACCGGGCCGCATGCAGCGACCTGGCCCTTGCCACCGGGGCGAGATTTCCGGAGGCCACGATCGACTACCTGCAGCAGCTCGTCGCCGATGCCCACACGCAGCTCTACCGGATCGAGTCGTTCAGCATCGTGACCTGGGCGCGGAGCCTACTGGTCGACGTGCCACGGCGGACGATCACCGACCCCTGCACGTGGATCGCGGCGGTGGTGTTCGTCGTGCTGTTCGGCGGCGGCATGACGGCGGCATGGCTCCGGCCGCAGTTCGCGACCGACGTCGTCGGGGATGCCGCCCTCGCGGAGTTCGAGTCGATGTATGCCGAGCGGCCGGGGAGCGGCGGCTTCACCTCGGCCCGCGCCGTGATGGCGGGATTCTACGTGTTCAACAACGCGGGCATCGGCCTGCGGTGCTTCGCGGGCGGCATCCTGTTCGGCGTCGGGAGCCTCGTCGTCCTCGCGTTCAACGGCCTGTTCCTCGGCACGGTCTTCGGGCACATGCTCGCGTCGCCGTCGGCCGGGAACTTCGGCGAGTTCGTCACAGCACACGCCCCCTTCGAGCTCACGGCCATCGTGCTCTCTGCCGCCGCCGGCCTGCGGCTCGGCTGGGCGCTCGTCGACACCGCGGGCTGGGGACGCTGGGAATCGCTCCGCCGCACGGCGCCCGCGGCCCTCGGCACGGCCGGTCTGGCCACCGTGCTCTTCATCCTCGCCGCCTACGTCGAGGCATTCGTATCGCCCTCCACGCTGCCGTGGTCCGCGAAGGCCGCGGTGGCCTCCGCGTGCGGCCTCGGGCTCGTGGCCCTGTTCGCGTCGTCGTCGATCCGCCGCGGAGGGGCGCGACATGAAGGCTGACGGCGTGCGCGTGGCGATCCGGCCGCGGGGGATCCTCGAGTGCCTCGACCTCGCGGTGATGTTCTGCGGCCGCCGGCCGCTGCCGGTTGCAGCCGCCACGGCGATCGGCGCCGCGCCGTTCATCCTCCTCAACCGCATCCTGGCCGCCATGCTCGGCCCCGAGGAAATGCCCCCCTTGGCCGCCATCCTCGCGGTGGAGGCGGCCTGGGCATCGGTGCCTCTCACGCTCTACCTCGGCCAGTCCGTGTTCGCGGAGCGGTTCTCGCTGCGTGCGGCCCTCCGCGACGTCGTCGCCGCACTGCCGGCGCTGCTCGTCTTTCAGGGTCTGCTCCGGACGGTGTGCCTCGCGGTCTGCGTGCTGGCACCGGTGGTGTTCGTCGGCATGTACTATCTCGATCAGATCATTCTCCTGGAGCGGCCGCCCTTCGCGGGCGTCTGGTCGAGGCGCACGGCGATCAACCGCGGCCGTGTTGCCGGCGTGATGCGGCTGGCGTGCATCGACGGCCTGCTGCTGGCCGGCGGAACCGTGCTCGGCACCAGGCTACTGGCGGCGATCGCGAGCCTCTGGCGGGGCCGCGGGGTGAGCTGGGGATTGCTGGGCGGGGAGGACCTGCTGACCGCGGTCTTTTCATGGCACGGTCAGATCGCCTTCTGGGCCACGTGCAGTTTTCTCACCGTGTTCCGATTCTTCACCTACCTCGACGGCCGCATCCGCCGGGAGGGCTGGGATGTTGAACTCCGGCTCCGCGCCGACGACACCTACGCCGGCCTCGCGGCGAACGGCGGCCGACGGCCGACCACGCCGCTGACCCTCGTGGTCCTGCTCGCCGTCGCCATCACTGCGGCCGCGGCCCGCGGTGCAGCACCGGCACCGGAGGCGGAGGACGTGGCGCGCCGCGCGCTTTCGCGGCAGTCGTTTCCCTGGTACGACTCGGCCAGCGACCGCTTTCGCCCCTTGATCGCACCGGACGACGACGCGGCAGCCACCCGCGACGAGGCGGCGACGTCTGGCGATGGTGATGGCAGCAGCGCCCGCGGCGGTCGGCGCGGTCCCCGCATCCCGCTCCCCAGGCTGTCCGCGAGTCCGTTCTCCCCCGAGCTGCTTGCCGTCATCGCCCGCGGACTGATGATCAGCCTCCTGGTGGCGGCGGTCGCCGCCGTCGTCTGGCTGCTCGTCAGGTACGGGCTCCGCGATGGCGAGCCAAGGCAAGAAAACTCTGCGGACGATCCGGCGGCCTCGACGGACGAACCCGATCCCATCGCGGCGCTTCCCGCCAGCCTGCGGCTCGGTGCGGCCGACCTGCTCGCGCGGGCGGAGTCGGCTGCGAACCTCGGCGACTTCGCCGCAGCGGCCCTGCACCTACATGCCTGGCTGCTCGTCGAGCTCGGGCGGCGGGGAGCCCTCGTCCTGGCGCGGGGAAAAACCAACGGGCAGTATCGCGCCGAGGTGGCAGCCGCGCTGCCCGCCGCAGCAGGCGTGTTCGGCGACTCGAGTCGACTGTTCGAGGACGTATTCTTTGGACGGCTGCCGGTCGACCGCGATGCCTTTCTCGCCGTCTGGTCGCGACGCGTCCTTCTGAACCCGCCCGGACCGCCCGCGGAGGTCGTCCCGTGAGAGCTCCTCGACGACCGGGACGGTCTGATTCCGGAGTCACGCTCGCCGCGATGGCAGGGCTCGCGGCGATGCTGCTCTGCACCGCGGGATGCGACCGGGGGATCACCTCGACCTACGGGGCGGTCCGCGGTGACAGCCTCAACGGGGTGGCGGCGTTCGTGCAGCTGCTGCGCGACACCGGTCATGCGACCACGGCCCGTCAGCGGCTCCCGAACCGGATCGACGACGACATCCGCACGGTGATCGTCGTGGATGACTCCTTCAGTGGCCTGCGGCCCGAAGCTGGTGACGTGCTCCGCCGCTGGCGAGACACCGACGGTCGGCACACCCTCCTGCTCGTGCTCCGCGACAGCGATGCGTTGATCGATTATCTCCGCGACATCCTCCACGACGACCTGCCGGCCGACCGACGCGACGCAGCCCGCGCGATCCTCGACCGTGCCGACCGGGTGCTGGCCGACGCCACCGCGACCCCACGGTCCGAGACACCGTCATGCTTCGACGGCCTCGACGTGGCCGACCGAGCCGCTGCGCCCGAGGCCACGAAGGTGACGGTGCGTTCACGGGGCGCTGCCTCCGAAACGATCACGGCCCGATGGTGCCTCAACCGCCGGCTGCGGTCGCGGTCGGCCGGAGAGGTGCTCTGGGAATCGGGCGCCGACCGGCTGCTGGTGCGCCACCGCAAGGTCGGCCTGGATCTGCTCGTGCTCGCGTCCGCAACGCCGATGCTCAACGGTGGGCTCGTCGACCCGGGCAACCGCACGCTCGCTGTCGAGCTCGCGGCGCTCCTGCCCGCCGACGGCCGGATCCTGCTGGCCGGTTCGTCGGAGGTGGCCGCAGGCAGCCGTGGCGGCGGCGGGGACGGCGGCGGCGTGAACGACGCGGAAGACGGCGAGGAACCGTCGCCGTGGCGGCTTCTCACCGTCCAGCCGCTGCCGTGGCTGGCGGCGCAGGCGATCCTGGCCCTCGGACTGTTCTGCTGGTGCACCGCGCCGATCTTCGGACGTCCACGGGAGGTGCCGCCGACGCAGACGCAGGACTTCGGCCACCACGTCGCCGCGCTCGCCAGTCTCTTCGCAAAATCGCCGGCCGCGGGGCGTGCCTTCGCCCGTCACCGCCTCGACGAGTGGCGGGCGACGGCCGCCTCACGCGCCGGCCGCCCGTCCCGCCACCGCACCGGATCGCGCTTCCCCGCTTCGCCCCCTGAAAGGATGTCACCATGACGACCGACGGTTCGACCGAGCTCCCGGGCCGGGATCCGAGGTTTGACGAGATCCGGCAGACGATCGACACGCTCATCGCCGAGGCGGGGAAGGTCTACGTCGGCCAGACGCCCTTCGTGCGGCTCACGCTCGCCGCCCTGTTCGCCGGCGGCCATGTGCTCATCGAGAGCGTTCCCGGCCTCGGCAAGACCCTCCTCGTGCGAATCCTCGGCGAGGCGCTCGGCTGCCGCTTCAGCCGCATCCAGTTCACGGCCGACCTGATGCCCTCGTACATCACCGGACAGCCGGTGTACGACGCCCGCACGCAGGACTTCAGGTTTCGTCCCGGCCCGGTGTTCACGCAGATCCTGCTCGCCGACGAGATCAACCGCGCGCCCGCCAAGACCCACGCGGCGCTCCTCGAGATCATGCAGGAGGGCCGCGTCACGGTCGACGGTACCACGCATCGCATCGAGCCCCCGTTCCTGGTGCTTGCCACCCAGAATCCGCTGGAGTCGGAGGGTACCTACCGGCTCCCCGAAGCCCAGCTCGACCGCTTCCTGTTCAAGATCGTGGTCGACTATCCATCGGCGGAGGAGGAGGACGACATCCTCCGGCTCCACTGCCGGCCGCAGCTCGTCGAGCAGCAGGTCGCCGGATCGATCCGCCCGTTGCTCGATCCGGCGCGGGTCACCGCCGTGCAGTCGCTGTGCCGCACGGTGCACGTCGACGACCGGGTGATCGGCTACATCAACGCGATCGTGCGACGGACCCGGGACTGGCCCGCCTTCGCCGTGGGAGCGAGCCCGCGAGCGGGCATCGCGCTGCTCTCGGCCGCCCGCGTGCTGGCCGCATTCGCCGGCCGGTCCTACGTGGTGCCGGACGACGTGCGGGAACTCGTGCTTCCGGCACTTCGCCACCGCGTGATCCTCGCGCCCGAGGCCGAGGTGGCGGGCGAGACGACCGATGGCAGCCTCGCCACCCTGCTGGCGGGCGTGGAGGTGCCGAGCCTGTGATCGCTCCGACGCGGCTGATGTGCCTCGTGGCCCTCGCCCCGCTCGTGCCGACCGTGGCCCTGTTCGTGGCGCCGTCGGCCTGGGCGGCGGTGGTTGTCGCCGACGTGCTCGTCCTGCTCGTGGCAGTCGCCGACCTCGCGGCCCTGCCGCACCGACGCGCGATCCAGGTCGGCCGCCAGATCCAGCCGGTCGCCACCCGCGGCGCCGAGCACCGCGTCACGATTGTGGTGGAGAACCGATCGCAACGCGCGGTCGAGCTCGCCGTCGTCGATGATCAGCCGCCGGGCGTCGAGGGAGCGGCCGCGATCCCCGTCCTGCGGATCGAGGCCGGCCGTCGCCGCACGATTCACACCCGGATCGTGCCCACCGAACGGGGCGCGGTGCGACTCGAGCGCATCTTCGTCCGCTGCCAGAGCCCGCTGCGACTCTGGAACGGTTTCTGGGCCTATCCCGCGGTCGACACGCTGCACGTCTATCCCGCACTCAAGCAGATCGGACGCTACGCCCTCTCCGCCCGCACCAACCGGATGTCGCTGCTCGGGGTGCGGCAGAGCCGCAGGATCGGCACCGACAACGAGTTCGAGCGGCTCCGCGACTACTCTTCCGACGACCAGTTCCGTTCGATCGACTGGCGGGCGACCGCGCGGCGGCTCAGGCTCACGGTGCGCGACCACCAGTCGAACCAGAGCCAGCGGGTCGTGTTCGCCATCGACTGCGGACGGATGATGGTGAACCGCACGGCGGGAGAGTCGCTGCTCGACGCGGCCCTGGATGCGGCACTCACGCTGGCCCACGTGGCGCTTGCCCAGCGGGACGAGGCCGGGCTCTTGTGCTACGACGAGGCCGTGACTCGGTGGCTGCCGCCGCGGGCGGGCCGCGGGCAGCTCAACCGGATGATCGCCGCCGCGCACGACGTGCAGCCGCGCCTCGTCGAGAGCCGCTCCGACCTGGCGCTGCTGCACCTCCAGCGGCATTGCCTGAAACGGACGCTCCTGGTCGTCATCACCAACGTGCTCGACGACCGCAACGCCGATCGCATCCGCCGCCATCTCGCGCCGACCGTGGGTCGGCACCTCCCGCTGGTGGTGCTGCTTCGCGACCCCGCCCTGACCCAGCCGGTGCGCGACTGGGAACAGGCCGCCGCTCACCCCCCGGGCGTCGCCACCCTGGAGCGGGCCGGCGCCGCCGCCGACATCCTGCTGTGGAGGAGGCACGTGCTCGCGGATCTCGAGGCCGACGGGGTCCTGACGCTCGACAGCAGCCCCGCCGACCTGACCGCCGACCTCGTGAACCGCTACCTGGCCATCAAGGCCCGCCGGCTCCTCTGAACCGGCACGAAGCGCCGGCGGGCCCAGGCCGCCGGAGCCGTGCATCGCTGGGGTCGACCGGCGGTTGGGCCCGGTGCGGGGCACGCTTTGTTGCGCCGAGTCGTGGGCCAGCCCGGATTCCGGGGGCCGGCGCGGCGGTGCTAGGATTGGGTCATGCGGCATCGGCCCGTTTTCCGCGGCGTCCGACGGGCGGCGGTGGTGATCGCCGCCGGCTGGGCGGCGGCCTGCGCTGCCGGTGAGTCGCCGGTCGATTTCAACCGCGACGTGCGGCCGATCCTGGCCGAGAACTGCCTCTACTGCCACGGCCAGGACCCGGCGAAGCGCGAGGCCGACCTGCGGCTCGATGTCCGCGACGCGGCCGTCGCCGCCCGGGCCATCGTGCCGGGAGATCCAGGCGCGAGTTCGCTGCTCGAGCGGATCCACTCGACTGATCCCGACGTCGTCATGCCGCCCCCCGACTCGAACCGCCGGCTCGCCGACCCCCAGAAGGCGATCCTCGACCGCTGGATCCGCGAGGGCGCTGCCTACGAGCCCCACTGGGCGTTCGTGCCCCCGGTGCGGCCCTCGCCGCCGCCGGTGCGGAGGGCCGACTGGTCGCGCAACGAGGTGGACCGGTTCGTGCTCGCCGCGCTCGAGGAGGCGGGGCTCGAGCCCGCGCCGGAAGCCGACCGCACCACGCTGCTCCGCCGACTGCACGCCGATCTCGTCGGCATTCCGCCCACCCCCGAGGAGATCGACGCCTTCGTCGCCGACGACGCGGCCGACGCCTACGAGCGGGCCGTCGACCGGCTGCTCGCAAGCCCGCACTACGGCGAGCGGATGGCGCTGCCGTGGCTCGACGCCGCCCGCTACGCCGACTCCAACGGCTTTCAGCAGGATGGCGACACCTGGCAGTGGATCTGGCGGGACTGGGTGGTGAAGGCCCTCAACGACGACATGCCGTTCGACCGGTTCTCGATCGAGCAGCTCGCCGGCGACCTGCTGCCGAATGCCACGGCCGACCAGAAGATCGCGAGCGGCTTCAACCGCAA
>JBJTRH010000184.1:0-7903 GCA_046076065.1 Planctomycetaceae bacterium | reverse complement strand
GGGCCGCTCGGCGCGGAGTATCCGCCCGTTGCCTTCATGATGGAGGGCGACACGCCGAGCTTTCTGAACCTCATCGCCACCGGCCTGACCGATCCCGAGCACCCGGACTGGGGCGGCTGGGGAGGAGGTATGAGCTGGCCTGCCCGCCGCTGCGGAAGTGGCATCTGGAGCGGGAGACGCGCCCCTTATGGACCGACGCCGTGGACGAGGTGAGGGGATCCGATGGCCGCTGGCACACTGACAACTGGTGCACGGTCTGGCGGTGGCGAAGAGAGTTCCAGAACGACTTCAGCAGCCGCATGGATTGGACCGTGACCCCGCGGTATGACGACGCCAACCACCCGCCGGTGCCGAAGCTCGGCCATGCCCGGGCACTCCGCGTGGCGGCCGGCGGACGGGTTGCCCTCAGCGCGTCGGAATCCACGGACCCCGACGGCGATGCGCTCTCCTACCGCTGGGAGCACTATCCCGAGCCGGGTACGTTC
Source organism: Planctomycetaceae bacterium (assembly GCA_046076065.1). Classification (GTDB taxonomy): domain Bacteria; phylum Planctomycetota; class Planctomycetia; order Pirellulales; family UBA1268; genus QWPN01. The sequence continues at coordinate 7,418 of JBJTRH010000184.1, read as the reverse complement.
ACGCTCTCGAGCGGCCGGTCGGCCAGGCCCCTGACGATCGAGGGCTCCGATCGGGCCGACGCGACATTCGTGGCCCCGGAGAAGTTCGGCCGGGCTGGGACGGCGCATGTCGTGCTGGCCGTGACCGACAACGGCACGCCGCCGCTGACTCGCTACGAGCGGGTGATCGTCACGGTCGAGCCGCCCCGATGACCTCTTCGTGGCTGGCGGTACTGGTCGCGGTGGTCTGCAGCGTTGCCTTCGCCTCGCCCGCCGCGGACCGGCCTCGCGTGATCGTGTCGACCGACGCCGGCGGCACCGACTACGACGATCTGCAGTCGCTGGTGCACCTCCTGCTCTGTGCCGACGTCGTCGACATCGAGGGGCTGGTATCGTCTCCCTACGGCCCCGGGCGGGCGCGGCACATCCACGAGGTGATCGACGTCTATGCCCGCGACCACGCGCGGCTGGCCCGCCACTCCGCCCACTATCCCCATCCCGACGCCCTGCGGGCGATGACGGTTCAGGGAGCGGTGGAGTCGGCCGGAGCCGCCGGATTCGCCGCGTCGACCGAGGGGTCGCGGTGGATCATCGAGCGGGCCCGCCACGACGACCCGCGTCCGCTCTGGGTGCTCGTGTGGGGGGGAATCGACGATCTCGCCCAGGCGCTCCACGACGCCCCCGACATCCTGCCGAGGCTTCGGGTGCACTTCATCGGCGGACCCAACAAGAAGTGGTCGGCACCTGCCTATGACCTGCTGGTCCGCGACTTTCCCGGCCTCTGGATGATCGAGTCGAACTCCACCTACCGGGGCTGGTTCACGGGGGGCGACCAGGAGGGCGACCTTGGCAACGACGCGTTCGTGGAACGGCATGCCGCCGGCCACGGCGCGCTCGGCGACTACTTCGCAACCGGCATCGTGTTCCGGGGCGAGAGGCGATCGCGACTCAAGATGGGCGACACGCCGTCGCTGGCCTACCTGCTGCACGGCGACATCGACCGGCCGGGCTCGGGGTCCTGGGGCGGGGCGTTCGTTCGGGCTTGGGATCGCCGTCGGGTCGTCTGGCGGCGGCCGCCGGCCGCGACGGACGTCGTGGAGACGTTCCGCACGGTGGAGCTCGCCCTGCCCGCATCGGCCGGCCTCGACCGGGCCGCCACCGCGATGCTCGAACTCGAGGGCCAGCCCTGTCCCGGCGACCTTGGTGCCGACGGCTCGTGGCACTTCTGGTTCTGCCCCAAGGAGTCGCGGGCGTGGCGGTATGCAATCGCGAGCGGCGATCCGGCGATCGACGGCATCACCGGGACATTCCGCTCCGAACCGCCGGACCCGGCCCGACGGAACGAGCCCGCAGCCGACTTTCCCGCCTGGTGGACCGACGACCCCGATCCGGTCGTCGCCGAGGGGCCGCATCAGGGTGCCAGGACCGTGAGCCGCTGGCGTCGGGAGTTTCTCGGGGATCTCGCCGCGCGGTTCGACCGCTGCCTGCCCGACTCGGCGGTCGTCAGCGGGGATCGAGCGGACCGCTGACCGGTGCGAGCGTGGGTGCCTGGATCGCCCGCCGGCCGTCGACCCAGACCGACAGCCCCGCTCCACGGCCGTAGCGACGCCCGTCGCGGTCCCAGACGATCGCGAGCTCGTGGCCGTGGTAGCGGATGCCCTCGACGCAGAACGAGTCCCAGGCGTCGTCTGGCAGGAGGGGATGCAGTTCGAGCGTGTCGTCGTCCCGCGGCACGAGCCCCACCAGCCCGGTGATCACGAGATCGGCGAACGTGGAGTGGTTGTACCACCGGCTCCGCGGATCGCGCCCCTTGAGCCAGGCACCCGTGGTCTCGTCGAGATACTCGCCGAGATACGGTTCGCCGTCGTAGCGGTGGCAGCGGGCGTAGGCGAGCAGCGCGGCTAGGTAGTCGCGGGTCGTGACCGCGTTCTGCGTGGGGCACCGCAGCACGTTCGCCAGCGCCGTGAGGGTCTGTGACGATGCAAACGGCCACACGGCGCCGTCCCACTCGCACGTGCCGACGCCGTGCGACCGGAAGGCCGGATGCCGACGCTCCGCGGTCGTGATGCCGAAGGGAGCGTGGAAGCCCCGCTCGTCGGAGAACTGCCGCCAGGCGACCTCGTAGCCACGACCCGAAGGCGGGATCGAGAAGTACCACGGGATGAATCCGATCGCCTCGCGGACGTCCGCGAAGGAGCCATCTTCCCGCACCACCTCGAAGAACTCGTCGCGAGGATTCCAGAGGGTGGCAAGCATCCGCGTACGGAGATCGTCCGCCTCCGCCGACAACGCCTGGGCATCCTCTGCACGACCCGCCCGCCGGGCCATCTCCCCGAGGGCATGCGCGCTGCCCGCCATGTAGGAGTTGAGTGGCGGTCGCACGTTCTTCTCGTGACGGCCGCCGCTGATCGACTCCTCCATCGCGTCGCGGACATCGTGCTGCCAGTACAGCCCGTCGGGCCGCCGCCGCTCGTCGGCCCATCGGCGGTGGTCGGCGATCAGGGCGTCGAGGCGGCTGCTGGCGAAGTCCGCGTCGCCGGTCACCAGCGTCCGCTGCCAGACGGCGTAGGGCAGCCACTGGCTGTACTTGTGGAGCCGCTCTGCCTGCCGCGGGTCGAGCCAGAAGTCGATCGTGTCGTCGAGATAGGCATTGTCGCGGAGCCAGCGGCCCTCCATGATGTGATGGCCGAGCGCCGAGCTCACCGGCTGCGGACGGGTGATGAACTCCGTGAACACCCAGCGTCCCGATTTGTCGCGACGGAGGTGCTTGCGGAAGCACCACCAGCGGAAGTTCCAGACGCGGACGAGGTCGGCGTCGGGGCAGTCGAACCGCGGGGCGCTGGCGGCGATCCAGGCCTCCGCGGCGGTGTTCGGCACGGCGTTGACTACGTCCTCCGGATCGAGGGCGTTGAATTCGGCGACGTGGCCCGCGAGCACCGCGGGAGGCACGAGCCGGCCAGTCCTCGAGGGAAACGCCGCGGCGACGAGGTCCGCGAGTTCCCCATCGGCCACGTCGCCGTGCAGCAGGTATCGCATCGCGAGCTGCAGCCGACCACGGGGCGGCAGCGTGAGCGCCCCCGACGCTCCCTTCGTGTACGTATGCACGCCGACGTGGTTGGCGAGCAGCCAGCCTGAGTCGCGGGCATGAAAGAAGGGCCGACGCGGGTTGCCCTCGCCGTCCACCGCGGTCACGCCGCACCGCCGGCCGTCGACCGTGCCCGACGCATCGCACCACGCTGCCTGCCGTCCGAATACGCCCCGCTCGTCACGGCCTCCATGACTCGCCAGGTATCGTCCCCCGCCCTTGGGCGAAAGCCCCGTGGCCACGCGAATGCCGAAGCCCATTTCCTCGACATCGGCGAACGTCACCCCCGCCTCGCCCGCAGTGAGCTCCGCCTGCCAGTCGATCACGCGAATCGGCACGCCGAGCACCTCGCGGTCGGAGATCGTGATCGTCGACCGCTCCTCGCAGACCACCGCCGCATCGGGGCCATCGGCCGGTGCGTCGAGGTACGCGATCGTCGCGGTGAACGCCATGCTCCCGTCTCCGGGCCGCGGCTCGCCGTCGAACCCGAGGAACCGTACCGCCGCCTTGTGACGCCACGGATCGTGCCCGGACAGGTCGCTGAAGCAGAGCATCATCCCCGGGTGCATGGTCGGATGGTCCTGCGGATCGACACCCTCGCGGGGCGGGCAGGGCCGCGTGACCACGCCGCCATTCGGTGTGCGAAGGTCCCGGAGGGCCGGCCGGCCGATTCGCGGGTCGGCGAACACGTACTCCACCACCGGTGCTCCGCCCGCGGTCGACACCACAAGCCGATCGGGCCGCAGCGTGGCCACCATTTCGGCCGCGATCCCCGGAATCGCGGTCCCCACGACGAGGGCTCCGAGCATCGCGACCCGGCGGATCATGCGATCACCAACTCGTAGAGCTGGGCGGTGCCCGTGCGATCGCTCGTGAACACCACTCGCGAGCCATCCGGAGAGAACGACGGGTGCGGGTGCGTATGCTGCGGTGCGACCACCCGTACCGGGCCGTCGTCGTACGGGCAGTGCGGCGTGTTCCAGTGGCTGCCGGCGTTGCTCGACAGGCTCTCCGCGAGCGGCATCACGGCGGCATCCGCCACGGACGGGTCGAAGGTCACCAGCCCGCGGTCCGGAAAGGTCGTGTCGGCCACGCACGATCGTCCGTCACGGCGGATCATGGGATGCCATGCAGGAAAAGAAGTCACGCGGCGAGTGACGCCCGATTCGACGTCGATACCGATCATGCCGTGGGGCCAGGTCACCGTCACGATCTCGGTGCGGCCCCCGACGGCAGCCCGGGGCATCCAGCTCTCGTGCACGACCCACTCCCGACGGGCCACGTCCCGCGCGTAGGCGAGGCGGTGTCCGCTGCCGTCGCGGCGGATCACGTGAATCCGGTCGGTGTAGCGGCCCGCGAACCGGAGCCACGAGGGGTCGTCGGGGTGAAACTCGGGGTGCCCGATCGAGTCGTGCTCGCAGATCGACGCCACCGCCCCGCTCGCGGTGTCGATGACGTGCAGTCGGGCGACGTCTCCCATCCGCACCGGCACGGCCCACCACCGGTCGTCCCGGGACAACGAGGTGGTGCCCATCGCATCGCCGACCATGCCGGGCGGGATCATCGGCACGTCGCCGAAGTCGGACAGGCACTCCTCGGGAAAGCCCGAGCCGGTCGAGACGCGCCAGGCGCCGCTTTGCGCCGTGAAGTAGACCCAGCGGCCGTCGTGGGATGGATGGATGCTCCACTCATTGAGGTCGTCGCGGTCGGTGAGCTGCACGAGCCTGCCGGTGGCCCGTTCCTCCGCGAAGAGTGCCGGTCGGCCGTCTCGATGCGACACGAACACGAGCCAGTGCATGGCGTCGTCGTACGCGGGGAGATAATAGAATGGGTGATGGTGGATCGCCGATGCCGCCGTCACCTGGCGGATCGTCCGTCCCGTCGACGCATCGACGAGCGTTCGGGATTCCGGCGGCAGCACGCGGCCCTTCATCGGGCGTCCGCCGCCATCACGCCGGAACCGGCCGCGACCTGCGCCGTCGCGGCGCGGCGACGGGCGGCGCCGCCTCGGGCGAGACGGCGCATGTCAGCCCGATCGCCTCGAGACCGTGGCGGATGCGGCACAGATCCTCGGCGGTGAGCGGCCGCACCGGGCGGCGAAAGGTCGGGCTGGGGAACCTGCCGAGCAGCCACCGCACGGCCTTCATCCGCTGGTGTGCGCCGCAGCCGGGCTCGCCGAAGGCATACACGATCCGTGCCAGGGGCGCGACCACGTCGCCGGCCCGACGCGCCCGCGGGAGATCCCCGTCCAGCGCGGCGTGCACCAGCTCCACCATCAGTTCGGGCACGAACCCGGCGAAGCCGATCAGGGCGCCATCGGCTCCTTCGAGGAGCGAGGCCAGCAGGAACTCGTCGTGGCACGTCGTGATCGACACGTCAGGCGCGGCTGCCTTGAGCTGCTCGTAGTCCCAGCGCCAGCGGGCCATGTCCCGCGTGCCCATCTTGATCATCACCACCTCGGGCACCGTCACCTTCTCCAGCATCTCCTGGAGGGTGTATCCGGCCTTCGTCCATGCGGGATACTGGTGCACAATGATCGGCACGCCGCTGCCATGGGCGACGTCGTCGATGAACCCCACGGCCGTCGAGACCGAGCGGCCGAACCGTAGCCAGTGGTGCGGGGGCATGAGAAGGATGGCGTCGGCACCCGCCTCTCGGGCGGCGATCGCGTGGTCGATGGCCTCGAGGCTTCCCTCCGCCGAGACGCCGGTGATCGCCCGCACGCTCCGACCGGTGGCGGCATTGGTCTCCCGCACCGCCTCGGCGACGATCTGCATCACCCGCGTGCGCTCCTCCGGCCGAAGCGACATGATCTCCCCGGTGTGGCCATTGCAGACCACGCCCTCGATGCCCGGCACGCTGGCGACCTCGCGGATGTAGCCGCGGAGGCCTTCCTCGTCGATCGACTCGTCGTCGCGAAACGGGCAGAGCGTCGCCGGAAACACGCCACTCCACGGACGGCTCCGCCACGCGGGAGTCGGATCGGACGCGGTGGGCGGGACGGGCTGCGACATCGAGCGATCGACTCCTCTCGGGCGGAACTCAAGCGTGGGCGGGTTGATGAAGGCTGCCGCGGGGGGAGAGCGAGGCCTCGGGCACGAGCGTGGGCGTGACGTTGATCTCGACGGCGGCCCCGTCGAACTCGCCCGTGATCCGCCTCGTCAGTTGGGCAACGGCGAGCTGGCCGACACGACGCAGGTGGGCGTCGATGGTGGTCAGGCCCGGCCAGAGGCCGGCGACGAGGCTGCGCTCGTTGTTGCACGAGATCACGCCGATTTCCTCGCCGGGCCGCACCCGCCGGGAGGCAAGCGCCCGGTAGACGAGGGCGGCGATGCTGTCGGCGGGGCAGAAGATGGCGGTGGAGCGGGCCCGTTCCCTGAGAAGGGCGTCGACGAGCGGCTGCACCTCCGCGACATCCATGATGGGCTCCAGCGGGAAGTCCCGCGGCCGGGCCCGTGCGGTCGTGTATGCGGACACCGTCGCCCCGGCGAGGCGGGCCGCATCGGCGAACGCCCGCTGACGGGCGGCGAACATCGCGTGATCGCTCTTCGGGTTGATGATCGCGACCCGCGTGTGTCCGGCGGCCAGCACGGTCTCGGCCGCGATGCGACCCATGGCGGCGTTGTCGGGGCCGACGGCGTCGCCGGTCATGCCAACCGGACGGCCCAGCATCCACACGAGCGCGTTCGACTCCAGGACCCCCCGAAACTTGGATCCGATCGCGTCGGCGATGTCGCCCTGCAGGGCGGCCTTCGCCAGAATGCCGTCGAACCGCACCCGGCGAAGCGATCGCGGCGGCGAGATCGGGTCCGGCACGTCGATCAACGTCGGATGGGCTCCCGCTGCTGCCAGGGCCTCCTCGGCCCCGTGGATCGCCTCGGCAACGGCAGGCAGGCTGGCGAGCGTCCGGTCGATGCCGAGCATGACGATCGCGATCCGCTTCCCCGTCAGCGGAGCCCGTCGCCGCCGGCCGCTCCGATCGCGAAGCGGGCGGTAGGAAAGGGCCTCGGCGGCATCCCGCACGCGGGCGATGCACGCCTCACTGATCTGCGGGTGGCCCCTCAGGGCGCGGCTAGCCGTTCCGGGGGACACGCCGGCCCGGGCTGCAACATCGCGAATGGTGACGACGCCCGTCTCCATGAAAACACGGTACGTGCCGCGATCCGTTTCCGCAACAGAGAGCGCAACTACGGCGCACCAACAGCCGCGGCGAGGGCTCCGGCGGGGACGGCCCAGTGCCCGTCCCGGTATGCCCGGCCGAGCAGGGCCGTGGCCGCCGGGTCAGCGGCGATCGCTCCGTCCCCCTCCACGCGAAGTGCGCGGCCGACGCGGATGGCGATGTTGCCCAGGTGCA
>JBJTRH010000183.1:0-5888 GCA_046076065.1 Planctomycetaceae bacterium | reverse complement strand
GGTAGGGCAGCGAGACGAGCCGCCCCTCGAACCGCAGTCGGAGGCCGCCCCGCGAGCATGCGGCCGCCATCGCCAGCCCGCTGGCGAACTGGCTGGAGGTGTCGCCCCGCACGGCCACGTCGCCGCCCGAAAGCCCGTCCGCTCGGATGACGACCGGGGGGCACCCGCCCGCGCTCTCGGCGACGGCGTCCACGCCGAGATCACGGAGTGCGGCGATGAGATCGCCGATCGGCCGCTGCCGCATGCGCTGGGTGCCATCGAGGCGGTAGGTGCCGTGCCCCAGCCCGCAGACGGCGGCGAGAAACCGCATCGTCGTCCCGCTCGCGGCACAGTCGAGGGTCGCCGAGGTGGCGGGAATCGTCCCGCCCGTTCCCGTCACCGTGGCCGTTCCGGTCGTCCAGTCCACGTCCACGCGGCAGCCCAGGCGGTCCACCCCCGCCGCCATCACCCGGGTGTCCTGGCTGTCGAGCACGCCCGTCAGCCGGCTGGTTCCCCGTGCCAGCGCGGCGCACACCAAGGCCCGATTGGTGATGCTCTTGGATCCTGGCGGTCGGATCGTCCCCACGAGCGGGCCGGCGGGCGTCGGGATCGGCAGGGGGTCGAGCATCGGGGGAACGCGGGTTGCGGAATCTCGGGGCGGGCACGACAAAACGTCGTTGGCCAGCCTAGGCTCGCCGCCGGCCGTGGTCCATGCCCGTGCCCCCTTTTCGGAAAGGTCGCCATGTCATCCGCCGTGCCGGGCCCGCCGTCGTTCGACTTCGTGGCTCCCGGGACCGTGGTCTTCGGGGCTGGGCGCATCGCCGAGCTCGGTGACCTGACGGGCCGGTTCGGCGACGAGGCCTGGCTCGTCACGAGCGGGTCCGGACTCGCGGCCTGCGGCGGAAGGGCCGCGCTCGAGCGAACCCTGTCGGCCGCCGGAGTCGCGACGTCGTGGCTGGGCGTCGCATCGCGCGAACCCACCGTGGCCGACGTGGCAGCGCTGCTTGCCGCAACGCCGCCTCGGGGCCGGTCGCGGCCGGTGCTGGTGGCGATCGGCGGCGGATCCACGATCGACCTCGCCAAGGCGGTGGCCGCCCTGACCACCAACGTGGGCCCGGACGAGCGCGATTCCGAGCAGGCCGTGCTGGACCGCCTCGAGGGCGTGGGCCGCGGGCTCCCGATCGCAGTCGCACCCGTGCCGGTGGTCGCCGTGCCCACGACCGCGGGCACGGGCGCCGAGGCGACCCGCAACGCGGTCGTGTCGTGCCCTGTGAGGCGGATCAAGAAGAGCATGCGGAGCCCGCTGATGGTACCGCGGGCGGCGCTGGTCGATCCCGCGGTGACGGCCTCGTGCCCGAGGCAGGTGACGGCCGCGGCGGGGCTCGACGCCATCACCCAGCTCGTCGAGGCCTACGTGTGCCGCTTCGCCGCTCCCCTGCCCGGATGCCTCGTGCTCGACGCCCTGCCGCGAGCCGTCGCGGCGCTGCCGCGGGTACTCGCCGACGGCGGCGACCTCGAGGCCCGCGCGGCGATGTCCTATGCAGCCCTGCTGTCGGGCATGGCCCTCACCAACTCGGGGCTCGGCATGGCGCACGGCGTCGCCGCCGCCCTCGGCGTGGAGTGCGACACGCCACATGGGGTGGCGTGCGGCCTCATGCTGCCGATCGCGGTTCGCGTGAACCGACCCGCGTGCCGCGACGGCTTCGCGGCCCTCGAGCGGGCGATCGACGCCGGAGCCGCGGCCGATCCGGACGAGGCAGCCGACGCCTTCGTGGAACGGATGCACCGGCTGACAGAGGTGGCAGGCGGACCCAGGCGGCTCTCCGACGTGGGGCTCGCGGCCGACCGGATCGCGTGGCTTGCCGCCAACTCGGGCGGTGCCAGCATGCGTGGCAACCCGGTCGACCTGCCCCCCGCGGTGCTCGAGCCGTTGCTCCGCGAGGCCTACTGACGGGCTCCGCCGACGACGAGCGGATCCTCGAGGAGCGGCATCAGCGGCGCCGTCGCCGGCTCCCCGCGGAGCGCCGTTTCCCACTCCCCGCGGACCGCGGCGAGGTCTGCCCGCGGTTCGAGCAGCCGGTCGATCCCAAGGAAAATGTGGTTGGCGGCACGTCCATCGCCGGCGAACCAGGCTGCCAGGATCGCCCGCTCGATGGCCCGGGGAAGCTCGTGCCGGGGCCCGCGCTTGATGTCTCCGGCATCCTTGTACGCGAACGTCTCGGGCGTGAGTTCCACGATCCCGATCACGCGGCCGTCGACCTCGTATTCCCGGCCCTTGGCAGCCGACTCAGCCGCCCGGCGGCGATGGGTCTCCAGGTCTCCCGCGTACCTCACCAGCAGCACCCACCGATCCACGCGGCTGCGGAGTGCCGCGTCGTCACCGGTGGCCGAATCCGCGGCGTCCACCGCGCGCCGCGCGGCCGGACCGTCGCCCTTGCGGAGGGCTGCCAGCGTCGCCTTGAGTGCCCGGTCCACTGCGGCAGTTGCGAGCCTTGCCTGCTCGGCTCGGTCCACGTCGGCCGCAGCCTCGTCGGCGACCGCCTCCGGTGTCTTGGTGGGCTCCACGTCGGGCACCGCCGACTCCCGGGCCTGCTGCGGCGGCCGGACGTCATCGGATGCAACCTTGGCAGCGGGCTCGGGCCGGGCCGGATCGGCCTCTGCTGCCCGCCGCGAGGGCATGCGGTCCTTTTCCGCAGCGGTCTTGTGGGCCTCGGCCTCGGGGGGCTTTCTGTCCGGCTCCGACGTCTGGGGCTCCGGCAGCGCATCCCGCTCTGCCGCCCGGTGTGCCGCGACCCGCCGGGCGGTGAGCGTGGGCCAGGCGGTGAGTGCCGCGACGACGAGGGCCGCGGAGGCGAGAAGCAGGACGACCGCCACAACGAGGCCGCCCGAGGTCCGGCTCGCGCGTCCCGACCTTCGGGCCACGACCGGAAACCGATCCTCGATCGGCGGCAGCGGCTCGTCGGCCACCGCAGCTGGCGGCACCGGAGGCGGAACCGGCGGTGGCACGGGAGGACGCATGGTCCGCGTCAGTCTACCAAACTGGCTCTTCAGCCCAGCCGCCAGATCGTCATCTCCGCGATCGTGTGCTGATGCTTGCGGGCCGTCTCCCGGATCACAAACGGAACGTCCTGCACGTGCAGCCGAGTGAAGCGCGGCTCCAGGACCCGGGCGAGCCCCTCGACCGTGGCCAGCGGCTCCCCCGCATCGCGGCGGCCGCCAATCCACTTCGCCTTCGGCGTGTACTCCTCGAGCCACGTATAGGGCGACGTGATCACGAGCAGACCGCCGGGCCGGATCCGCGTCGCGATGCCATCGAGGAACAGGGCGGGATCGTAGAGCCGGTCGATCAGGTTCCCTGCGAACACGAGGTCGTAGTCGGTGAACAGGTCCTTGAGGTTGCAGGCATCGCCCTGCATGAAGAGGACCCGCGAGGCCACGTCGCTCAGGCCGATCCGATCGAGGGAGATCGCCCGGCCCGTCGTCAACTCGCCCTCCGTCGGAATCTCGTAGAGCACCTCGTCGCCCTGCTGGAGACGGACCCCCGCCTGGATGAAGCGGGCCGAGAAGTCGATGGCATCGACGTGCTCGAAGCATCGCGCGAACTCGAAGGCAGAGCGGCCGACCGAGCAGCCGATGTCGAGGCAGCGATTCCGACGATCGTCGGCCACGTGCGGCATCGTCGCCGCGACGCAGGCCTTGGGGAAGTTGGGCACCCCGAGCGGATCGCCCGTGCCCGTCGCAGCGGCGTCGTGATAGTGAAACTCGAGGTACTGCGTGACCAGCTGATCGGTCTCATAGAGACGCGACCCGACCGTGACCGCCTCGTTGCCCGGCTCCTCGATGATCGTGCGGAAGCCGGCGTGCTGGAAGAAGTGCCGCCGAAAGGCGTAGCGGGCACTGGCGAGTGCCTCGTTGCCCGTCGAGATCCACGATCCGCCCTTCATGAGGTTGTGGCGGCCGTCGAACGTCGGCACCGAGAAGTCGTCGTAGAGCGGGTGCACCTCGAAGCCCTTGAAGGGCATGATCGGCGTACGTGTCCATTGCCAGACGTTGCCCACGATGTCGCAGAAATCGCCCTGGGGAAAGGCGTCGACCGGGCAGCTCGAGGCGAAGTGCTCCAGGTTCACGTTGCCGGGAGCCCGCTCCCAGGTGGGCTGGTCGCCCGACAGCGTGTTGCGGAGCGCCTGCCAGTGCGCCTCCGTCGGAAGGAGCACGTTCTCGCCGGTTTTGGCCGCGAGCCAGGCGCAGTAGGCCTGGGCTTCGAGGCAGTTCACCTCCACCGGCCAGTTCTCCGGCAGCGGAATCTCGTCGAGCAGGTTCCGCTGGTGGTAGGTCCCGCCGCGTTGCAGCCAGAACTTCGGATGCTGGGCCCGGGTGTACTTCAGCCAGCCGCGGCCCTCCTCGGTCCACCATGCCTCGTCGCGATAGCCGCCGTCGGCCACGAACGCCAGGAACTCGCCGTTGGAGACCAGCCGCCGGCCAGCGCGGAACGGCGGCAGATCCGCGTCCTCGACGCCGTATTCATTGTCCCAGCCGTAGGTGCGATCCGTCTCCGGCTTGCCGAGGCGGACGTGCGTCGCGGCCACCGGCAGCCACGCGTTGGCCGGAGCCGGGCCGGCCGTCGGGCAGGTCGCCCAGAGCCGCCGCTCCTCCGCCGTGAGTTCGGAGCCATGCCGCAGCTCGTCGAGCGGCATCTGCCGCATGATCACGCTCGAGGTCTCGAGGTGGATCCGCTCGTGCTCGATGCCCATCAGGATCAGCCAGGCCGGCGAGTTCCAGCGGATCGGCAGCTCCAGCGGCATCGTCTGGATGAACTCGTCGACCAGCGTCCGCATGGAGGCGCGATACCGCTTGACCGTGGCGACGGAGGGCCAGTCGTAGTGGGCGGTGTTGAGGTCGTCCCACGACATTTCGTCGACCCCCACCGCCATCATCGCCTCGAGCACAGGGTCGAGCCTGGCGGGGATGTACCTGCCGGCGGTGAGCTTGTTGAGGTAGAAGACGGCCGGGTGGGCGTAGTAGAAGATCAGCGGGTGGCGAAGCGGCTCGTGCCGCTCGTAGTAGGAGGCGTCATCCCGGATCAGGGCGAAGAGCCGCTCGTAGATCTCGCAGGTCTGGTGGAAGTAGCGGCGGAGTTCCGCCCGTTTGGCAGCCACCGGGTCGGCGGCCGCCGGATCGGCATCGAGAATCGTGGTGCGGGTCGGGGTGAGGGGCGTGGAAAGCGGCTGAAAGGCCGCGATCGCCCCCGGGACGAGCGTGTCCGGCGCCGGGATCATGGATGGACCGCCATGGGGTGGTACTTACCTGCCCCCAACTCTACCACCTGCCGCGAGCCCGGCGACGAGCCGTTCCGGGATCGGTGCGGTCGCCCCGAGAAGCGCCCCGACGACCGCTCCCCGGTGGCAGTTGTCGCCGCCGCAGCGGGCGTTGGCGAACACCCCCGCCTCGAAGTCGCCCGCGTGCCGCCAGGCGAGGGCCAGGGCCGCCGGGAACGCGTCTTCGATGTAACAGGCCGACGACAGGGTGCCGCCCACGAGTTGCCGGTCGGAGAGGCCCTCCCACGAGCGGAGCTTGGCGGCTGAGATCCAGTCGCGGCCATGCTCGAGGATCGCCTCGCGGAGGCCGGCGGCCGCCTCCGCGACGGTTCGCGGGGGAGACTCCGGCCGTGGGATCGCATCGACGAGGATCCTCACGAACGCGTCGGCCGCGGCAAGCACCTCGTCGTCCTTGTGCGTAAGGCCCACGTGCACCCGCACGATCCGGCGGAGGTCGGGGCAGCGGGGCCCCAGTGCAGCGACCAGTGCGGAGACCGGCGCGAGGCCGCCGATGTGCACGTCGCGAACACCGCAGCTGATCGGCTTGCGGCCGGCGGCCAGGTTCGTGAAGAAGTGCCGGTGGTATTCCTCGAC
>JBJTRH010000182.1:0-4122 GCA_046076065.1 Planctomycetaceae bacterium | reverse complement strand
AAGCCGCCGAGGAAGCCGGTGTTGCCCAGCGGATCGCGGGCACGGCGGAGCGTCATCCAGAAGCCCGCCATGAGGAGCAGCGGCACGAGCATGTAAAGGCCCATCAGGAAGCCGGTGCCGTCGGTGGGCGTGCGCGTGAGCTTCTTGATCTCGTCGTGCTCCTGCATGAGCCGGTCGAAGCCCTCGCGGAGGTAGGGATTGAGGTCGAGGGAGAAGGTCTTCTGTGGCTTGCGGCCGGGCAGCGCCTCGGGCAGCTCCTTCGCAAACTCCCCGTCGAGATGGTCACCCGAGAGCACGATGCGGGTGACGTTGCCCCCCTTCACCTGCGACACGAACTCGTCGTAGGAGATTGCGTCGCGGCCCGTGGCCGCGTTGCCGGTGAGCACGGTGGCGAGGGCCACGGCCCCGAGGATCAGGAGGATCACCATCGGCAGGCCCATCGGGCGTCCGAGCACGGGGGGCGTGTTGGACGGTCCCTTCGGGCGCGGGGCGGAATCCATGGACGGCGACGTCTCCAGGGCTGCATCGGGGCCGGCGACCGCCGGCGGCGGAGTTTCCGGCGGGAGGGGCTAGTCTACTGTATGCGTGTGCGGGCGTGCAGCGAGCGATCGCTGCCGGACCGCAGCGGAAGTCGGGCGAGGGACCGCGATGCAGCAGGATCTGTCGGCGGGACGGGCGGTGAAGCGGGGCGTCGTGGCGGTGGCTCGGCGCGGCGAGAGGTTTCTGGCGATCCGTCGGGGCAGGGCGGTGGCGGCCGGCGGCCGCGTCTGCTTTCCCGGCGGGCACATCGAGCCAGGCGAGGCGGAGCCCGAGGCGGTGGTCCGTGAATGCCGCGAGGAGCTGGCGGCGGTCGTCGAGCCGGCCCTGTGCGTGCATCGGAGCGTGACCGCCTGGGGCACGTCGCTGGCATGGTGGACCGTGGCGCTCGCGGAGGGAGAACTCGTGCCGCATCCGGTGGAGGTGGACGAGATTCTCTGGCTCACGCTCGACGAGATGCTCGCCGAGCCGACACTGCTCTCGGGGAATCGTGAGTTTCTCGAAGCGGTGATCGCAGGCCGCGTTCGGATCTGAGGCTGTCGCCTGCCGGCAGGCAGCCGTGCGGCTCACGGCCCCGTGGCGGCTGGCGGCGACGGCGCGACCGGCGGTTCGGTGCCAGTGCCGTCGTCCTGCTTGAAGATCACGCCTTGCGGCTGAGCCGGCTCCTCGAAGGCGGGCGGGTTGGCGGCGGCGTCGAGCAGGTCGCGAAAGGGATTCGGACGGTGGCCAGCCGGATCTTCCGCCGACACCTGGCGCACGGCGGGATCGCGGCGGTGCCCCGTCTCGGCCGTCCGCACGGCCGTCAGCCAGGTCTCGATCGTCATCCGCTCGCTGGCGGTCAGCGGCGCGGCCGCAAGCCTGCTCTTCGTGGGCTCGACGGGGTGCCGGCCCGAGAGGAGCGTCACAAGCCGCTTCGGGTCGCGATCCGAGCCGACGGTGTCGAGGAAGGTCTTGATGTTGGCGAGCGTGTCGAGGCGGTCGGGCCGCGCCGATGCCGGGCCGCGTTCGAAGCGGGGCTCGTGGCCGGCCGGTCCGCCGTGGCAGGCGCCCGCCGCGCAGCGGTTGACGAGCAGCGGTTGCACCTGCCGGGTGAACTTCGCCACGAGTTCAGGCGGCAGGTCGCTGGCGGCGGCTGGCGCGCTCGCGACGAGCGCGGCGAGGCCAGCGAGCAGTGAGGGGCCGCGAACGGGCATGGCGGCATGCTTTCGGAAGGTGTGAACGGTGCCTGTGACCGGGGCGGGAGGGTAGAGTGGAGAAGTCCGCGGGACAAGCAGAGTTCGCTTGTGGCGGCCGCGGTGCCCTCCCTAGACTCGCCGCCGATTTTCCGACATTCATCCCTCCGAGGACGCCATGGAACGCACCTTCGTCATGTTCAAGCCCGACTGTCTCGAACGCGGCCTCGTGGGCCGGATCCTCACGCGGTTCGAGGAGAAGGGGCTGCGGCTCGTGGCGATGAAGATGCTGCGGGTGACGCCCGCGCTCGCGAAGCAGCACTACGCCGAGCATGTCGAGAAGCCGTTTTATCCCGGGCTCGAGCAGTTCATCACGGCATCGCCCGTGGTGGCGACGATCTTCGAGGGGCCTGAGGTGATTCGCGTGGTTCGCGAGATGCTCGGAGCCATCAGCGGCCTCAAGGCGGCGGCGGGCACGATCCGCGGCGACTACTCATCCAGCCGGCAGATGAATCTCGTGCATGCGTCCGACTCTCCGGAGTCGGCGGCCAGGGAGATCGGCATCTACTTCAAGGCCGATGAGATTCAGGCGTGGGATCCGTCTTTGGCGTGCTGGTTGCAGGCGCCCGGCGAAGCGTGAGCAGGTTCGCCGCTTGGGCCTTCCGTGAAGCGTCACCGCGTGAGCGGTACGGCTGCACCACAGACCGGCCGAGCCCCTGCGGGATTCGTGCGCCCATCGCTCACGCGCGGAGCGCCGCGGCGGGTGTGTCGGCGGCGAGCCGATCGATCATGTCATGGCAGGCCCGCTCGACGGCGGTCTGCCACTGGCCGTCGGCGAGTCCGGCGTTCATCTCCGGCCGGGCGTGGGCGAAGATCACGTCGCGGGCGCTCACGATCAGCGCCCCGAGCCCATCGGGATGGAAGGCCCCGCGCACGTCCGATGCGCGACCACCCTGGCGGCCGAAGCCGGGCACGAGCAGCCAGGTGTGCGGCATCGCGGCGCGGAGGTCGTCGAGCTGCTTGGGCCACGTGGCACCCACGACCGCGCCCACCGCGCCGTAGCGGCTGCCCGCAGCGGTGCGGGCCGCGAGCGCCTCCACGCCCGCGGCCACGTGTTCGTAGTTGGTCTTGCCGTCGCTGAGGAGGTCCTGGAAGTCTTTGCTGCCGGGGTTCGACGTCTTCACGAGCACGAAGATGCCGGCGCCGCGGCTCTCCGCGGTCTTCACGAACGGCTCCACGGAGTCGTGGCCGAGATACGGATTCACGGTGAGGGCGTCGCAGGCCCAGGGGCCGCCGAGCCAGCCCTCGGCGTAGGCCTCGACGGTGGAGCCGATGTCGCCGCGCTTACCGTCGGCGAGCACGAGCAGGCCCTTTGACCGCGCGTGGGCGATCACGTCGGCGAGCGCGGTCATTCCGTGGGGGCCGATGGCCTCGAAGCAGGCGAGCTGCGGCTTGACGATCGGCACGTGCGGCGCGACCACGTCGATCACGTCACGGCAGAAGCGGGTGAAGAGGTCGGCGAGCGCACGCGGGTCGCGGGCCTCGGCTGCGGCGAGGGCGGGGGGGAGCGATTCGCGACGCGGGTCGAGGCCCACGCAGGCGGGCGTGCGGCGGGCGGTGATCGCGGCGGCGAGGCGCGTGGCGAACGAGGATGCGGAGCTGGGCGACGCGGTCATGGCGCGAGAGTCCGGGGTGTGTTCGGCGTGTTCGGCGGGGCCGAGCGGTCGGGCTACCAGTGTGTCACTCGGGCGGTTCGGCGGCGAGGGGCTGCAGGGAATGGGCGTTTGGGTATGGGGGCGGGCGGTGGTGGCCGGCGGCTGGCGGCGGGGCGTAGCGTTTCGAGAGGCCGCGGCACCGATGCCCGCGGCGGGCGTGGCAGGGAGGCACTTTCGAGCGAACCTGAAAGCGAGGTGTGTCATGGCGCATATCGATCCGAATCGTCTGGGCATCGTGGCGGCGGTGATGCTGATGGCGTGGCATGGCGTGTGGCTGGCGCTGGTGGCGACGGGGCAGGCGCAGCGGGTGGCCGACTTCGTGCTGCGGATGCACCAGATGAAGTCGGAGGTGGTGGTCGAGGCGTTCGATCCGGCGATGGCGGCGCTGCTGCTGACGGCGACGGCGATCCTCGGCTACGTGGGGGGCGCTGCGGCCGCGGCCCTGTGGAACTGCCTGGCCGCCGTGTGCGAGCGGCATCCGGCCCGCGGCAGAGCGGCCGGCGCCGCGGGCGTCTCGTCCCGTGCGTGACGCCTGTGCGTGGGGCTGGGGCAAGTCGTGTTGAACCCTTCGGCCGGTTGTGCGATAGTGTGGCCGTCGTGGGGCGGCGGTGCCGATGGCACTGTCGTCCCGCGGCGGTTTCGGGGCGTGGCGCAGTCTGGCTAGCGCGCTTGACTGGGGGTCAAGAGGTCGCAGGTTC
>JBJTRH010000181.1:0-5367 GCA_046076065.1 Planctomycetaceae bacterium | reverse complement strand
AGCACGGCGTTGGCCAGGAGCGCGTGCCGCACGCCGCCGAAGCCCGCGATGATCACGAGCACCACCGCCGCCATCGACAGCCCGCTCGCCCAGACCATGGAGGTCTGGCTCGCCCGCATCTCGTCGTCCTCCATCACCGGGATGCCGGTGAGGCCGATCGACACGCCCGGATGCCGCTCGCCGACGCGGGCGATGATCCGGCGGAGCTCGTCGGTGGCGGCGCTCGCCCCGGCGAAGCCCCCCTTCTCCTTGGTGAGCCGCAGGAGCACGAAGCCCAGCCGGCCGTCCTTGGCCAGCAGGTGCTCGCTGGAGAGGTCGCGGAGCGTGGAGAGCGACTCGGGCATCCCCGGCCAGGGCGACACGTAGTCGGCGGGCCGCACGTCTCCCGTCGGCGGCGCCTCGAGGCCTGCCACCAGGCTCTCGACGTAGCGCTCGAGCGATGCCGCCGGCGGCTCGCCATCGGTGGCCGCAGCATTGATCCCGGAGACCATCTGCCCGGCGAGCCCGCCCACCATCGTGCCCACGCGGAGCTGGGCCCATCCGCCGTCGAGGATCGGTGCGGTGCGCTCGATGAAGCCGTCGATCGCCGCGAGGTCGGCCGGCGAAAGGTAGTGCAGCCCCTTGGCCCGGATCTTCGAGAGATCGACCTCGTGCAGCACCGAGCGGAACAGCGACTCCTCGCGGGTCGCCTCCCGCGAGAGCTCCTCGAGCGCGGCGATCACCGCCTCGCGGGATTCCCCCTCGGCCACGACCACCGCGTCGTCGTCCTCGCCGAACTCGCGGATGTAGTCGACCCACAGCTTGCTGTATTCGCTGTTTGGGTCGACGAGGTCGGCCCGGCTCACCTTGTAGCCGAGGTGCCGGGCCGTCCAGGCGCCTGCGGCCACCGCCGAGAGCAGCGCGATCGCCAGCACCGCCACCGGCTGCCGGAGGCACACCCGCGTCCAGGCCACGAGCACCCGGCCGAGCAGTCCCGGGGCGTGGCCGTCCGGCGCGGCGGAGCCGGCGCCGTCGTCGCGGCTGGGGTGAATTCGCAGGTGGCTCATGAACGGTCCTGGGGCTCCGCCGCCGCGGATCGATGGGGGCGGGATGGTAGGGAACCTGGGGCGACCGGCCAAGGCCCGTTCGGGCCCTGTTCCAGCGGCTCGGCGGCGCCGCGCAGGATTCTCTGGCCCGCAGCGGCCCCGCGATCCGAAAACCTTCCGTGGGCGGCACCGTTCGCGGTGCCGGGGAGGGCACGTCAGGGGGATCTCGACATGATGACGCGGCTTCACGCGCTCGTCGTTCTGAGTCTGGTGTTCGGTGCGGCCACGCCGCGGATCGGTCACGCGGGCGGCGATGCGCGTCCGGCCGGAGGCCTCGTCGGCGCGCTCGGCCAGCCAGGCCGCGATGCCGAGCAGCGGGCGATCGACGCAGTGCCGCTCAGCCGCATGGCGGCCGCCGAGCGGGCGATCGCCGAGCGGACCATTCGCCGCTGCACGCTCGCGCGGCGACTTCCCGAGGCGACGATCACCTGTGATCCCGCCCTCGTGGATTTCGTGCTCTCGAAGCCCGACACGATCGTGGATGTGTGGCGGGTGCTGGGCATCAGCCGTCTGGCCCTCGATCCCACCGGGCCCGGCACCTGGCGATTCTCCGATGGCTACGGCACCGCCGGCACGGTCCGCCTGCTGCACCGCGAGCGGGGCGAGCACGGCGGGCTCTACGTGTTCCACGGCACCGGCGGCTACGACGGCTCGCTGGCACCGAAGCCGCTCACCGGGTCGTGCGTGGTGGTGGTGCGGCACACGGTCGACGCCGCGGGGGGCCGAGCGCGGCAGACCGTGCGGATCGACGCCTTCCTGGACGTCGACGGGATGGGGCTCGAACTCGTCACCCGCACGCTCCAGCCACTGATCATCCGCTCCGCAGCTACCAACGTGCACGAGATCAGCCTGTTCGTCACGCAGTTTGCCGCCGCGGCCGCCCGCAACCCGGCGGCCGTCTCGCGGATGGCCGACCGCATGACGCGGACCTCGCCCGAGGATCGCCGCAGGCTCGTCGCGCTCGCGTCGGGCGCCGCGGCCTCGCGGACGTCGATGGCCGCTGGCGACGACGTTCGCGCCGAACTCGCGGCGCGGTGGATGACCGCGGAGCAGCTCGACGCCCTGCAGCCGCGATGACGCGGGCCGACCGCGGCAGAGTTCGCTACTGCGTGCCGTCGAGGCCGTTTGCCGGCGCTGGCAGCGCGGCCATCCGTGGGCGGGCCTCCGCCGCCACCACGTAGGGCCGCTTGTACTCGGGCATGTAGCCCCGCGACCCGCGGACCGACACCTGCTGACCGACCAGCGGCCCGAGATCGACGCCCGGCTGCGGCGTCACGAAGGCGAGCACGTTGTTGCGGTCGTCCACGACCGCCCAGCGGGGCGCGTCGGGGCGGCGCGAGATCACCGTCGCCAGCCGACCGGTGGCCTCCATCTGATCGGGCGGCGTCCACGTGGGCTGGCCGCCGGCGGGCCGGCCGCCGGGCAGCACGCCGGGTCGGACCGGCCGCGAGCCCAGTTCCGAGAGGCTCGACCACATGCCGCCGAGTCGCAGCGGCTCGGGCGGGGGTGGCACGGCGGCGATCGCCCGCTGCCGCCCCTGGATCTCCTCGAAGCGCGTGAGCCGGGCATCGATGGCCTGGGCTCTCGTGCGGTCGCCCTGCGCGGTCGCGCGGGTCGCCGCCAGCCGAAGCCGATCCCGCAGCGGCGCGAGGTTCCACGACTCGCTCGGCCCCGTCACCGCCAGCGACAGCGCCAGGTCGATGTCGGCGAGCTCGTCGCCCGACGCCGCCGTCGCACCGGCGCTCACCGCGGGCGGCGGGCTGGCAGGACCATCGAACACGTTCGTGCCGCGGGGGAGCCAGCCGGCGAGCAGTCGGACCATGCCACCGCCGGCCTCGGCGGGAGGTGGTGGAATCGGCGGGGCGGCATCGAACTCCGCCACCGCCTGCGTGACGGCCGAGCCGGCATCGCGGATCGCGTCGAAGGCCTCGCCGGCAGCGGCCAGTCCGGCGGCCGTCTGCTCGACGGGCACGGCGGGCCGCGGCGCGAGTTCCGCCGGCAGCGCGAGATCCTCGCACCGCGCCCAGCGAAACTCACCGGACGGGGGCTCGATCTTCAGCCAGTCGCCGGCGTGCCGCCCCTCGGCCACGCGCACGGCACTGCGGATGACGACCCGCTCGCCCGCCTCGAGCGCCACCTGTGTCACGTGCCGCAGGTCGTTGATCTGGGATCCGACCCGGGCGACCGCGGCGTCGGTGACGACCACGCCGGTCTGGGCACCAGTGGCCGCGGCGGCATCCGGGCCGGGCCCCGTCGACTCCCGCTGCACGTCGCGGGCGAGCATCCAGCTGAAGCTGCCCGCCACGGGGCGAACGGCGCAGTAGCCCGACGCATCGATCGCCCAGACCTCGACGTCCTGGCCGGCCGCGAGCCGCTCGGTGGGATAGAAGTTGTCGCCGGGACCGCTGCGGAGGTAGGCATGCGATGCGGAGACGGCGACGGACACCGGCAGCGTCGCGGCATCGTCGGCACGCACGGCCGCGAGGCAGGCGACGATCGTCGTCGCCACCACGGCCCGCGTCATCCTCGAAAGCGTCGACATGACCGCTGCATCCATCCGTGGATACGGGCCCGCGAGAGCCTGAAAAAGAAGCGCGTAGACGAGGCTTGGGCAACCTCGTCTACGCGCTGGGTTCGAGCCACCGGAGCGACCCTGCCGAACCTCTTGTAGACCAGCCGCCGGCCCCGCTCAAGCCTCGAATTCGCCCGCGTCCCGCCCCCGGCAAAACCGCCGTGTGGACGCCATCCCCACCCCCTCTAGGCGAGGGTTTTCGGGGCGGCCGGGTGAGCGGGGGAACCTACGGAGGCGGCGCCGGCCGCGCCAGCACACCGCGCCAGCATGGGCCGCCAGCGACGACTATTCCCAGCGATCGACCGGCCGCTCGAGCACCTCGCGAACGAGCACCAGCCGCCGCAGCGTCGCAGGATCGCGAAGCGCCGCGGCGAGGTCGGCGGCGGTCGTGCCACGCGCCGCGGCGCTGCCGGTGGCCGTGACGGCGGTCGACGACGGAGCCACCCGATGCCTGAGGTCGTGAGCGAATGCGCCGTCCACGTGCTGGGTGATGTCGTCCCCCGCCTCGCCGAGCGGCTGCAGGTGACGATCCGAGAGTCGCGGTGGCGGGGCGGGGAGCGGCGGCGGCACGCGAGACGCGGCGACCGGCGTGGCCTGTCGCTGGACCGGCTTCGGGGGCTTGGGGCGGCGCGGCTCCGGACGCGGCGCCACGGGCTTCGCGGCAGCCGCGCGGCCGCGGTCGCCCCGTGACTCCCGGAGAAACTCCCCGATCTGCCGCTCGAGCACCTCGCGGGCATCGTCGGCCGGGCGCGGCGGACGCGGCAGCACGACGGGGGCGGGTCCCGGGCGACCGCCGTCGCCCGCCACGCGGCGAATGAGGGTCACCACCTGCGAGACGATCCAGAACAGCACGAAGAGCAGCGGCAGCAGGCTCTCGAGCCAGTCGATGCCGGCGGCGACCACGGGGACGAGTTCCGGCGCGTGCATGGAGTCCTCGCGGCGTCTACTGCGCGGTCGCGGGCGTCGGCCCCGTCGCGATGCTGCGCCGCATCTCGGTGTCGGCCTGGAGGTTGCGGAGCTTGTAGTACTCGAAGATCCCGAGCTGGCCGCTGGTGAGCGACTCGGCGACGGCCTTGGGCACCTCGGCCTCGGATTCCACCAGGCCCGCCTTGCTCTCCTCGATGGCGGCGATCATCTCCTGCTCCTTCGCCACGGCCATCGCCCGCCGACCCTCGGCGTTGGCCCGGGCCACGCGGGTGTCGGCCTCGGCCTGGTCGGCCTGCAGCCGGGCGCCGATGTTGGCCCCCACGTCGATGTCGGCGATGTCGATCGACACGATCTCGAACGCCGTGTTCGCGTCGAGCCGGCGGGCGAGCACGGTCTTCGAGATCACGTCGGGGTTCTCGAGCACGTCGGAGTGCTTCTCGGCCGACCCGATCGCCGACACGATCCCCTCGCCCACGCGGGCAATGATCGTCTCCTCGGTGGCGCCGCCGATGAGCTGGTAGAGATTGGTCCGCACGGTGACACGGGCCTTCACCTTGAGCTGGATGCCGTTCTTCGCGACGGCGTCGAGCGACTCGCGGCCGCTGTTCCTGCCCGGACAGTCGATCACCTTCGGATACACGCTCGTCTGCACGGCCTCGCGGACGTCGCGGCCGGCGAGGTCGATGGCGGCGGCACGCTTGAAGTCGAGCTCGCGGATGCCCGCCTTGTGGGCCGCGATCAGCGCCTGCACCACCAGCGGCACGCGGCCGCCGGCGAGGTAGT
>JBJTRH010000180.1:0-2033 GCA_046076065.1 Planctomycetaceae bacterium | reverse complement strand
CGCCGCAGCCGGTCGACCACCTCCATGTAGGCGTCGGAATCCTCGGTGTAGCCGGCGTGCTTGTCGTGCCCCGAGCCGCGGACGAAGTAGGCTCCCTTGCCACCCACGCCCGGGAGCGTGCGGGCGGCGATGCCGTCGCCGTCCACGTCGAGGTATCGCGAGAACTTCTTGACCTTCTCGAGGGCGGCTGCGTCGAGCACCTTGCCGCGGTCGGGGCGGTACGAGTCGTCCCACCGCAGCCGCTTGACCATCCAGTCGTTCATCCCGATGTCGAGGTCGGTCGCGACGAAGACGGGCGTCTGCAGGCGGTCGGCGAGGTCGAAGGCCTGCACGGCCATCTCGAAGGCCTCGTGCGGGTTGGCGGGAAACAGGATCGGGTGCTTCGTGTCGCCGTGGGAGGCGTAGGCCAGCGACATCAGGTCGGCCTGCTGCGTGCGGGTCGGCATGCCGGTCGCGGGCCCGCACCGCTGGATGTCGAAGAACACCGCCGGGATGTCGGTGTAGTAGGCTAGCCCGAGGAACTCCTGCATCAGCGAGATGCCGGGGCCAGACGTATTGGTGAAGGCCCGGGCGCCCGCCCAGCCCGCCCCGATCACGATGCCTGCGGCCGCGAGTTCGTCCTCCGCCTGCAGGATGGCGTAGTTTCGCTCTCCCGTCGCCTTGTCGACGCGGTACTTCTCACAGAACGCCTTGAAGCCCTCCATCAGCGACGTGGCGGGCGTGATCGGATACCAGGCGCCCACCGTCGCCCCGGCGTAGACGGCACCGAGCGCACAGGCCGTGTTACCGTCGATCAGGATCGAGTCACCCGTGGCGTCCATCGTCTCGAGGTGGAAGGCCAGCGGGCAGGGGTAGTGCTGGGTCGCGTAGTCGTAGCCGAGCCGGATCGCCGTGTGGTTCGACTCGAGCAGCTTGGGCTTCTTGCCGTATGTCTGGTTGAGGAGCGTGTCGACCACCTCGCGGTCGATTCCCAGCAGCGCGGTCAGCGCTCCCGCATAGGCGATGTTCCGCAGGAGCGTCCGCTCGCGGTCGCCCTCGAACGACTGCACACACAGCCGCCCGAACGGGATTCCCATGATCGTGATGCCCTCTCGCTCGAGCTCCTTCGGCAACGGCCACGACGAGTCGTAGAGGAGATAACCACCCGGCCGCACCGTGGCCACGTCTTTGGCGTAGGTCGCGGGATTGAGGGCCACCACGAGGTCGACCTCCGAGGGCCGGGCGGTGTAGCCGTCCTTGCTGACCCGGATCTCGTACCAGGTGGGCAGGCCCTGGATGTTGGACGGGAAGATGTTCTTGCCGGACACGGGGATGCCCATCCGGAAGATCGCCTGCATCAGCAGCCCGTTGGCGCTCGCGGAGCCCGTGCCGTTGACGGTGCCGATCTTGAAGGCGAAATCGTTGACGCCGTTCATGCCTGTACCAGTTCTCCTTGCTCGCAGGCGGCACCCGCCACCGGCTTGATCAGGTCGAAGAGCCGCATGTCCCATGCCGCCGTGGGGCACCGTTCGGCGCACAGCCCGCAGTGCAGGCAGACGTCCTCGTCCTTCACCATCACCCGCTTGGTCTGCGGGAGGGCCTCGGAGAGGTAGATCTCCTGCGTCAGGTTCACCGCCGGGGCCGAGAGCCGCTGGCGGAGGTCGGCCTCCGGGGAGTGATTCGTGGTGATCGTCAGGCAGTTGGTCGGGCAGACGTCGATGCAGGCGTCGCACTCAATGCACTTGGGGGGCGCGAACACGGTCTGGATGTCGCAGTTGAGGCACCGCGACACCTCGGTGGCCACCTGCTCCGGCGAAAACCCGAGCTCCACCTCCACGTTCAGGTCGCGGAACCGCTTCGCGAGCTCCTCATGCCGCATCACCTGCCGTGCCGACGGATCGAAATCGTTGTCGTAGGCCCAGCTGTGCAGGCCGTTCTTCACGCTCACGAGCGTCATGCCTTCGGGCGGCCGCTCCGCGACCGAACGACCCTGGCAGAGGAGGTCGATCGAGATCGCCGCCTGGTGGCCGTGGGCGACCGCCCAGATGATGTTC
>JBJTRH010000179.1:0-14497 GCA_046076065.1 Planctomycetaceae bacterium | reverse complement strand
CTACTGGCTGCCCAACGTCGAGATCCGGGGCCGCGTCTGCTTCACGAACGTCGCGCCGGCCACCGCATTTCGCGGGTTTGGCGGCCCACAGGGCATGGCGGTGACGGAGAGCGTGATCCAGGAGATCGCGACGCATCTCCGCGGCCTCGGCCGGCAGGTGGCCGCGATCGATGTCCAGCGCCGCAACCTCTACGGCATCCACGAACGCAACGTCACGCCCTACGGGCAGCTCGTCAGGGGCAACCACCTCGCCGCGATCCTCGACACGCTCCGGATCAGCAGCGACTTCGACCGACGGCGTGCCGAGGTGGAGGCGGCCAATGGTCGCAATGCCCTGGTGCTCCGCGGCCTGGCGATGATGCCGGTCAAGTTCGGGATCTCGTTCACGGCCAAGTTTCTCAACCAGGGCAACGCGCTGGTGAACGTGTACGAGGACGGCACGGTGCAGGTCTCGACCGGCGGCACCGAGATGGGGCAGGGGCTCAACACCAAGATCCGGCAGCTCGTGGCGGACGAGTTCGGGCTGCCCCCGGAGCAGGTGGTGCTGATGCCCACGTCCACCGAGAAGAACTGCAACACCTCGCCCACCGCGGCCTCGGCTGGCACCGATCTCAACGGCGCCGCGGCGGTGCAGGCCTGCCGTGAGATCCGCGCCCGGCTGGCGGCGCTGGCGGCGACGCGGGTCCCTGGCGACGGGCTCCACGCGGCGGTCGAGCACGTGGGCTTCGCGGGGGGCTGGGTCTATGACACGCGACGGCCGGAATCGCGAATCGCGTTCGGCGAGCTCTGCCACCTCGCCCGACGGGAGCGGGTCGATCTCGGCGCCCGCGGCTTCTACGCGACGCCCATCACGGGCTTCGACGTCACGGTCGGGCAGGGCAGCCCGTTCTTCTACTACACCCAGGGCGCAGCGGTCGCCGAGGTGCGGATCGACCGCTTCACCGGCGACCTCGTCGTGCCGCGGGTCGACCTGCTCATCGACATCGGCCGCTCGATCAACCCGGGTGTCGATCGCGGGCAGGTGATCGGCGGCTTCGTGCAGGGCATGGGCTGGGCGACGGGCGAGTGCCTCGTCTACGACGAGCACGGGCGGCTGCTCTCCGACTCCCCCACGACCTACAAGATCCCGGCAGCCTCCGACGTGCCGGCCGACTTTCGCTGCGAGTTCTTTCCGAACGACGACAACGTGGAGAACGTGGCCCGCAGCAAGGCGGTGGGCGAGCCGCCCTTGATGCACGCGATCTGCGTCTGGGCGGCCGTGAAGCACGCGCTCTCGTGCGTGTCGCCCGCCGCGGCCCGCCGGCTCTGCCTGCCGGCCACGAACGAGGAGATCCTCCGGGCGCTGCACGCCTCCCCGGGCCCGGGCGACGACGGTGCCGGGTGGGGGCACAGCGCCGAACTGCGGTCGTGGAGCCCGGCCCGCTGACCGGATTCGGAGCCGCTCATGCCCGCCCCGCACGGACTCATCGAACGGCTGGCCGAGATGGCGGCGGAGGGGAAGCCCTTCGTGCTCGTGACGCTCGTGGAGGCGGTGGGCAGCACGCCGCAGGACGCGGGCACGAAGATGCTCGTGGACACCTCTGGGCTCCGTTTCGGCACGGTCGGCGGGGGCAAGGTGGAGCAGCAGGCGATCGCCGCGGCCCAGGCCCTGCTCGCCGATCCGGCGGCCAAGCCCTGCACGCTCGTGGAATGGAATCTGAAGCGCGACGTGGGCATGACCTGCGGCGGCACGGTCACGCTCCTCTTCGAGGCCTATCACGTGCGTCCGTGGCGGGTGGTGGTGTTCGGGGCTGGCCACGTGGGCCAGGCCGTGGTCCGCTGCCTGCTGCTCCTCGACTGCCAGGTGGCCTGCATCGACTCGCGGCCCGAGTGGCTGGAGCGGCTGCCCGAGTCGCCCCAGCTCGAGACGGTGCGGCTCGACGAGCCCCGCGACTTCGTCGACGAACTGCGGCCGGGTGACCACGTCGTGTGCATGACGATGGGCCACGCCACCGACCGCCCGATCCTCGAGGCGATCTTCCGGTCGGGCATCGAGATCGCGTCGCTCGGCGTGATCGGCAGCCGGGCCAAGCGGGAGGTGCTCCGCCGCGAGCTGGAGGCGGCGGGGATCTCGGCCGCCGCGATCGAGCGGCTGCGGTGCCCGATCGGCTTGCCCGTGGGGGGCAATCAGCCCGGCGAGATCGCCGTGAGTGTGGCGGCCGAGATCCTGCAAGTGCGTGATTCGGTGAAACGCGGTGCCGGCCCAGGCATCCAAGGTTCGCGGGCGATGGAGGAGAAGCGGTGATCCGGACCTGCTCGCGGGGCTCGGGGCTGCCCGTGCCCCGTCGCCGGACGTTCACGACGGGCATCCTGCCCGTCGCTCACTCGGATGCCGCCGGCGCTTCGCCATCGTGGCTTCGCTTGGCGGCATACGCCGGCTCCCGGGGCACGGGCAGCCCCGAGCTGACTGCTTGCGGCGCATGGATCATCCCTCGCTGAGTTCGGGCTCTTGGGTGGGGCAGGGATCATCCCTCGCTGATGTGGCCTCAAGAAGCCGCAATCGCGTGAGCGATGCGGGCAGGCGGCTGGCTCGCCGCGGGGCTTGGACGTAGGCCATCGGGGGCTGGCATGATGGTCGCATGAGCGATGTTCCCGTGCTCGACCTCGATCCCTGCGATCCGGCGTTCGTCCGGGATCCGTATCCGTTCTACGCGTCCATGCGCGAGCTGGGCCGTGTGTTCGTGTGGCGGCAGCTCGGGCATCGCTGCGTGGCTCGCTACGACGACGTCAACACGCTGCTCCGGGACCGGCGCTTCGGCCGACAGATCCTCCACGTGGCGACGCGGGCCGAGCTCGGCTGGCCCGAGCCGGCGGCGCATCTGGTGGCGTTTCACGACTTCGAGCGGCACTCGCTCCTGGAACTCGAGCCGCCGCGGCACACGAGGCTCCGGGGCTTCGTCAACGCGGCGTTCCTGCCGAGGCAGGTGGAGCGAGCTGTGGCGAGCGTCGAGCGGCTGGCGCAGGAACTGGTCGACGGCTTCGTGGCCCGTGGGGCGTGCGACGTCGTGGCCGACTACGCGGCGCCGCTGGCGGTGGGGGTGATCGCGGAGTTTCTCGGCGTGCCCCGCGACCTGGGGCCGCAGCTCCTCGCGTGGTCGCACGACATGGTGGCGATCTATCAGGCTCGTCGCGACCGGACCATCGAGGATCGCACGGTCGCGGCCACGATCGCGTTCTCGGGGTTCATGCGGGAGCTGGTGGCAGCGCGACGGCGGGAGCCGCGCGACGACCTTCTCTCGCAGCTCGTGACCGGCTCCGACGGCACGGGGCGGGGGCTGTCCGACGACGAGATCGTGACCATGGGGATCCTGCTGCTCAACGCGGGCCACGAGGCGACGGTCCATGCCCTCGGCAATGGCGTGCGTGCGATCATGGAGCACGTTCCGGGGGCGGCAGCCGCCGTTGTGGGCAACCCGACCGGCCACGTCGAGGAGATGCTCCGCTTCGACCCGCCGCTCCACATGTTCACCCGCTACGCCCTCGAGGATGTCGAGGTCGCCGGCGTCCGGTTCCGGAAGGGGGAGGTGATCGGGCTGCTCTTGGGCTCGGCGAATCGCGATCCTGCAAGGTTCGCCGAGCCGGACCGGTTCGACGTCGGCCGGTCGCCGAACCCGCACGTGAGCTTCGGGGCGGGGATCCATGCCTGCGTGGGCGCACCCCTGGCCCGGCTCGAGATGCAGGTGGCGCTGCGGGTGCTCTTCGAGCGGCTGCCGGGCCTGCGAATCGCTGAGCCGCCGCGGGTGAAAGACGCCTGGCACTTCCGCGGGCTCGAATCACTCCGCGTGGCGTGGTGACCGGCGCGAGCGGCGGCGGCGAATGCCGGCTGACGCCGCAGCGGCCAGACCGACGATACCGAGGAGCATCGTCGAGGGCTCGGGCACGGCCGCGACGCCGTTGACGAGCACGAGGCTCGCGGCGTCGATCGAGGGAGCGGTCAGCGGCAACTCGCTGAACGCCGCTCCCAGCTGCACGGTGCAGTCATAGACCTGCACGGCCCCGATCGCGTCGAGCGCGGCGAGCCCCTCGGCTCCCACGACGCGGCCGAACACGGCGTAGTTGCCATTCAGGGCGGGGTTGTCCTGGACGTTGAAGAAGAACTGGCTCGTGGCGCTGTCGGTCGCGGCTCCACGGGCCATGGCGATGGTGCCGCGAACGTTCGTCGCCGTGCCCGACTCGAGCACGATCGGGGCGTTCGTGGCGACCGACAGGAGCTGATTGCCGGCGAGCATGAAGCCGCCGCTCTGGATGATCTGGATGTCGGCGGGGTTGTAGGTCGTGCTGCGGTGGATGAGCGTGGACGTGTACGTACTCCCGCTCACGTACGAGAGAAAATTCGCGACCGTGATCGGCATGGCCGAGTCGAAGAGCTCGACGTCGAAGTCGGCAAGGTTCGTGTCAAACCGGACGACCGTGCCGGCCTGGGCGGGCGACAGGGGCAGAGTCGCGGCCACGGCGGCGAGCAGCGGAAGGACCAGGCAGCGGGCGTTCATGGCACGACCTCGAGAGAGGACCGCAGCCACCGCGACGCGCTCGAACCCGAGACTGGGGCGATGGACGGGGTCGGCCGGAGCATGCGGCGAAGCCGCATGGAACCGAGGAGGGCTGACCACATCCCATCGCGCCGTCCGAGAACCGGATGCGAGGCGAACGACGGGAAGCTTACGCGGTCAGGAGCGGTTCCGAATTGGCAGAGAATGCTGGAGCGACAGGCGGTTGTCGCCCTCGCTCGACTCCGTCAGTATGTCCGAATGCGTGCGATCCTGCAACGATCGGGTGCGGCTGGATGACCAGGGTGTTTCACGACCGTTACGGCGCCCCTTCCAAGCTCGAGGATTCGGCCGTCCACGGCCCGGAGTCCGAACTCATCGTGGTCGAGGGCGACTCGGCGGCGTCGGCGGTGCTCCGGGTGCGCGACGTCCGGCGCCAGGCGGTCCTGCCGATGCAGGGGAAGCCGATCAACGCGACGCGGGCCTCCCGCCGCAAGGTGCTCGAGCACCCGTTCTTCGGGCCGCTCACGGAGGCGATTGGAGTGGGCCCCGAGGGCGAGTGCGACCCGCGGCGGTCGAGGTATGGCCGTGTGCTCGTGCTCACCGACCCCGACGCCGACGGCATCCACTGCGGGTTTCTCGTGCTGCTGTTTTTTCATCGCTGGATGCGGCCGCTGCTCGACGCCGGGCGGGTGGCGGTCGTGCGACCTCCCTGGGGCGAGGTGGTGGTGGCGGGCGAGATCCTCCATGCGTTCTCCGAGCCGGAGCTCGCGGCGATCGCCGACCGGGCACGCGGCCGGGGCGCGGTCGCCGTGCGGCGGTATCGCGGGCTCGCGGCCCTCGACGCCGACCTCATCCGCGAGTCCTGCGTCGACCCGGCCACGCGTCGCACCAGCGACGTGTCCACGGGCGACGTGGCGTCGATGATCGAGGTGGTCGACGCACTCGAGCCCGGCGGCCTCCGCCCCGCGCCATAGACTGGTGCGATGTCGACGTCGCCTTCGCCCCGGCCCGTGCTGATCGAGCGGCTGCTCGAGCCCGCGGCGTATCTGCACGCCACTGCCGGCATCCGGCTCGTCGAGACGCACATCTCGTGGGTGATCCTGACCGGCTCGTTCGCCTACAAGCTCAAGAAGCCGGTCGTGCTCGGATTCGTGGACTACGGCACCCTCGACCTCCGCCGACGATCGTGTGAGGCAGAGGTGGCGGTGAGCGGCCGTTTCGCCCCGGAGCTCTACCTGGGCGTGGTGCCTATCACCGGCTCCGAGGCCGGGCCGCGGATCGGCGGGAGTGGGGAGCCGATCGAATGGGCCGTCAAACTGGTGCAGTTCGACGAGGCTGACCGGCTCGACGCGCGGTTCGAAGCGGGGCGGCTCACCGCGGCCGACTGCCGCACGCTCGGCGAGGCGATCGCGGCCCTCGAGGAGCGGCTCCCGGTGGCCGGCCCTGAGACACCGTGGGGCACGGGCGACTCGGTGCTGGCGGCGGCCGCGGTCAACCTCGCGGCGATCCGCGCGGAGCTTCCCGAGGCGGCGGCGATCGTCGATGCCCTCTGGGCATGGCTCCACGAGCAGCTTGCGAAGCACGGGCCGCTGCTCGCACGCCGCAAGGCCGCCGGCCGGGTCCGGGCGTGTCATGGCGACCTGCACCTCGCCAACATCGTGCTCCATGACGGCCGGATGACGCCGTTCGATGCCATCGAGTTCAGCGACAACCTGCGGTGGATCGACGTGGCGAACGACGTCGCCTTCCTGTCGATGGATCTTGAGTCACGGGATCGGCCCGATCTTGCAGCGCAGGTGGTAAGCAGCTGGGCCGAGGCGGCCGACGACCGTGGGGCCCTGCCTTTGCTGCCGGTGTACGAGGCCTACCGGGCGATTGTGCGGTCGTCGATCGCGGCGCTACGGGCTGGGCAGGGGGGCTGCGTGGACTCGCGGGCGGAGGCGCTGCGGTATCTCGATCTCGCCGGACGGCTTTCCCGTCGGCCGCAGCCGGTGATGGTGGTGACCTGCGGCGTGTCGGGCAGCGGCAAGTCGACGGTTGCGGCGGACCTCGTGGGGGCGCTGCCGGCGGTGCGGATCCGCAGCGACGTGGAGCGGAAGCGGCTTGCCGGCCTGCGGGCCACAGACCGGGCGGGCGACGGCGAGGCCGCGGCCGCCCTCTACGGCGCGGAGCAGACACGGCGGGTGTACGAGCGGCTGGCGGCACTCGCCGCCGAGATCGTCGCCGCCGGATCGAGCGTGATCGTCGATGCCGCCTGCACGAGACGCTGGCAGCGGCGGCTGCTGGCCGACGTCGCCACAGCCAGGGGCATGCCGATGGTCTGGCTCGCCTTCGACGTGCCCGCCGAGGCCGCGATCGCTCGGGTGGAGGCGCGGCGGGCCAGTGGCCGTGATCCGTCCGACGCCTCGGCCGAAGTGGTGCGGGCACAGCTGGCAGCCGTGGAACCGATCGACGAGGATGAAGCCGCGGAGGGGCAGGCCGTCGTTCGCGTGTCGGCCGCCGACCTGGAGACTGGCGCCGCAGCCGTGGCGGCCCGCGTGGTGCGGGCACGCGACGGGTTGCTCTCGAGAGTCGAGCGATGATCGCAAAACCCACGGGACTGGTCGTCTCCGAGTCGTATGTCGAGCACCTCACCGGCGATGGCCACCCGGAGCAGCCTGCCCGAGTGACAGCGATCGTCGAGCGGCTCGCCGCCGAGGGGCTTCTCGCACGGGCTCGCCGCATCGAGCCGCAGCCGGCGGGCGACGAGGCGATCCTCCGCTGCCACACGGCCGACTACCTGCGGATCGCCGCCGAGGACGTGGCCGACGGCGAACGCTCGCTCTCGACCGGTGACACGCGGATTTCACCGCGGTCGCTCGAGATCGCACGGCTCGCGGCCGGCGGCGTGGTGGCCGCCGTCGATGCCGTCATGGCGGGCGACGTGCGAAACGCCTTCGCGGTGGTGCGGCCGCCGGGGCACCACGCCACGCCGAAGCGGGGCATGGGGTTCTGCCTCTTCAACAACGTGGCGATCGCCGCCCGGCACGCCCAGGCCGTGCACGGAATCGGCCGCGTGCTGATCGCCGACTGGGACGTGCACCACGGCAACGGCACGCAGGACATCTTCTACGAGGACGGCAGCGTGCTGTTCTTCGACACGCACCAGCACCCGCTCTATCCCGGCACGGGCCTAGCCGGTGAGACGGGCCGCGGGGCGGGCGACGGCCTCACGATCAACTGCCCGTTTCCGGCGGGGAGCGGCCGGAAGGAGATCGTGGGGGCGTTTCGCGAGCGGCTGCTTCCCGCCGCCGAGCGGTTCAAGCCGGAGCTGGTGCTCGTGTCGGCCGGCTTCGATTCGCGGATCGACGACCCGCTCGGATCGTTCACGCTCACCGACGACGACTTCGCGGAACTGACGGCGGTCGTGCGGGGCATCGCCGCGGAGCACGCGGGCGGCCGCCTCGTCTCAACCTTGGAAGGGGGCTATGCGCTGGACGGGCTCGCATCGGCCGCAGCCAGCCACGTGCGTGCCCTGATGGAGTGACCACGGGCTCTGCCAGCAACGCCGGAATGGCTCGCAGACTGGGGATTCGGTAGTCTCTCCCGGGTGTGATCCGGTGGCGTGTGGAGGAGCAGCATCATGGCTCGACGTCGAGAGACGATCGCGGGGACGACGCGACGGGGATTCCTGTCCGGATCGCTTTCGGGGGCCGCCGCGCTGACCGGCGGCGTTGTGCCTGCATTCACCTGGTCGGCCCAAGCCTTCGCCAACGCCGCCGCCAACGACCGGCCGCGGATCGGCTGCATCGGCACGGGCTCGATGGGGACCGGCGACGCCCGCGACCACGCCCGATTCGGCGACATCGTGGCCGTGTGCGACGTCGATTCGCGGCACGCCGAGCGGTGCCGCATGGACGAGAAGGCCGGCAAGGGGAAGGCCGACGCCTACGGCGACTACCGCCGCGTGCTCGACCGCGACGACGTCGACGTGGTCAGCATCGTCACGCCCGACCACTGGCACGTGAAGATCGCGATCGAGGCGATCCAGGCGGGCAAGCACGTGTTCTGTCAGAAGCCGCTCTCGCTCACGCTTGAGGAGAACCGGCTCGCCCGCGCCGCGGCCGAAAAGTTTCCGAACCTGCAGTTCTTCATCGGCACCCAGCAGCGGAGCCAGAAGGACCAGTTCCTGCGGGCCGTGAACATGGTCCACAAGGGCCTGCTCGGCGACATCCAGAAGGTGACGGTCGGTATCAACGGCAGTCCGACGGGCGGGCCGTTCCCCGTGGTCGAGCCACCCAAGGAGCTCGATTGGGAGATGTGGCTCGGCCAGGCGCCGAAGGTGGACTACCGAGAGAAGCGGTGCCACTACGAGTTCCGCTGGTGGTACGAGTATTCCGGCGGCAAGTTCACCGACTGGGGCGCCCATCACGTGGACATCGCCCAGTGGGCGCTGCAGGAAGACGCGCAGGGGAAGGGGCCCACGAGGATCGACGGCACCGACGCCAAGCATCCCGTGCCCTTCAAGGACGGCTCTCCGACCGTGGACGACTGCTACAACACGTCGCACGACTTCGCCGTGACGTGCTCGTTTCCGAGCGGCACGGAGATGGTGGTCACGAGCCGCGGCGACAACGGCATCCTGTTCGAGGGCACCAAGGGCCGGATCTTCGTCAATCGTGAGAAGATCACCGGCAAGCCGATCGAGGAAGGCTGGGACAAGGACCAATTCACCGACGCCGACGTGATGAAGCTCTACAAGGGCAAGCCCTTCGAGGGTCACAAGGCCAACTTCTACCGCTGCATCCGCGAGGGCGGGTTGCCCGTCTCCGACGTGTTCAGCCACGTGATGGCGATGAACACCTGCCACCTGACGGCGATCGCAGCCCGGCTCGGGCGGGCGATCACCTGGGATCCGGCCGCGGAAAAGATCACGGGCGACGAGCAGGCGGCGGCCCTCGCCGCCCGCACGCCGCGGGCCGGGTTCGAAATTCCGCGGGTCTAGCCGGCTATGCTCGCCGCAGCATCGCGAACTCGGCCGTGAGTCCCGGGCCGAAGGCCATCGCCACGCACGGCCCCGTCGCGCCGCCGATGAGCCACTCGAGGATGAAGAGGATCGTGGCGCTCGACATGTTGCCGTGCTCGGCCAGCACGGTCCGCGAGACCGCGAGCATGTCCGCAGGCAGGCCGAGCGCCTCCTCCACGGCGGTGAGCACCCGTGGGCCGCCTGGATGAACGGCCCACGAGCCGATGTCCGTGAGGGCGAGGCCCGCCTCGCTCAGGCCGGCGGCGACCGCTTCGGGCAGGTGGCGGCCGATCGTCCCCGGCACCGCCGCCGAGAGGTTCATCTCGAAGCCGTGGTCGCCGATGATCCAGCCCATCTCGTCCCGCGAGTCCGGCAGAACCCGCGACCACTGGCGGTCGAGGAGCCACGTCGGACCGGCCGCGGCCCGTGGCCGCGACGCATGCCCGCCGACGACCGCCGCCGCGCCATCGGCGAAGATGCTGTTGGCCACGACGACGTCGCTGCGGGCCCCATACTGGAAGTGCAGGCTGCAGAGCTCCACGCACACCACGAGTGGCACGCTGTCGGGGTGCGCGGCCACGAACGCCTCGGCGACGCGGATCGCGTTGAACGCGCCGTGGCAGCCCATGAAGCCGACGTGCGTGCGGGCGATGGCGGGCGACAGGCCGAGGGCGGCAACGAGGTCGAGGTCCACACCCGGGCTGGCGAAGCCGGTGCACGAGCAGGTGACGAGGTGCGTGATCGCGGTCGCCTCGATGCCCGCTGCGGCGACCGCGCGGCGGGCGGCGGTGATCGCCAGCGGGCCGGCGTCGGTCTCGTAGCGATCCATCCGGGCCCGCGTGGAAGGGCCGTCGGGCTCGGTGGACGACGCGGGCGGAAAGAAGGTCTGGGCCCAGGCGGCGGAGCCGGGGTCGTCGAGCAGCACGGAGCCTCGCGAGCGGATTCGCGTCTGCCGGTAGATCGCCGCGACGGTGCGATCATGGCCCGGCTCGCCCTGCGTGAAGGCGGCGGCGAGTTCGGCGGCGTCGTGCTGGAGGATGCGGCGGGGCGGCGTGGCCGTGCCGATGCCGAGCAGGGCCATGCTCATGCGACGACCCTCCGTGGTGCCGAGCCCGCCACCGCCGGTGCGAGCAGACGTGCGGCCCAGGGCAGCGCCCGGGCTCCTGCGATCGCCGCGGCCACGATCATCGGCCGCCGGAGACTGGCCGCCACGATTCGGCAGCGGGCGTGGGCCCCGGCGAACGCGCGGTCGTGGCCCGCCACGTAGCGGGCCGCCGCGTCGGCCGGTTCGCGGAGGCCGTCCGGTACGACCGCCGCCGCGGCGAGGATCCGCGCCGCCGCCAGCGCCCAGCCGATGCCCTCGCCCGTGAAGGGTTCCACGTAGGTCGCGGCGTCACCGACACGGAACACGCGGCGACCGCGGCCGGCCACCAGCGGGGCGCGGCGGGTGAGCGGCGGCGTGGCGTGAAACATCGCGGCCTCTATCGCGGCGGCATCGGGTAGCGGGCACGACGCGGTATCGACCGCCTCCGCCAGCAGCGCTGCCACGGCGGCGTGCACGTTGCCGGCCTCGGCGACGGCTCCGCGGTCGAGCGCCGCGGCCAGGTCGATGCGGCCATCCTCCAGCCGCACGAGCCCGCAGTAGCCCGAGGGGCCCACCGCCATCACGAGCCGTCCCCAGGGAAGATCGCACGACTCCGCGGGCAGCACCCCACCGACGCCGATCCGGCTCGCGGAGGCGATCGTGCGGCCCTCGCTGCCGGGCTGGGTGTCATCGACGATGCGGACGTGGTCGGCCACGCCGGTGGCCACGACGACGAGGTCGCTGCGGAGCGTCAGTGACTCGCCGGACGTCGACACGGTGACGACTGCGCCAGACGTGCCGGTGTCGGCGACCGATGCCACGTGAACCCCGGGCAGCCAGTGGCAGCCCGCGGCGATCGCGTGGCCGACGAGGTGTGGGTCGAGCGCGCCACGGGAGATCACACGGCCCGCGGACAGCGGCACCGTGGCGGAGCGTCGGGCGTGGGCGAGGAGCACCGACTTCAGCGGGATCGCCGCGTCGGGCAGGGCGTTGGGGGTGAGGTTCCGGAGTTCGCGGACCGCCCGCGGCGAGAGGCAGCAGCCGCAGACCTTCGCACGGGGCAACGCGTGGCGATCCACGAGCAGCGTGCGGATGCCCCCCGCGGCGAGCCGCCATGCGGTCGCCGCGCCAGCCGGGCCCGCGCCGACCACGATCGCCTGCCAGGCACCATCAGCCGCGGCACTGGCGGAGATCGTGGCTGGCACGACGTCGGACTGAGATCGGGCGATCATCGCGGCGTCCCCTCAGTGGAACGCTGCCAGCGGATCACGACCCGCTCGGGCCAGACCCGCCGGATCGCCGCCGATTCGAGCCCGGCGGCATCGCAGAGCCGACGATACTCGGTGGGCGTGCGGGCGGCCCGCACGGAGAGCGGCCCGTCCACGCGGGCGACCCGCGATGATGAGAGGATCGTGGTGCCGACGACGGCGAGCCCGAGCCCGAGGCGGCTGCGGACGAGATCGGAGACGACGATGCCGAGGCGGGCTGCCGTGGCCATGCTCTGGAGGAGCCGGGTGGCGGCATCATCGTCGAGGTGGTGGAGAAACAGCGAACTCACGGCGACGTCGCAGGGCGGACAGCCGTCGGTGAGCACGTCGCGGACGTCGAATGTCGCATCGCTGCCTCGGCGGGCTGCCGCGGCCTGCGACCGCTCGACCGCCCGCGGGCTGACGTCCACGCCGACCACGTGGGCGTCGCTTGTCTGGCGGCGGAGGCGCCGTGCGACGTCGAGCGTGACGTCGCCACCGCCGCACGCCACGTCGACGACGGTGCAGCGGACTGTAGGTGGTGCCTCCTCGAGCAGGCCGTTGATGCCCTCGGCGAGCCGCGCCGCCGTCCGCGACACGAGGTTGATGCGGGCGAGGGCCGAGAGGGCGTGGAGATGATCCGGCTCCGCGATTGCAGGATCGTCCATCAGTTCGGGCTCGCGGGACTGGGGGAGCGACCAGGGCATCGGCACCATCACCAGTCCACGGGGCGTACTCGGTCCGCCGACAGTATAGTGTGGGCCTGAGCCGATCTTGCCGACGTGGGGAGCGTCATGCCGTGAGACGCACGGCTCACCCTCGAAGGCCACCGTCGTGATCAGTCAGGACGTGATGTCAGACGGCGGCGGTTCGTCGTTCAGGAGCAGATCGCACCTCTTCGCCGTGAGCGTGGTCACGGTCGCCGCGCTGCTCACAGCCGCGCCGCTGATCGTGCGGTCGGCGCTGACGGTGCTCGGCGTGGAGTCGACCACGCCGATCGAGTGGGTGCCCGAGTCGTTCGTGCCGCGGCGCGACTACGACCGCTTCACGCGGGAGTTCGAGAGCGGCGACGTGGTGGTGGCCTCGTGGCCCGGCTGCACGATCGGTGCGCCGGGCATCGACCGCGTGATCGAGGCGGCCACGGGCCCGCGGGCCCCGTGCGACCCGGCCGGCCAGCCGTGGTTCGAGTCGGTCGCCTCGGGCTCGGAGGCGGTCGAGCGGCTCACCGATCCGCCGCTCGCGCTGGGCCGGGAGGCGGCGGTCGAGCGGCTCAAGGGGGTGATCGTCGGCCCCGATGGGCAGCAGACGTGCGTGATCTTCGGCTTCACCCGCGCGGGCCTCATCGACCGCCGTCGGGCCGTGGCCTGGATTCGCGACCTGCTCCAGCAGACGGTCACGACGAATGCCGCCGACCTGCACCTTGCCGGGCCCGTGATCGACAACGTGTCGGTGGACGAGGCGAGCGCCCGGAGCATGCAGGTCTACGGCGGCCCCGCGGCCCTCGTGATCTTCCTGCTCACCTGGCGGTCGCTGAAGTCGCTCCGCTACTCGGTGCTCGTGTTTCTGCTGTCGCTGGCCTGCGTGGGCCTGTGCTTCACGTCGCTCGTGGCCTGGGGCGACAAGATGAACCCGGTGCTGATCGTGATGCCGCTGCTCGTGCTCACGCTCGGCGTGTCGGGGGGCATCCATCTCGTCAACTACCTCGTGGAGGCACGGCAGAGCGGGCCGGCAGACGGTGCGGCCCTGCGGGCGATCGCCACCGGCTGGCTGCCCTGCACGCTGTCGGCGGGCACCACGGCGCTGGGCCTCGTGTCGCTTGTCGTCAGCGAACTCGAGCCGATCCGCGTTTTCGGCTTCCATGCGGCGGCGGGCGTGATGACGACGCTCGCCGTGCTGTTTCTGGTGGTGCCGGGATTCTTCTCGCGGTGGCCGATCCGGCGGCGGCTGCTGCAGGAGCCGGCGATCGACGGGCCGTCGGTGCAGTTCGCCACGTTCACGATCCGTCGCTCGGCATGGATCGTGGGCCTGTCGACGCTGGCCATGGCGGCGGCGATCGTGGGCGTGCCGCGGATTCGCGCGTCGGTCGGAATCGACACGCTGTTCACGCCCGAGACCCGCGTGATCCGCGACTACCGCTGGCTCGAGGACCAGATCGGGCCGCTCGCGCCGGTGGAGGTGGTGCTGCGGTTCCATCAGGACTCTACGATCCGTCCGGCGGAGCGGCTCGACCTCGTGCGGGAGGTGGGGGCGGCCCTCGGCGAACTGCCCGGCGTGAGCGGCGTGGTGTCGGCGGCACTCTTTCTTCCGGAGGATGACGATGCGACGGGCATGCGGGCAGCGGCCCGTAAGGCGATCATGGCCCGCAAGCTCGAGGCCAACCTCTCCAGTCTGTCCGACATGCGGATCATCCGCGAGCGCGACGGCGACCAGCTCTGGCGGGTGACGGCCCGAACGTCGGCGCTGGCGGGCATCGACTACGGCGACTTCCTGGGCGTGGTCCGCGGCCGCATCGAGCCGATCGTGGCGGCACACGGGGGCGCGGCGAAGGGCGTGACGGCCGAGTTCACGGGGGTCATGCCGCTGATCAACGCGATCCAGAAGACGCTGCTCCACGACCTGTTCACGAGCTTTC
>JBJTRH010000178.1:0-2329 GCA_046076065.1 Planctomycetaceae bacterium | reverse complement strand
CACCGCGGGCCGGCGGCCGCCGCCCCGCAGCCGCGATCCGGACTGGCTCCCGCCATCGATGCCGCGGTCGCACCGCGAAACCGGATTCGGGACCTCACGGCCCTGCTGCTGCTTGCCGCCAGCGCGTTTCTCGCAGCGGCGCTGCTGACGCTCGATCCTGCCGATCCGCCGCTCTCCCGCGTGTTTCCCCCGAACGCACGGGCAACGAACGCCTGCGGCGTGATCGGGTCGACCGTCGCTGCCGCGCTCTGCGAAGCCCTGGGCCTGGGGGCGTGGGCCGCGGTGGGCCTGCTGCTCGCGCTCGACGTCGCCCTGCTCCGCCGCCGTGCACTGCCCGACCTGCCGCTGCGAGCCGTCGGTGCCGCCGTGGCCCTGGCGGGAGGCTGCACGCTTCTGACCTTGTTTCTGCCCGACTGGATCGGCCGACCGCTCTGGGGGCCGGGCGGCCGGCTCGGCGCCATGGGGCGGCTCGTGGCCGAGTCGTACCTGGCCCGCACCGGCGGCGCGATCGTGGTCGTGGCGGCAACCCTCGGCGGCCTGTTCCTCGCCTGCGACGCGCTGCTGCTCGCTGCGGCGACGACGGTCGCCACGGCGGTCACCAAAGCGGTCGACGCCATGGCGGGCCTGATCTCGCGACTCACGCCCCGCCGCGTCGCCTCCGAGACGCCACTGGATGCCGACGACCTGGCGGCTCGGTTCCCCGGCCTGCGCGACCGCCTGGCTCGAACGCACGACGATGACGACGCAGACGACGGGGATGACGAGCCGACCATCCGTGTCAGGCGGCGGGAGACGCCCCTGGGCGACGACGCCGACGGTGACGGCGAGTCGGCGAGCCTGGTGGACGAGCCGACGGCTGACGACGACGCGGATGGCGACTCGGCCGTCGTGGCCGCACCGCCACCCGTGCCGATCCGCTCGCTCTCCAGCCGCCGCAAGCCGCAGGCCACGCTCGAGCTGTCGCCCGACCCGGCCGCCGACTACGAGCTGCCCAGCCTCGACCTGCTGCTGCCCACCGAGTATCTGGAACTCGACCAGCAGGAGCAGGAGGTCCGGGACCGCGCCAAGGTGCTCGAAAAGACCTTCGCGGAGTTCGGCTTCAAGGTGAAGGTGGTCGAGATCGAGACCGGCCCGGTGATCTCGCAGTATGAAATCGAGCTCGAGGCGGGCCTGCGGCTCTCGAAGATCACGAACCTCGCCGACGACCTGGCGATTGCGCTGCGGGTGCCGAGCGTGCGCATCGTGGCCCCGATCCCCGGCAAGAACTCGGTGGGCATCGAGGTGCCCAACACCACCCGGCAGATGGTTCGGCTCCGGGAGGTGATCGAGGAGACGCAGGCCAAGAGCCGCACGATGAAGATCCCGATCTTCCTCGGCAAGGACGTGGCGGGCAATCCGATGGTCGTCGACATGGCGAGCATGCCCCACCTCCTGATCGCCGGCCGGACGGGCACGGGCAAGTCGGTCTGCTTGAACTCGATCATCGTCTCGATGCTGATGACGCGGCGGCCTGACGAGGTGCGGATGCTGATGATCGACCCGAAGATGGTCGAACTGACGCCCTACAAGTCGCTGCCGCACCTGATGCATCCGGTGGTGACCGACATGAAGAAGGCGGAGGCGATCCTCGCCTGGGCGGTCGAAAAGATGGAGCAGCGCTACGCCCTGCTCGCCAAGGTTGGCGTGCGCCATCTCACGCAGTACAACGCGCTGGGCCGCGACGAGCTGCTCAAGCGGATCAAGCCGGAGACCGAGGAAGAGGCGGCCGCGATTCCCACGACGATGCCGTTCATCGTGATGATCGCCGACGAGATCGCCGACATGATGATGACGGCCGGCAAGGAGATCGAGGCCCACATCATCCGCCTGGCCCAGAAGAGCCGGGCGGTGGGCATCCACCTGATTCTCGCCACGCAGAAGCCCACGGTCGACGTCATCACGGGCCTCATCAAGAGCAACCTGCCGGCTCGAATCGCCTTCCAGGTGGCCAGCCGCACCGACAGCCGCGTGGTGCTCGACGAGATGGGCGCGGAGCGGCTGCTCGGCAACGGCGACATGCTCTTCCTCTCGCCCGGCACGAGCCAGATCCTCCGCGGCCAGGGCACCTTCCTCTCCGACGACGAGATCGGCCGCGTGATGGCGGCGATCGGCACCAGCGAGCCGCAGTACGCTGCGGAACTCGTGAACCTCAAGCCGGCGGGCGCCGAGGACGCCGGCAAGGCCGGAACCGCGAGCCCGAAGGACAAGGACGAACTCTACGAGGCGGCGGTGGAGGTGGTGATCCGGGAGGGACGCGGCAGCGTGTCGCTGCTGCAGCGGGCGCTGGGCG
>JBJTRH010000177.1:0-2462 GCA_046076065.1 Planctomycetaceae bacterium | reverse complement strand
ACCGCCATCGACTTCACCGAGACGGCGGTCGAGCAGGAGGCCGGCGCGGCCCAGGAAGACAACTCCGACGCCCCGGTGGTCAAGCTCTGCAACCTGATCATCACCGAGGCGGTGCAGCTCCGGGCCAGCGACATCCACATCGAGCCCTTCGAGGATCGGATCCGGATCCGCTACCGCATCGACGGCCGGCTCGTGGAGCGCGACAACCCGCCCCGCCGGCTCCTCGGCGCGATCCTCTCCCGCCTCAAGATCCTCTCGAAGCTCGACATCGCCGAGCGGCGCCGCCCGCAGGACGGCCGCATCAAGCTCACCGCCGACGGCAAGGACTACGACCTCCGCGTGTCGGTGCTGCCCACCAACCACGGCCAGTCG
This sequence comes from Planctomycetaceae bacterium, assembly GCA_046076065.1. Classification (GTDB taxonomy): domain Bacteria; phylum Planctomycetota; class Planctomycetia; order Pirellulales; family UBA1268; genus QWPN01. The sequence goes on along the minus strand of JBJTRH010000177.1, from coordinate 2,090 downwards.
GTCGTGATGCGGATCCTCGACAAAGACAACATCCGCGTCGGCATCCGGCAGCTGGGGCTCTCCGAGGGCGACTTCCGGCAGTTCAAGAACCTGATCCGCCGGCCCAACGGGATCATCCTCGTGACCGGCCCGACCGGGTCGGGCAAGACGACCACCCTCTACGCCTCGCTCAACGAGCTCAACCGGCCCGACACCAAGATCATCACCGCCGAAGATCCGGTCGAGTATTACCTCGCCGGCATCAACCAGGTGGAGATCAAGCACCAGATCGGGCTCGACTTCGCCCGCGTGATCCGGGCCATGCTCCGCCAGGCGCCCAACGTGATCCTCGTGGGCGAGATGCGCGACACCGAGACCGCCCAGATGGGCATCCAGGCGTCGCTCACGGGCCACCTCGTGTTCAGCACGCTCCACACCAACGACGCCCCGGGTGCCGTCACCCGGATGATCGACATGGGCGTGCCCGCCTATCTGGTGGCCTCCAGCGTGATCGCGGTGCTCGCGCAGCGGCTCGTGCGGGTGAACTGCCCGAAGTGCAAGCAGCCTCACCAGCCGCTCGACACCGAGCTCGAGGCGGCCGGGATCACCCCGGAGATGATGCAGGGGGCCACCTTCATGAAGGGCCGCGGCTGCTCCCACTGCCAGAAGAAGGGCTACAAGGGGCGTCTGGGGATCTTCGAGCTGATGGTGATGACCAACAAGATCCGCGAGCTCTCCTTCCAGGGGGCGGCCACCCAGGATATCCGCCGTGCGGCCGTCGGCCAGGGCATGAAGGTGATGTTCGACGACGGCATCCAGAAGGCCCTCCGCGGCATCACCACGCTCGACGAGGTGTTTCGCGTGGCGAAGAAGGCGGAGTAGCGGGGCCGGCGGCGGCCCTCAAAACCAGCCGCGGGGTGAAAAAGCCCCGAAATTTCTGGCGGCGGCGGGACTTTCCCGCCGATCCAGCGCATAATGAACAGGTGCCGGCGGGAGTCAGGGCCCGGTTCCGGCGCGTGATGAGCGAACCGTGAGCACCGCCGCTCCGTTTCTCGCGTCCCGCATCGCACGCCGCCGCCTCTCGGCGCGGGGATCGGCGGCCGTGCCGGCCCGTCGGCAACTGTTCGGACGCGGCCTTTCCGGGCAGAATAGAACCGCTTTCGGACGGATGTCCGGGAGTGGGTCTCGGCCCGGGTTTCGTGTGTTGCCGGTTTGCTCCGCTGTTCGCCAGGGGGTCGCTTTCATGTCCGTGACGGCCGGTTCGTCCGCGCATACGCTGCAGCTCGAGAAGGTGCTGAAGCTCGCGCTCGAGAATGCCGCGACGGAGGTGCGGCTCGTGGCCGGCGGCCCGCCCAGGCTGCTGATCGACGAGCAGTGGCGGCCCCTCGGCAAGACGCCCCTGACCGACGACGACGTGCTCGCCTACATGACGGCCGTGATGCCGGCGGGCGGGCGGCCGTCGGGATTCACGTTCAGCAATGCCGCCGGCACCTTCGCGGGGGCGATGGTCGAGCAGAACGGCGGCCGCGTGCTGCGGCTGCAGCCGACGACGGCCGAAGCCGGGGCGGCCCCCCCGCCCGCGGCACCCGTGTCGGCCGACGGCCCGCTCGAGCTCGACCTCCCCACCGACGCCGCGGCCGAGGAGGCCGCCGACGCGGGCGCCGCCGACGTCTACGCGATGCCCACGGCGGCCGTCGGCACCGTGCAGATCGACAAGCTGCTCACCGCGGCCGTGAAGAACGGCGTGAGCGACATCCACATCACCAGCGGCCTGCCTCCCGTGTTCCGCATCGACGGCCACATGAAGCCGCAGGCCACGAAGGTGCTCACCCCCGACGACACCAACGGCCTGATGAAGGCGATCACGCCCGAGAGGTGCCAGGCGGAGCTCGCCGAGAAGGGAGGCACCGACTTCGGCTTCGCGTTCAAGGATCTGGCCCGGTTCCGCGTCAGCGTGTTCAAGCAGCGCGGCCAGGTGGCGATGGTGCTCCGGCAGATCCCCAACAAGCTGCTCACGCCGGAGCAGCTCGGGCTGCCGGAGGTGTGCAAGAAGATCGCCACCCGGCCGCGTGGCCTGTTCCTCGTCACCGGGCCGACCGGGTCGGGCAAGA
>JBJTRH010000176.1:0-2044 GCA_046076065.1 Planctomycetaceae bacterium | reverse complement strand
ATGGCAAATTATTACCATTTACTGATTCTGTTTCTTTTTCTACAAATAAATATTTGCAATGTGCAGGTCCGGGTTGTTATCCAGCAAGACTTGATTACACCTTTGTAAAAACTTCTTCCAAACAAATGTTTCTGTTTACGAGTAACGCTACGACTCTTGAAATCCCCTCAGATTGGAAACTTATCAAACCTATTGGTGACAAACCTGATGTACCTGAGATAAAAGACAAGCGAATAAAAGAATTTTTCTCTCTTTATTCTCAGACACTCTCAGATAAATACATTTTCTTGGCAGCTAAGAACAAAATTATGTTGTTTGATGATAGTAAGTTTTTTGAATTAACTAAAAAGAAAATGAAGGAAATGGGTGGATGATATTAGCATTTCTTTAGTTTACATTTGACGAGTTTATTCTTTTTTGAGTCATACTTATAAAAAGTATTTTTTTCATCTTTGAACAATACATAATCATATTCTTCAGTATTACAGTCATAAGAATTTAGAGTTTCTTTATCGACATTAATATGTTCTGGTATATGTAGTATATTTCCATTTGTCAAATTGAGCAAATACAAATTTCCATCATTATTTTGTGTATAATCAATAGATTCAATTCCTGAGTAGAATTCTACATGAGAAATAGTAATATGCATACAATCGGGGCCTGGAAGTGACACGCTAAGATAGTTATCACCAAATAAGACTTCATCGTTTATTTCTAATTTCTTGCCTTCTTTAAATCTGCTACTGTATAAGACATATTCGAAAGATTCCTCTTTTTTAGATTTTGTTATAAAGTAGCCTTCAAATGGTATCAACTGTTTTGGTTCATGCTTAATTTTAGTATTGTCATATTGAAATCGCTCCTTACCTGATGCATACCAGAACTGATTATTATTATCTATATACCAGATTGATTTCTTTTTACAACCATCATGAATAACAGTTTCTATAATTCTTTTAATACTGAATAAACTATCATTGACAACTTTGCTTTGTTGTTTTTTGCTGTCTTTTACCCATTTTTCCTCTTTCATATAAAGATAACCCAATGAATCTTTGATGGGCATTTTTACAAAAAACGTATTAGTATTGCAACAACCTTCCAATTCAAAGTTATACTCAATCATATTTCTTAGATCAACAGATAGATCATTATAACTTAAAAAATTACCATCGTCTGAAATACTTAAGAAATTTCCTTGCCCTATGTAAATTGGTGTGTTCTCACAAAATTGTAAAAGTTCTTTACCTGTAATGTTCTCAGTAAATGAAGTAATGTAATCAAAATCTATAACGGTATCTTGAATATTTATGTAGCTATTTGATTGACTCTGATACTCTTGTTTTACAAAAAGCTCCCATATACCATTGCGTAATAAATCACCATCATTACTATGTATTCTTTGAGATTTTCCATTGATTAGATAACGCTTAGGTATGTAATAATTAAAAACAACCCATTTTTTTGCAACTGTATCTATAAATGATATCTTACCTTTAATTGAGTCTGTTCGAAGTTCAGATTCATCTGCCCAGACAGTCTTTTCGAAAAAGATTAACTGAGTTGTTACATTTATACCATATGTATTCTGTATTGTCTTATAATTCAGTGTTTGTGAATTAGCTTCTACCTTACATATGAAAAAGATAAACATTACAAGTATTAATTTAAACATGCATTCCTCATTGTTTTACTATTTGCAATAATTACACCTCAAAGATTAAATCCCAATCCAACCTTTATTGCAAGCATTTCTATTTTGTCAGTATCTTTTTCCAGCTTTGTATATTCTGCCATACCCAATAGTGAGAGTTGAGCATTAATACTCATTTTCACACCACCTGCAATGGAGACTGCTCCAAATGTTTCGGTTATTTCAGTAGTATTATTTGGAACAATGTTTGAGACTGTAGCGATTATTGCTTTGCCACTTGCAGATCCAATGCTAGCAGAGACAAAAGGTTGTAGACCACCTTCAGTGAATGTATATCGTGCACCAACCATGATTGGCATATATTCAATTGTAGCATTTACAGTTGTA
>JBJTRH010000175.1:0-2116 GCA_046076065.1 Planctomycetaceae bacterium | reverse complement strand
CTCAACGGGCACGCTGACGCCGCGCAGCCTTACTACAACTTGCGGGTCTCGAACAACTTCGGTGCCGGCGAGTATTACGGCGCCACGGTGAGCGGAACCCAGATCTGGCTGATGACGAATTTTCAGTTCGACTACCTCTCGAGCGGCTCGTTCACCACGGGAAACGCCTCACCTACGGGGAGCTCCTACGCCAACCCCGTCGCCTTGAGCCAGATCCAAAGCGGGAGCGTCCGCATCTATCCCACGAACGGTGGCACGCGAATGTACGCGATCCTCAGCTCGACCCAGCCGCCGTCGTTCAGCGCGGGCGCACTGCCATCAGGTCCGGCGAGCTATTGGGAATGGAGCTTCGACGGAAGTGGCAACCCGGGCACGCTCGATTTGAGCTGGATCGACAGTTGGGACTTCCAGACGCGGATGCGGGTCGTCACCACCGGGACGCAAGGGCCTTCCTCTCCGAATGGAACGACGGTTGTGTATGGTGCGGGAACGACGAACTCCACGCAGGCGATCGGCGATCGGCTGAAGACCTACGCTGCTCAGCCAAAATACACCTGGCTCGGCACCACCGGCAGCGGATTCTCACAGAACATGTCGTTCCCGGGTGCCACCGGCCCCGTCCGCTGGATCACGAACAACTCCGCCGCGAGCCCGAATGCCGCTTTGGTCACCAGCCTCAAAGACGCGCTCGACCGGATCACCACGACTGCAACGGCTTCGCCGACATGGGCGCCGGGCACTCCCGGGACCGGTCCCAACTGGACGACCGGCGGGTTTCGGGTGGCATCCACTGAGGGCATCAATCCTCCAGACGGATCGACGCCCTCGGCCACGCCGAGCATGTGGTCGGCCTATGTGAATTTTTCCAAGGATGGTGGCGGAAACTACACGATGAACCTCACCGACTTCACGGTGTATGGTCCCGCCGGAGCTTCGGGGCTGGCCGGTGGGCCGCAGATTTGGAACTCGGGGACGCTGGCGAACGGGTCGCCGGTTACTTATTCACTGTCGCAGGCGGAAGGACTTCTCGACGCCCTCTGGACGTCCTCGCCGAACCCGCTGCAGAGTCCGCCCCCGTGGGTCGGAAACCTGGGCCCGAACGGCCCGAATCTCTTTTACGCCCTCTACAACGCGGTTGCGACCGGAGTGCTCTACCAGTCGGATTTCGTCGGCAACACCGCGCTGCCCGGCAGCATCACCGGCAATGGGTATGTGCCGTGGACGACGGGGCAAACGAACTACAACATGGAGATTCTCACGCAAGGTGCCGCTGTTACCGGTGGACGGGCGGGGGCGTTGAACGGCACGCAAGTGATCGCCCTGATGGAGGCGGAAAAACTCGCTGGAAACCTTGTGAATCCATACTTCCTCGAACTGCTGAAGTCCCAGGAACAGACGCCCGCCTACTTGTATCCGTCGCAGGACTTCTATGCTTCCGCCGCGACCGGCACCGATTCGTTCATCGGCATGCAGACGGGACCGCTCAACGGCGACCCTGTTTTTGGAGCCGCGACGCTGGAGTGGTCACTCGGTAGTGGCGTTGCCGTTCCCGAACCGTCGGCCCTGGCCCTGCTTTCCGTGGCCGGGGTGACGCTCGGCGGTCTCGCGTGGCGGAGGCGTCGGCACGACGCGGCCTGAGGCTCGGGTGACGGGAGTGTTCACTACGGCGTAGACCAAAACGTGATCTGTGGCATAACCCGGCACCTGCGGATCATCGCCTTGCTCGTGGCGGCGGCGATCGTGAACACGACCGCCGCCTGTCGCGGCGGTGACGGCAGGTTGCCCGCCCGCGGCACGTTCCTTGCCGGCCCGTATCCGACCGGCCCCTACACGTTCGTCAACGAGGCCATCGGGGCCGGCATCTTCTACGACAGCGGCTTCCTCGGCGGCTCGTCGGTGATCGGCAACATCGAGGCCGGCTGGATCTGGGACGCGCACGAGGTCTTCGACCGCTCAGGGCTCGGCATGGGCCCGGCGGTCGAGCAGCAGGTCTCGGGAACCGGCGCCTCGGGGCAGTACGACTTCCACGCCACGATGGTCGGGCACGTGCTCGCGGGCACGGGCTACGTGGCCGCCACGGGCAGCACGGCGGCCGGCTACACCTACCTCGGCACGG
>JBJTRH010000174.1:0-5859 GCA_046076065.1 Planctomycetaceae bacterium | reverse complement strand
CGCCTCGGCGAGGTCGAACGGGGCGCGGTTCACGCTCGCCACCGCGCAGGTGACGTAGATCCAGAACACGACGAACGTGAAGGGATCGTGGAACAGGAACCAGTTGGTGAACCAGCCGCCCTGCTTCTCGGCGATGGTCACGAGGTCCATCGTGCCGGCCAGCATCACGGGCACGACCACGCACATCCCCAGCGGCACCTCGTAGCTCACGACCTGCGCCGCCTCGCGCATCGCCCCGAACAGCGACCACTTCGAGGCCGACGCGTACCCGGCGAGGATGACGCCGAACACCTCGAGCCCCAGGACCGCGATCACGAAGAACACGCCGACGTTGAGCCGCTGGCCGACGACGTCGAACGCAAACGGCAGGCAGATGAACGCGCAGAACGACGCGCAGAAGCTCACGTAGGGGGCGATCTTGAAGAGCATCCCGTCGGCGCCGTCGGGCATCAGGTCCTCCTTGGAGAGGAGCTTGATGCCGTCGGCGAGCGACTGCAGCCAGCCGAACTTGCCGCCGGTGCGGGTGGGGCCGAGACGGTCCTGGATGCGGCCGGCGATCTTCCGCTCGGCCCAGATGAACACGAGCGCCCCGCCGGCGATCACGTTGAGGATCAGCACGGCCGCCACGACGGCTGCGACCGTCCATGCCAGCCAGGCCGGCAGGCGCACCGTATTGATCAGAAAGTCAGCCATTCGGGTCGATATTTCCCGGCGAAATCCGACTTCGTGAAAATTCGCACGAAGTGTGGCGTACGGGGACGCAAAAGGGAAGCCCCCGAACCGCCTGTCGGTCGATCTAGCTAGCGGTCGATCTCACCCATGACGATGTCGAGACTGCCCACGATCGCGGGCACGTCGGCGATCAGGCAGCCCCGGCAGAGTTCGTGGGCCACGGCGAGGTTCGAGAACGAGCTCGATCGAGCCCGCGCCCGCCACGGAATCGCCGACCCGTCGCTCACGAGGTAGAAGCCCATCTGGCCCTTGGGGCACTCCGTCTCCAGATAGGCGTCGCCCACCGGCATCTTCTCGGTGAGTTTGAGCGGGTCGCCCAGCGGGCCGCGGCACGACGAATACCGGTCGATCGCCTGCCGGACCAGGTCCATCGACTGCACCACCTCCAGCATCCGCACGAAGAACCGGTGCCAGCAGTCGCCGAGCACCGCGTCGGCCGGGACGGCCGGATACTCGTGGTCGCGGGGATAGTGGCCGTCCTTCATGACCGCCACCTCGAAGGCGTAGCCGTCGTACATCGCCGTGTAGATCGCCTCGCCGTCCCGCCGCATATCCTGATCGACGCCGCTGCCCCGCAGCACCGGGCCCGAGCAGCCGTACTCGATCGCGAGATCCCGCGACATCACTCCGATGTTGGCTGTCCGCTTGACGAAGATCGCGTTGGTGGTGAGGAGGGCGTGGTATTCCTTGATGATCGGCTCGAACTGGTCGAGAAACGCCTCGCACCGCTGCAGCCAGCCTGGAGGCAGGTCGGCCGTCAGGCCCCCGACCGTGATGTAGCTGTAGGTCAGGCGGGCGCCGCAGGCTTCCTCGAAGAGGTCGAGGATCTTCTCCCGCTCGCGAAACGCGTAGAGGAAGGGGCTGAAGGTGCCGAGGTCGAGGCCGTAGGCGCCCATGCCCACGAGGTGGCTGGCGATCCGGTTGAGCTCGGCGATCAGCACGCGGAGGTGCCGGGCCTTCTCGCTCACCTGGTATTTCATCAGCTTCTCGACAGCCAGGGCCCAGCCGAGGTTCATGTTCATCGCCGCCAGGTAGTCCATCCGGTCGGTGTAGGGGATGAACTGCCGGTGCGTGAGGTTCTCGCCGATCTTCTCTGCACAGCGGTGGAGATAGCCGATGTGCGGCTCGATCTCTGAGACCACCTCTCCGTCGGTCCGCAGCACCAGCCGCAGCACGCCGTGCGTGCTCGGATGCTGCGGCCCCATGTTGACGAGCATCTCGTCCGTGCGGACGTCGAACTCGATGATCCTCGGATCGTCGTCGACCATCGAAGCCATGGCTATCTCCCGCGAATTCCGTGGTAATCGAGCGGCATCTCGTAGTCTTTGCGGAGCGGGTAGCCCTCCCAGTCCTCGGGGCAGAGGATGCGGCGAAGGTCGGGATGGCCGGTGAACCAGACACCCGAGAGGTCATACACCTCCCGCTCGTGCCAATTCGCCCCCCGCCACACGCCGCACACGCTGGGAATCTCCGGCAGCTGCCCGGGCACGTCGGCCTTCCACCGCGGCAGCGACGCCTTCAGCACGAGGCTCACCCGGGCCGTCGTGCTCCAGAGGTGATAGACGAGTTCCAGATGCGGCTGCCACGAGACCTTCGCGGCCTTCTTCGGGTCGGGCTCGCACCAGTCGACCGCCGTGATGCACTGCAGGGAGTCGAATCCCACGGAACTCGACCTGGCCAGCCAGCCACAGACGTCGGCGATCCGCTCGGGGGCCACCTCGATCCACGGATCGATCGCCTCGAGGTTCCGCCCGACGACGGCACCCGGCAGGGCGGCGTCGAGCTGCTCCAGGAACTCCGGTCCTCTCATGACTGACTCGCTTTCCAGAACCCTGCCGCGTCGCGGCGATCCGAACGGCCACCCTCAGCGGGTCGCGACTCGCCCCGCCGATCCCGATCGTTCCGCCGACACCGCCCGCACCCAGTCGAGGTCCCCGCGGTACCAGACATACGCGAAGCCGGCGAGCAGCACGGCGAAGAAGGCTGCCATATCGACGAGCGCGGTGCGGGCGATCAGCGAGCCCGCTCGGGCAAGCGACCACTGGGCGGCAGCCTGAGCAGGCGTGCGGTCGCCGCGGGTGGCCTCGATGTGCCGGGCCTCGGGCAGGGTGGGCGTGAACAGTGGGCCATCCTGCTTGGGCACCGCCGGGTCGCGGAGCCCGAGTTCACGGAGCACGCCCGCCGCAGCCGGCGTCGCAGCCCCGTCGGCCGTGGCCGAGACCAGGGTCGGATCGGTCAGGTGCGTGGCCTTGCCGAACACGGTGGCCCACGGAAAGAACAGGGCCACTTCGACGTCGAAGATGATGAACAGCAGCGCGACCACGTAGAATCGCAGGTCGAACTGCACGAAGCTCGAGCCGATCGTGGGCTCACCGCACTCGTAGACCTCGAGTTTCTCGGTGTTTGGGGCTCGCGGCCGCACGAGCCACCCGACCAGCAGGTTCACGGCCAGAAACGCCCCGCCGACGGCGACGAAGAGCGCGACGAAACCGGCGATCAGGGTGGGATGCATGGCTGCTGCGCAGGGGAGTGGCTGCTACTGGTTCGGGCCGCCGTGAACCGGTTCGACGATCACCTTGGATGCAGCGACCGCCGTGGGATTGAGCGTGGAACGGCCCCACGCGACCTCGACCGGCAGCCGCGCGAAGTCGACGATCGTTCCATCGCGGCTGTAGCAGGACAGGTCGAGCGTCGACCCCATGAAGATGCAGTCCACGGGGCACGGCTCCACGCAGAGGGCGCAGAACATGCACTTCGAGTAGTCGATCGTGAAGCCGCTGACGCGGAACCCCTTGCCGTTCTCGACCCGCTCCTTGCCGATGTAGATGCAGTCGACCGGGCAGGCCTTCGAGCACTGGTCGCACGCGATGCAGGTCGTGAGGTCGTAGCGGTGAAAGCCACGGTACCGGGCCGCCACGGGAGCCGGCAGTTCCGGATACTCGTAGTGCTCGGTGAAGGTCCGCCGCTTCTGGTCGTAGGTGCTGCCGAACACCCGCAGGGTCACCAGCATGCCCTCGAGCACGGTGCCCACGGCCGTGAACAGGTTGCGGAACCACTCTTTCATGGGGTGCTGCTCGTCGGGGCGTCGCGGCGGGGCCGCGGCTCGGACTAGCCCCGCCATCGCGTCGGCGGATGTCCGGCCACGTCGCGCGAAAGTATAGGTGCGGCCGCCAACCCAACAAGCCGCGACCGCGGTCGACGGGGTGGGCCGTTGATCAAGCCCTGCGGGAGCCTGGCCATCGACGTGGCTCGAATGACGCCCGGGGGGTCGCGAGGGAGTGTCCACTGGGCGAGACCCGCGGCCCCTCCCCCGCCGACACGCTGCCCGTCCCACCGTCGTGGGCCAAAAAGCCGGGCAAAACCGTCTGAATCCGGGTCAAGGCCGCGCGGGAAAATGCTTGACGCGGGACTGGAAACCTTTACAGTTAAGGAGTTTGCGGGGCCTTGTTTCCAGGCTCCGCCCAGCCAAGGACCGGCCCATGCTCGTGCTGTCTCGGAAGAAGGACGAGAGCATCGTCATCAACAACGATATCACGATCGTTGTTGTCGAGATCCGTGGAGACAAGGTCCGGCTCGGTGTCGAGGCCCCGAAGGAGGTGCCGGTTCATCGTCGGGAGGTCTTCGAGGCCATCGCCCGCGGGGAGTCGGTCGATCCGGCTCCCGTCGCGGCCCCGGCAGCCGACGTGTTGCCCGGCGAACCGCACGCCCCGGCCGGTGATGTGGGCTGACCGACAGGCTTTGCGTCGCCAGCCTGCCGTCTGGTCGCATCCCTTACGCTCACGGTCGCGAGTGGGTAGGCTTCCGAAGTCGGTTTCTGCGTCCGCGCGTCTTCCAGCGTTTGAGCATCCTCGCATTCCCTTGATCGGCACCCGTCTCGGCCCCATCGTCTAGCGGTTAGGACACCGCCCTTTCACGGCGGTAACCGGGGTTCGAATCCCCGTGGGGTCACTTTGCCTCCGGTGCCAGGCTGCACGCCCGTGATCTCCCCAGCCCTTGCATCCGATGCCCTGAGTCCGCCGTCGCAGTACGACGCGGTGCTGCTCGTGTCGTTCGGAGGTCCCGACGGCCCCGACGATGTGCTTCCCTTTCTCGAGAACGTCCTTCGCGGGCGAAACGTGCCGCGGGAGCGGATGCTCGAGGTCGCCGAGCACTACCACCATTTCGGCGGCAAGAGCCCGATCAACGAGCAGAACCTCGCGTTGCTGGCTGCCCTCCGCGAGGAGCTCGACCGGCGGGGGCCACACCTGCCCGTCTACTGGGGCAACCGCAACTGGCATCCGCTCCTCACCGACACGCTCCGCGAGATGACGGACGCCGGCGTGAAGCGGGCGATCGCCTTCGTGACCAGTGCGTTCTCGAGCTACTCCGGGTGCCGCCAGTACCGCGAGAACATTGCCGCTGCCTGCGCGCCACTCGGCGATCGCGCTCCCCAGGTCGACAAGATCCGAGTGTTCTTCAACCACCCTGGTTTCGTGGGCCCGATGGCCGCCAACGTCGCCGCCGCCCTGGCCCGGTTTTCGGCCGCGGAGCGAGCCGGCGTACCGGTGCTGTTCACGGCCCACAGCATTCCGACGTCGATGGCGGCCGGCTGCCGCTATGTGCCGCAGCTGGAGGAGTCGTGCCGACTCGTGGCCGCTGAAGCCGGAGCCGGCGACTGGAAGCTCGTCTACCAGAGCCGCAGCGGTCCGCCGACCCAGCCGTGGCTCGAGCCCGACGTGTGCGATGCCATCCGCGACCTCCATGCCCACGGCGGCAAGCGGGTGGTGATCGCGCCGATCGGTTTCATCTCCGACCACATGGAAGTGCTCTACGACCTCGACACTGAGGCGGCCGACCTGTGCCGGGAGCTCGGGGTGGAGATGGTGCGGGCCGCCACGGTGGGCACCGCGCCCGCGTTCGTGGCGATGGTCCGCGATCTGATCGCGGAGCGGGCGTGGAGCCTGCCCGAGCGGGTGGCCATCGGCGCCCTGCCTGCGAACCACGACATCTGCCCGCTCGACTGTTGCCCGGCCCCGCAGCGGCCGGCGGCCCCCCCGGGACGGCCGTAGCGAGATGCCTTCCGTCCGCTTCACGCCCGGCTCGCCCGCCGATCACCCCGGGGAGTGCGTGTCGCTCGTCCACGGGTTT
>JBJTRH010000173.1:0-8202 GCA_046076065.1 Planctomycetaceae bacterium | reverse complement strand
GTTTTCGGCATCGCCCTCTTCGTCGATCCTTCTCGCCGACCCGAGCACCACCGCGGGCTCGCGGGCCATCCAGGTGCGGACCGTCGTGGTCGGCGTTGCCGCCGCGAGCGATTCGAGGAGCAGGGCCTCGTCGAGGGCGAGATTCTCGGCCACCGTGGGCAACTCGACATCGAGCCAGAGGGCCGGCCCGGCCACGGCTGGACGTTGACTCACCTTGGCGGCCTCCTAGACTGCTCGCATGACCGAACAACCACGCCGCGTCTCCGGTTCCGCGGACGCCCTGCCGCCCGTCGAACCTCCCTCGGCCGGCTTTCTCGTGCAGTTGTTCGTCGTGCCGCTGACGATCGTGGCCTGCGGCCTGTTCGTCGTCTGGGGATTCTACTGGCTCGCCCAGATGGGCAACGATCCGGAGAGCTACGTCCGCGCGCTGCGGCGGAACAACGAGGGACGCTGGCAGGTGGCGCTCAACTTCGCCAACGACCTTCGCGGTCCCGGTGGAGCGGCCCTCAAGAACGATCCTGCGCTCGCCGGCGAACTCGGGTCGATCCTCGCCGACGAAGTGGCCAGCGGCCGTCCCGCCGGCAGCGGCCATGCCGCCGAGCAGTCGCGGACGCTGTGCGCCTATCTCTGCCGAGCGCTCGGGGAGTTTGCGATTCCCGAGGCGGCCACGCCGCTGCTCGCCCGGGCCGGCGATGCGTCCGACCCTGCCACCGCCCAGGCCGCGGTCGAGGCGCTGGCGGTGCTCGCCTCCAATCTCACGGTAGCGCGCCGATCGTTTCCCGATTCGGCCGCCGTGGTCGCGGCGCTCGTGGGATGCTCGCGGAGCGACGTGCGGCCCCTGCGGTCCGCCGCTGCTTATGCGCTGGGCGTCGTCGGCGGCCCGGTCGCCCTCGAGCGACTGCGGGAACTGCTCGACGACGGCGAGGACGACGTGCGATTCAACGCGGCGGTGGGCCTCGCCCGCCACGGAGCCGCGATCGCCTGGGACACGCTCGGCGAGATGCTCGACCTGCCGGACGTCGGCTCCGCCGCCGCCGAGGACCGTCGCGCTGCCGCCGACCGCTATCGCCGCGCGATGGTCGTGGTCAACGCGCTCAAGGGCGTGGGACTGATCGTCGACGCCACGTCGGCGGCTCCACCGGGGTCGATCACGAGCCGCATCGCGGCCCTGACCGACGACCCCGTTCCCGACGTGCGGGCCGCGGCGGTCGCCCTCAAGCGACGGATCGAGCGGCTCGACGCCTCCTGATCGCGGCGTGAGCCGGCGGCTCAGGCGGCGAAGAACTCCTCGAGCGCCTCGCGGAGCATGTCGAGGTCGGCCTCGACGCCCGAGAGCATCTGAAAGTCGATGGCCGCCTCGACCGCGTGGATTTCGATCGCGTCCACGAGGCAGCAGCCGTGGGCCACCGCCTCGGCGGCCAGCGGCGAACGGCTGCCCGTGGCCACCGCATCGGCCACCACCAGGTCGGGACGGAGGCCGATCGCGGCCGGCTGGGCGTCGCCGGGTGTGAGCACCAGGATCCCGGCGCGGGGAGGCACCACGATCGGCCGCCAGTCGATCACGCTGGCGGGAGTGCCGGCCGGCAGCGACTCCACCACCGCCGCGGCGCGGGTGGGATCGGGATCGCCGATGAGCAGTTCGCCGATGCCCGCCGCCGCGAGTTCGATCGCCACGGCGCGGCCCCGCGGCCCCGCGCCGGCCACGATCGCCACCCGAGTGGCGGGCTCGACGTGGGCCCGGATCGCCTCGACGACACCGCGGCCCTCGGTCATGTGGCCCACGAGCGTGCCGTCGCGACGCTCGACGAGATTGACCGCCCTCGCGAACGTCGCCGACGGACTCGCCGCATCGACGTGCGACAGGGCCGCTTCGCGGATTGCGCCCGAGATGAGGCAGCCCCGAAACGCAAGCGCGGCCACGCCGGCCAGCGCCGCGGCGGCGTCGGTGGCCGCCACCTCGCAGGTCACGAACCGCCAGTCGAGACCGGTGGCCTCGATGGCGCGTTCGAAGAGGTACTGGGTCGGATCACCGGCCGCCGGGCAGCCGAGCAGAGCCACGATCTCCTGAAGGGCCGGGCTCGTCATTCGAATCCTCGTCGGCGGCCGCGATGCAGAGCCCCTGCGACGTCATAACACGACGTGCGTGGCGGCGACGAATCGGGGATCGCCCCGGATCGGGTCGAAATCGCGTTCGCTGCCAATCAGCTCCCGGAAGCGGTCGTCGATCGAGATCGCCCTGGTGAGGTGATCGACGGCCGCCGCCACGTCGCCGGTGAGCGAGTGATAGCAGGCGAGATTGTAGAGGAGGAGAGGCTGGCGGGGCACCGCCTCCAGACCGCTCCGGAGGGCCGCGATGGCGTCGTCGAGCAGCCCCAGCCGCTTGTAGCACCAGCCGAGGCCGAGCCAGGTTTCGAGCTGCACGGGCGCCGCTTCCGCCGCCCGGCGCAGCGGCGGGATCGCCTCCCGCCATTCGCCGAGATCCCTCAGGGCCCGGCCCTCGAGCAGGCTCGCGACGGGGCCGAGGCGGCTCGGCTCCGGCAACTCCCGCAGTTCGTCGAGGGCCCTGCTGAACAGCCGTCGAGCGTGCCCCGGAACAGGGGCATCCCCGTCGACGAGCAGTTCGCCGAGCTCGACGTAGCCCGCTGCCTGACGGAGGTGCAGTTGCCGAAGATGACCGTTCATCACACCGCTTTCCCGGGCCGGCGCGATCGGACCGACTCCTAAAAAGTCTAGTCCTCGCCCGGCCATTGCCCAACCCGATCACCACCCACTTCTACGCACGCCCTGCCGATTCGGATCGCCGGTCACCCGCGGTTTTGCCGCCCGGAATTGCCCGTGCACGAAAACGCCCCCCGGCTGCCACTCTTGGAGGAGAGAGGACGCGGCACCACGCGATCCTGCCACCGGAGAATCCCGATGAGACTCACCGTCCGCACGCTGCTCGCCTGGATCGACGGGCTGCTTGGACCCACGGAGCACGAGCAGCTGGCAGAGAAGGTGGCCGGGAGTCCGATCGCCGGGCCGCTGATCGAGCGGATCGGGGCGGTTGTGGGAAATCCGTCGCTCTCCGCGCCTGCGGCTGCGGGGCGGGGACTCGCCGACGACCCGAACACGACGGCCGAGTTTCTCGACAACGTGCTCGATGCCGACCAGCTCGCCGCCTTCGAGCGGGTGTGCATCGAGTCGGACCTTCATCTCGGGGACGTGGCGAGCTGCCATCGAGTCCTAGCCGAACTCCATCGCGACCAGGCTGCTCTCGAGCCCTTTGCGGCCACGAGTGGCCGGGCCGCCCTCGACGCTGCGCGGGCTGCCATCGCGGGGCCCGTGGTCGACGTCTCCACGCGGCGTGGGCCGCCGCCCCGCGCGGCGGCCGGGGTTCGCCGCAGGACGTCGTGGCTGGCCTGGTTGTCGGCCGCGGTGGCGCTCCTGCTCGTGCTCGCGCTGGGGGGTGTCCTGCTGATGCTCACCCTCGGCCGTGGCGGTCGCCCACGGCAGGTCGCCGGGGCGGCGGGAGAGCAGCCCGCCGAAGTCGTCGTGCAGCCGGCGCCCGCGGTGGTCGCCGTCGAAGAGCCTCCCGCACCACCCGCGCCGGCCCCCGTGGTCGATGCCGCCCCGACGCCGGCTGTCGAAGCCCCGCCAGTCGTGGGGCCTCGTCCGCCGGCCATGCCGGACCCGGAGGTGCCCATCGTGCCGGCCGCGCCGCCGTCACCGACGCCCGCCGTCGAGCCGCCCGCTCCGGCCACCACTCCGCCCGCGGCGGCGACGGTGCCCCATGGCGAGGCGATGGCCATCGGTGGCGGAGCGACCGCTCCGAGTCCGCCGATCGCGGGTGACTCGGCCGCCGCACCGAGTGGCCCATCCGCCGAGCCGTCCGGCGCGGCGGTGCGGATCGACGAGGGAGTGGTGCTGGCTCGCGGCGCCGGCGCGGAGCAGTGGAGGTCGATGACGCCGGCCACTCAGGCGGGCGACGCAGTCGAACAGTTCGAGGTGATCGCACCGTTCGGCGTGTATCCACTGCTTGGCGTCGATGGTGTGGCGATCAGGCTCCATCCCGGGGCGCGGGTGATCGTGTCGCGGCGGGCCGATGCGGCGCCGGTGATCGAGGTGCCGCATGGACGCGTTGTGGTCGAGACGACGAACGGCGACTCGTGGCCGGTGATCAGTGCCGGCGGGCTGCACGGCGAGCTCGGCGCGATGTCCGGTCAGCCGGCGGGCGTCGAGGTGAACTCCGCCGGACCGCGTCAGGGCGAGCCGGACGGTGCGACGAGCGAACGGGCCGTCATCCACACGGCGGGGGCGGCCGTCGTGTGGCGACAGTCCCCGGCCGGTGTCGGTCCTCATCCGGTCGTCGGCATTCCGGCCGAGATGCCGATCCCCGCCAGGACGGCTCTCCGCTGGGACGGCCGCGACCCGGCTGCCGTGAGGCAGGAGCCCTGTCCGACGCCCGCGTGGATGGGAGAGGCGGCGCCGGCGAATCGCTTTTGGGAAAGGGCTGCCGGCGATCTCGTCGCCGTGCTCGCCGAAGCTCCTCCGGAGACGGCGGTCGAGGTGCTCCGACGCCGTGCGGCGGGCGGATTGCCCGAGGATCGGGCCGCCGCCGCGGCCACGCTCGCCTTCCTCGGGGAGCCTGCGGACCTCGTGGCCCTGCTCTGCGACGAACCTCCCCGGAGCCTCAACGAGAGCCAGTGGGTGGCGGTCGAGGCGCTGAGCGTGCTGGCCGTGCTGTCGCGTGGTGGGGCCGAGGCGGCGGCGCTGCTCGCGGCTTTTCGCGACCGTGGTCCCGACGGGGTCGCCGCCGCCGCGCTCGCCGTGGGCGACGAGGCAGCGACGGATCCCGCGGCGCTGGTGGACGGCCTCGACGCCGATGCGATCGTGGTGCGACGCTACTCGATCCTCCGGCTTCGCGAGGTTGCGGCCGCCGTCGGCCGCACCGACATCGACGGCTACCGTGCCGACCGCGACCCGCCGGCGCGTCGGGATTCGGTGTCGTGGTGACGCTCGCTCGTGGAGCAGGCCACGCTTCGGCGGCCCGCGCGGTCGGAGCCCGGCGGGCCGGCAGACCCCGACGGTCGCTGACGCGGGCGGCCGAGGCCGCGTTTTCCGCGGCCGATTCCACGGCTGAATTGCTGCGGCTGCGACGAGGGTGATATGCTTGCGATGCTGTGTTTCCGTCGTCCTCCCGGAGTGCATCGGGTGCAGATCAACGTTTCGGCCCGCCACGGCCACCTCAGCCCCGCGTCCCAGTCCAAGATCGAGGCCAAGGTTTCCCGCCTGACGCGGTATTTCGACAGGCTGACCGCCCTCAACGTCACCGTCGACCTGCACAACCCGGCCCTGGCCGGGGTGGAAATCGTGGCGTCTTCAGAGCACTTCCACGAGCTGGTCAGCCACGAGGTTTCGCCTCAGCTCTGGCGGAGCGTCGACGGGGCGGTGCAGAAGATGGAGCAGCAGCTCCGGAAGCACAAGGAAAAGGTCCGCGACCACAAGCACGTCCAGTCGGGCCGCCGCGCCTGATCGGCCCCCGCCCTCCCGAGCCTGCCGCACGCATGAAATTCTCCGACTTCGTCGCCGCCGACGCCATCCGCTCCCACGTGACCGCGGATTCCAAGGAGGGTGTGATCCGCGAGATGGCGCAGGCCCTCGTCGATGCCGGACGGATCGCGCCGGGCGACCTCGAGGGGATCGTCAAGGCCATCATGAAGCGCGAGGATCTCGGCAGCACCGGAATCGGCCGCGGCGTGGCCGTTCCCCACACCAAGCATCCCAGCGTCAGCCGGCTGGTGGGCACCGTGGCCGTGAGCCGCGACGGCATCGACTTTCAGAGCCTCGACGGCGAGCCAGTGCAGCTCTTCTTCCTGCTGGTTTCGCCTCCTGACCGTCCCGGCGACCACCTGCGGGCGCTCGAAAACATCTCGCGGCAGCTCCGCGACGACTCGTTCTGCCGGCTTCTGAAGGACGCGAAGGAGCCGATCGACATCCAGCACCTGCTTGAGGAGGCCGATGCCCACGGCGTGGTGTCCTGAGATGAACGCAGAGCGAACTCAATCCGTTCCAGCCGTCGCGGGCCTCCCGGAGGAGACGGTGTCGCGCGAGGTCGTGGTCGTGAATGCGGCGGGCCTCCACGCGCGGCCAGCCGACATGCTCGCCCGCGAGGCGCGGAAGTGGCGCTCGCGGATCGAGTTGGTCAGCGACGCGCAGCGGGCCGACGGCAAGAGCATTCTCGAACTGCTCACGCTGGCGGCGGAGTCGGGCACCCGGCTGGTGGTGGAGGCCACCGGCCCGGATGCCCGCGAGGCCCTCGAGGCGATCGGCGGCCTGTTCGAGCGCCGCTTCAACGAACACGACAGCGACCAGGAATCCTGACCCGGCGAACGTGTTCGGGGCCGAGTCCGGCCCCCGTTCACCGCGGTCCGACCGACACGACCGACACCACACGAAGGAGCCGCGACCAGCCGCCAGGCGCGAGTCCCCGGGATGCCGATCGCCCCCGCCACGGCGGGTCGCGCGATCTCCCGGACGGGCCTCGCCGCCGGCGGGCGGACTGCGCCCGATGCTGAAACTCCAGGGCATCGCCGTATCGCCCGGCGTCACGATCGGCGAGGCGCTCGTCCTCGACGCCGAGGGATTCAGGATCCCGCGGCGGTTCGTGGAGCGGAGCGCCGTCGACACGGAACTCGCCCGGCTCGCCACGGCCGTGGCGGAGACGGCCCGCGAGGTCGAGCGGAATCGCGACGCGATCCGGGGCGAACTCGGCGACCAGTACGCCGCGATCTTCGAGGCGCATCTGGCGATGCTCCACGACCCGAAGCTCCAGGAGGAACTCACAAGCGCGGTCCGTGATCGCAACTGGTGGCCGGAATACGCCGTGAGCCGCACGCTCCGCCGCTACGCCAAGGCCTTCCAGAACCTCGACAACCACATCGCCCAGCGGGCGCACGACATTTACGACCTCGAGAAGAGCCTGCTGCGGAACCTGCTCGGTCAGCGGCGGGAGACGCTCGCGGCGATCTCACAGCCGGTGATCGTGCTGGCCCACAACCTCACGCCGAGCGAGACCGCGAACCTCGACCGTCGGCTCGTGAAGGGATTCGCCACGGAGCTCGGCGGCCCGGGCAGCCACACCGCGATCGTGGCGGAGGGGCTCGAGATCCCCGCCGTGGTCGGTGTCGGGCCGTTTCTCGCCGACGTGTCGGGGGGCGAGCCCGTGATCCTCGACGGCAATCAGGGGGTGATCATCCTCCAGCCCGACGAGGAGACGATCGCCCAGTATCGCCTCGAGGAGGAGGCCGAGCGGCACGTGGCGGCGCGGCTCGACCGCCTTCGCGACCTGCCCGCGGAGACCACCGACGGCGTCCGCGTGCAGATCATGGGCAACATCGAGTTTCCGAGCGAGGTCGAGCAGTGCATCAGTCGCGGCTGCGACGGCATCGGCCTCTACCGGACCGAGTTCCTCTATCTGACGAGCAAGCGCGAGCCGACCGAGGAGGATCACTACGAGGCCTACAGCGCCGTCGTCAGGGCGATGGCGGGCAAGCCGGTGGTGATCCGCACCCTCGATCTCGGTGCCGACAAGATGCTCACGGAGCGGACGCCGGAGGAGGAGCGGAACCCGTGCCTCGGCCTGCGGAGCATCCGGCTGTCGCTGCGGCAGCTGCCGATCTTCCGGACGCAGCTGCGGGCGGTGCTCAGGGCCAGCGCCCTCGGCGACGTGCGGGTGATGTTTCCCCTGATCTCCACGATCGTCGAGCTGCGGCAGGCCCGGATGGTGCTCGCCGACGTGATGGAGGATCTCGCCGAGCACGGCATCGAGTTCAATCCCCGGATGCCCGTGGGGATGATGGTGGAGACCCCGGCCGCCGTGATGATGCTCGACGCCTTCATCAAGGAGGTCGATTTCGTCTCGATCGGAACCAACGACCTGATCCAGTACACGCTGGCGGTCGATCGGGGCAACAAGGAGGTTGCGGATCTGTACAACGCCTGCGATCCAGCGGTGCTGCGGCTGTTGCGCCGCTCGCTGGACGTGGCGCGGGAGGCCGGCGTGCCGGCCAATGTGTGCGGTCAGATGAGCGGCAGCGTGATGTTCACGCAGCTGCTTCTGGGGCTGGGCTTGCGGCAGCTGAGCGTGCCGGCGAGCGCCGTCCCGGAGGTGAAGCAGGCGTGCCGAAGCGTTTCGGCCGCCGACTGCCGCCTGGTCGCCGA
>JBJTRH010000172.1:0-20687 GCA_046076065.1 Planctomycetaceae bacterium | reverse complement strand
ACGCTCTGGCCGTTCGAGGTCGTGACCGGTGCCGACGGAGTGCCCACGCGGCTCCGCCACGCCGGAGCGGACGTGCCGGCCGACCGCCGGCTGACGATCGCGCTCAACGCCTACGACGCGCAGTCGGGAGGCCGCCGGCTCATGCGGACGAGGGACATCCTGGCCGCCCCGGCGGCACGGCGGCGGACGTCGGCGATCGACACCCGTTCGGCCTTGATCGACAGCCTGGTCGACCGCGGCACCGTGGGCTGAACGCACCGCACGCCAGCGTGGGGGCGACCCCAACGCGCTCGCGATTGGGCTTCCCGAAAATCGAGTTCGCAGGGGCGGTCGGCGTCCGGCTCGCCCCGATGGCCGACGCGCAAAGAAAAGGACCCGTGGTTCGAAAACCACGGGTCCGGTAGCGGCTCTGGAAGTGTGGGTCTTTGGGGGGGGGGAACAGCCGCTGAAGAGAATCGATGTGTTGTTGTGGTGCGCCAGGAACTCATTCGCCGGCTCCCCAAACCATACCCTCTGGCTTGGCCCCGCGTCGACTGGTTTTCTCCACGCCCCACGGTCAGCGACGCCCGAGCCCGGAAAATCTGCGGATTACGGGATTTTTTCCGGCTCTTCTGCGACCGCGAGGGGAGGTATTTCGGCCACCGGACAGGTTCGTGACCGCTGGCGTGCCACCGTGGCTGGTCGGTCGTGCGGCCCGCCGGCCCGCTTCTCCGCGCCGCCAGCCCCGTCCGCTAGGCTACCGTCGCCACACCCTGGCACGATCCGGCGTCGCCCGACGCCGCCCCGCCGTCACCCTCCCCCAATCCCCACCACCACCCTCATGGCCGCCCTGCCTGTCGATCCGTTTTCCGCCCGCGCCACCTTCGACACCGGTTCTGGCCCGGCCACGCTCTACCGCCTGCGGGCGCTCGACGACGCGGGCGTGACCAACACATCGCGGCTGCCGTACTCGATTCGGATGATCCTCGAGGCCCTGCTGCGGACCTGCGACGACTACGAGGTGACGGAGCGGGACATCCGCACCCTCGCCGGCTGGAATGCCGCCAAGCCGGCCGAGGAGGAGATCCCCTTCAAGCCGGCCCGCGTCGTGCTCCAGGACTTCACGGGCGTGCCCTGCGTGGTCGACCTTGCGGCGATGCGGGCGGCGATGAAGCGGCTCGGCGGCGATCCCCGGAAGATCAATCCGCTCGTGCCGGTGGATCTCGTCATCGACCACTCGGTGCAGGTCGATTTCTTCGGCTCCGGCGACGCCCTCGAGAAGAACGTCGACATCGAGTTCGCCCGCAACGCCGAGCGGTATGCCTTCCTCCGCTGGGGTCAGCAGGCGTTCCGGAACTTCCGCGTGGTGCCGCCCGCGATCGGCATCGTGCACCAGGTGAACCTCGAGTATCTGGCCGGCTGCGTTTTTCTCCGCGACGATCCCGCGGGGAAGCCAGGCGTGAAGGTCGCCGTGCCCGACACGCTCGTGGGCACCGACAGCCACACCACGATGATCAACGGGCTCGGCGTGGTGGGCTGGGGCGTGGGGGGCATCGAGGCGGAGGCCGTGATGCTCGGCCAGGCGCTGTCGCTGCTGCTCCCGGAGGTCGTCGGCTTCGAGCTCACCGGCCATCTGCCCGCCGGGGCCACGGCCACGGATCTCGTGCTCACCGTCACCGAGATCCTGCGGAAGGCCGGCGTGGTCGGGAAGTTCGTCGAGTTCTTCGGACCGGGCCTCGTCGGCATGTCGCTTGCCGACCGGGCCACGATCGCCAACATGGCCCCCGAATACGGCGCCACGATGGGCTTCTTCCCGATCGACGACGAGACGCTCGCCTACCTGCGGCTCACGGGCCGCCCGGCGGAGCAGGTGACGCTCGTCGAGCGCTACATGAAGGAGCAGGGGCTGTTTCGCACCGCGGCGGCGCCGATTCCGGAGTTCACCACCCGGCTCGCCCTCGATCTCGGCACGGTGGTGCCGAGCCTCGCCGGCCCGAAGCGGCCGCAGGACCGCGTGCCGCTCGTGCAGGTGAAGCAGGCCTTCGCCGAGTCGCTCACGGCGCCGACGGCCAAGCGGGGCTTCGCGCTCGAGGGACCGGCCCT
The DNA here is from genome assembly GCA_046076065.1 of Planctomycetaceae bacterium. Taxonomy (GTDB): domain Bacteria; phylum Planctomycetota; class Planctomycetia; order Pirellulales; family UBA1268; genus QWPN01. The sequence continues at coordinate 18,605 of JBJTRH010000172.1, read as the reverse complement.
CGCCCGCACCGGCACCGTTCGCGAGAACGGCCACGCTGACCAGATCGGCCACGGCGCGGTCGTGATTGCCGCGATCACGAGCTGCACCAACACGAGCAACCCGAGCGTGATGGTGGCGGCGGGGCTCGTGGCGCGGAAGGCCGTGGCCAAGGGGCTCGCCACCAAGCCGTGGGTGAAGACGAGCCTCGCCCCCGGATCCCGCGTGGTCACCGACTACCTCGAGAAGTCGGGGCTGGCCAAGGATCTCGACGCGCTCGGCTTCGAGACGGTGGGCTACGGCTGCACGACCTGCATCGGCAACTCCGGGCCGCTGCCCGACCACGTGGCGGCCGCCGTCACCGAGGGCGACCTCGTGGCCGCCGCGGTGCTCTCCGGCAACCGCAACTTCGAGGGCCGTGTCAACCCGCTCGTGAAGGCCAACTGGCTGGCGAGCCCGCCGCTGGTGGTGGCCTACGCGCTGGCCGGCACGACCGACATCGACCTCGCCACCGAGCCGCTCGGCACCGGCACGGACGGGAAGCCGGTCTACCTCGAGGACATCTGGCCGACGGCCGACGAGGTGCGGGCCACGGTCGAGGCGAGCGTGGTGCCCGCGCAGTTTCAGAAGCGCGACAACAATGGCTGGGAGTCGAACCCGCGGTGGAACGCCGTGCCGACGAGCACCGGCGAACTCTACTACTGGGACGCCACCAGCACCTACATCCATGAGCCGCCGTTCCTCGCCGAGCTCTCCCGCGAGGCGAAGCCGCCGGCGAGTATCCGCGGGGCCCGCGTGCTTCTGGCCCTCGGCGACAGCGTGACCACCGACCACATCTCGCCAGCCGGCAGCATCGCGAAGGCCAGCCCGGCGGGCACGTTTCTGATCGAGCACGGCGTGCCCCCGGCCGACTTCAACAGCTACGGTGCCCGCCGCGGCAACGACCGCGTGATGACCCGCGGCACGTTCGCCAACATCCGGATTCGCAACCTGCTCGTGCCCGGCACGGAGGGGGGCGTGACGCGGCTGCTCCCGGGCGCCGACGTGATGCCGGTGTACGACGCGGCGGTGAAGTACCGGGCGCAGGGCACGCCGCTGGTGGTGCTCGCCGGCACGGAATACGGCACGGGCAGCTCCCGCGACTGGGCGGCCAAGGGACCGATGCTGCTCGGCGTGCGGGCGGTGCTCGCCGCGAGCTTCGAGCGGATCCATCGCTCGAACCTCGTGGGCATGGGGGTACTGCCGCTGGTGCTGCCCGAGTCCTGGCAGCAGCTGGGGCTCACGGGCGAGGAGACGTTCGATATTCCGTTCGAGGGCCTCGCGCCAAGGGCCACCGTGATCGTGAAGGCCACGCGGCCCGACGGCAGCGTGCAGGAGATTCCGTGCCTCGTGCGGATCGACACGCCGGTGGAACTCGATCAGTTCAAGGCCGGCGGCATCCTGCCGTTCGTGCTCCGCAAACTGCTGGCGTGAACCGCGAGACTCATCGCGGCCATCGCCCCGCACAGTCCGCACCGGCGGAAGAGTTTTCCATGCGCCGCCCGTGCGGGGCTTTTTTTCAGCCGCCGCGGCCCGCCGAGCGGCTATCGGTTCCCGCTGATTCCCGTATAGTGCGGGTCGCTCGGCACGACGACGGAAGGTCCGGAAGAGGTCGAGCCAGGGAGGGCCTGAAACGATGGCAGTCGACATCATGCAGGGTGGAGCCACGTGGGCGGTGTCCGGCGAGGGGCCGGACGGCGTTCGCCAGCGGCCGGGCGCCCACGCGAGGCCCGCGATCTCCCGGGTGGTGCTCGAGACCCTCGAACGAGTGCGTCCCGACCAGCGTGGCCCCGCGCTCACGTTCTCGTCGGTGATCGCCGACGCGGGAATCGACTCCGAGCGGTTTCTCGATGCGATCTGCTTTCTGGAGGGCCGCTACCAGATGCGGTTCCACGCCTCCTGGCTCACGGGCATCCGCACCTGCGGCGACCTGATCGACCGGGTTGCGGAGCACATGTTCGATGCCGCCGACCGCCTCGAGCCCGGGCTGGATGGGCCGCGGGGCAGGGCCGCCGCCGGCCGACGCCCGAGTTCGGACGACGCGGCCGCCGCCGATCCGTGGCCCGAGTGCCGGGCGCTGGAGGATCGCTTCGCCGCCCTCGATGCCGCCGGCCTCGAGAGCCCCTTCCTGCTGGCCAACGAGCGGGTCGAGGGGCGGGTGGCCTCGATCCGCGGCCGCGAGACCATCACGTTCACCAGCTTCGACTACCTCGGCCTCGCCGGCCACCCCGACGTGAAGCGGGCCGCGAAGGAGGCCATCGACCGCTTCGGCTGCAGTGCCTCCGCCAGCCGGATGGTCGGCGGCAACACGACGCTGCTCGACGACCTCGACGCCGAACTGGCCTCCTTCATCGGCACCGAGCGGGCGGTGATGTTTCCCTGCGGCTTCGGCACCAACGCCTCCGTGTTCGGGCACCTGTTCGGCGACGGCGACCTCATCCTCTACGACGAACTCGCGCACATGAGCATCGTGCAGGGGGCAGCGCTCTCAAAGGCGGGCAAGCGGCCCTTCCGGCACAATGATCATCGCCAGCTCGACGGGCTGCTCCGCGACCTCCGGCCGCAGTATCGCCGCGTGGTGGTGGCGATCGAGGGCGTCTACAGCATGGACGGCGACTATCCCGACCTGCCGGAGTTCATCGACGTGAAGCGTCGGCACGACGCGCTCCTCTACGTCGACGAGGCGCACTCGATCGGCACGATGGGCCCGGAGGGGCGGGGCATCTGCGACTTCTTCGGCGTCGACGCCCGCGACGGCGACCTGTGGATGGGCACGATCAGCAAGGCCCTCGGTGCGCAGGGAGGCTACCTCGCCGGGCCCGAGCGGCTGATTAGCTACCTCGGCCACACCACGCCGTCGTTCGTGTTCTCCACCGCCTGCTCGCCCGCCAACTCGGCCGCGGCCCTCGAGGCGATCCGCGTGATCCGCCGCGAACCGTGGCGGCTCGCGCGGCTTCGGGAGCGGTCCGACCTGTTCCTCAAGCTCTGCCACGACGTGGGCCTCGATACCGGCGCCAGCGGCGACACCCCGGTGATCCCCGTGATCCTCGGGAGCTCGTCGCGGGCGATGGCCGTGTCGCAGCGGCTCCTCGAGGAGGGCATCAACGCCCGGCCGATCCTCTATCCGGCGGTCCGCGAGTCGGCGGCCCGGGTGCGGTTCTTCCTGACCTGCGAGCACACCGAGGAGCAGATCGTCCGCACCGTCGAGACCCTCGCCCGGATCATGGCCGAGGGGTGAGCGGCCGCCGCCGGGGCTAGGCCGTGCGGGCCTGGGGCTCCGTCCGCCAGTCCAGCGGTGGGCCGAAGATGCCGTCGCGGGGAATCGGTCGCAGCCGTCGGACCGCCTCGTCGGTGACCACGAGCAGCGCGGGCAGGAAGACGAGCTCCGCGACCGTGGCGGCGGCGACCGCGGCGCAGGCGAGCAGCCCGAAGCCGGCCAGCGACGGCACGCTGCTGGCGGTGACCGCCGCGAATCCCACCAGCAGCACCATGCCGCCGATCACGACCGCGTTGCCCGTCTCCGCCACGGCCCGCCGCACCGAGGTGGCGATCGACACGCCGTCGCGGCGGTTGCGGGCCAGCGCGGCCAGCACATGCACCGTGTCGTCCACGGCCAGCCCCAGGCAGACGTTGAACACGATCACCGTCGCGGGGTCGAGCGACCGGCCGGTGAGCATCAGGAGCGTGGCGATCACGGCCAGCGGAAACACGTTGGGAATCAGGCTCACGAGGCCGGCCAGGGGCGACCGGAAGGCGATCGCCAGGATGCAGCCGATGACCAGCACCTCGACGACGAGGCTGGAGCCGAGGTCGCGGACGAGCTGGCGAATGTTGCGGGCCGACACCACCGACATCCCGGCGAGCCGGAACCGCCAGCCGGGCAGTTCGCGCTCGAGGGCCGACAGGCCGTCGTCGATACGGCCGTAGATGCCCTCGAGGCGGCGGGAGCCGAGGTCGGCGACGCGGGCCCGCACGACCGCCATGCGGGCGTCGGGAGCGACAAGGTCGGCAACGTCGGTGGCGCTGAGCCGGCGGCGGATCCGCGGCGGCATGTCGCCGGCGATCGTGGCGAGCGAGATCGGCCGGGCTACGCCCACCTCCCCGGCGACCACCGTCTCGGCGCGACGCAGGGCGGCGAGCACGCGGGCGTCGCGCCAGTCCACCTCGGGCGGCCACGTGACCACCACGTCGATGCCCATCGCCCCGCCGAACTCGGCGTCGACGCGGGCGAGGGCCCGCGAGGCGGCCGCCCCCGCGGGCAGCGAGTCGACGATCCGGTTGTCGGCGTCGAGCCCGGAGCCCGCCAGCCCGAGCAGCACCGTGGCGACGCACGCGAGGGCGGCGAGCGGGCGGGCGTTTCGCACCGAGATGGCCGTCAGGAGGTTGGCGAGCCGGCCCGCGTGCCGAGACGACCGGCCCAGCCGCAGGCCGCTGCAGAACGGGGTGGCGGCGATCAGCGGGGTGAGGAGCGTGACGGCCACGAAGCTCGCCACTGCCCCGACGGCCGCGGCGATGCCGAACGAGCGGACCGCCTCGATCCGGGCGACGGCCAGCGACGCGAAGCCGATGGCTGTGACGATGCTCGTCAGGCCGCAGGCGGCGCCCACCCGCCTCACGGCCCCGGACGACGCGGCGAGGGGCTGCACCCCGCGGCGGACGCTCCGCCGCATGTCCTCGATGAAGTGGATCGAATCGCAGGTGCCCACCACCAGCGCCAGCGACGGCACGACGCTCGTGAGGATCGTGATCGGCGCCCCTAGCAGGCCGAGCGTGCCGAGGGCCCAGACGCCCCCCACGAACGGCGGCACGCAGGCCACCACCGTGGAACGCAGGCTGCGGGCGACGGCGGCCGAGAGCACCACGGCGAGCGACAGGCCGATGGAGTTGAAGGTGAGCATGTCGCGACGCAGGGCCCGCATCGCCTGCTCGCGGAGCGCGGGCAGCCCGGTGAGCTCCACCGCCAGCGGTCCGTCGGCGGCCGCGTCGGCGGCGAGCAGGGCCTCGATCCGGCCCACCACCTCCGTCGATCGCGGCGGCCGGTCGGCGTCGGGGGCGAGTTGCACCAGCACGAGCGACGTCGCCGCGTCGGCCGAGAGGAGATGCCCGGCGACGAGCGGATGCCGCGCGGCACGGGCCTTGGATTCGGCGCGGGCCTGATCGTCGAGCGGCTCGGTCCGCCGTGGGATCACCGGCAGGATGGCACCGGCCGCCCCCTGACGGCGGATGTCGAAGATGCTCCGCACCTCCGCCACGCCGTCGATGCCGCGGAGGCCGCCGGCAAGCGCCTCGAGCGCGGCCAGCGGGGCCGCGTCGAAGATGTCGCCCGACCGCGCCGTGACCCGCACGATGCAGTCGCGGTCGGGCGGCCCGAAGACGGCCGCCACCTCGTCGACCAGCGCGAACTCCCCGCTCGAGTCGCGGATCAGCGTCCGCAGGTCGTCGTCGAGCCTGAGTCGCGAGATTCCGAACCCGGCGAGGATCGTGAGGCAGGCGGCCGCGAGCCAGCCGGCCGTCCGCCAGCGGCCGCCGTCGCCACCGGTCACTCCGCCGCCGGCGGCTCGATCAGGTGCCGCTCCGCCGGATCCACGATCCAGCCGCGGCAGCTCGCCGTCCCGCAGCGGCAGGGAATCGCCGCGTCGGCCGGCCAGCAATAATCGATCAGCAGTTCCTCGCCCGCCGCGATCGGTCGAATCGTCTGCATCCACAGCCGCTCTTCCTCCGTCTCGCCGGGCTCGGCTTCCCAGTAGAAAATCTCGCAGTTGGGATCGCAACTGTGATTGACGTAGCGAAACGGCGGGGCCGGATCGAGCAGCCTGCCGCCGGGGAGTTCCATCACGTAGCTCGAATCCTCGGGGTGGTCGTCGAGGATCGCGCCGTGGATCTCCCCGAGCACCGTGCCGGACGCGATGCCGCGGCGGGCAAACACCCCCTTGCCGACGGGCGTCTCGTCGATGCGGAGGAGGCGGGAATGTGCGGCGGTCTCGGTCGCGAGCGACCGCAGGTTGTCGGTGGGCATCGGCGGTGGGGAGTGCGGGCGGGAGGAGGATCGAGGGAGCCGAACTCTAGCGAGGCGTGGCCGGGGCGGTCAATGACGCTCGCGGACCCCGGCGCTCACGCCAGCTCGTCGCGAACCCTCTCGAGGAGCTTCTTCGTGGCGAGGATCCCCTCGGGCTCCGGAAGCTCCTTGCCCTCGTACTCCACGCCCACCCAGCCGTGGTAGCCCGCCTCGAGCACGAGCTTCATCATCTTGCGGTAGTCGGTGCGGACCTCGTTGCCGTCGGCGTCGAACTCGTGGCTCTTGGCGCTCACGCCCTTCGCAAACGGCATCAGGTCGGCCACGCCGCGGTAGCGGTCGTAGTCGTAGAAGTTGCCGAAGTCGGGGAGCGTGCCGCAGTTCGGCTTGGCCACCAGCTTCATCACGCCCGCGAGCCATTCGCCGTTGCTCGACAGGCCGCCGTGGTTCTCGACGATCACGTTCATGTCCATCTGGCCGGCGAACTCGGAGAGCCGGCCGAGGCCGTCGGCGGCGAGCTTCTGCTGCTCCTCGAAGGTGCCCTTGCTCGCGGCGTTGACGCGGATGGAGTGGCAGCCGAGCCGCTTGGCCGCCTCGACCCACGGGTAGTGGTTCTCGACCGCCTTCGTGCGGGCCTTGTCGTCGGGGTCGCCGAGGTTGCCGAGGCCGTCGCACATGACGAGCACGTTGGTCACGCCCTCGTCGGCGGCCCGCTTGGCAAGCTCCGCGATGTAGTCCTCGTCACGGGCCTTGTCCTTGAAGAACTGGTTCACGTATTCCACCGCCTCGATGCCGAACTGCTGCTTCGCCGCCCGGGGGAAGTCGAGGTTGTCGAGCTTGCCGCCGAAGATGGTGTTGTGGAGCGACCACTGCGCGAGCGAGATCTTGAACGGCGGCTCCTTCGCGGCGGCCGTCGCGGGATCGGCGGCGATGCCCCGCCGCGGGGCGGCGGCGAGCGCCGCGGCGGCGGAGGCGCCGGTGGCCAGGAAGGCGCGGCGGCTGGAGCGGGCCGTGGTCGAGTCGGACATGCTGGGATCCTTTCGCGGGGCGGGTCAGGGATGGGCGGAGGCCGGCTCGTCGGCCTCCCGCTGCAGGTATTCACGAGGGCGGTAGCGCAAGACTACCGGAACGAGCAGGAGCGTCGCCACCGCCATGCAGGCGGTGAAGAACCAGTAGTACGTCGCCCCGGTCAGCCTCGACTCGCCCGTGGCGTCGCTGGTGAGGAAGTTGACCGCCGCCGTGAAGGCATTGCCGAGCGAGACGCTCAGGAGGTAGAGGCTCATGACGAGCGACTTCATCTGCGGCGGGGCCTGGGTGTAACTGAACTCCAGGCAGGTGATCGAGACGAGGATCTCGGCGGCCGTGATCACCACGTAGGCGGCGAGCTGCCAGACCACCGAAGGCCAGCGGGCCGCCTCCGGGCCGAGTCCGGCCGTCGCCAGCCGGGCCGACTCGGCGTCGATCAGGCCCTGGGCCCGGGCCGAGATCGCGAAGGCGGCGACGGCCAGCCCGAAGCCCACGAGGATCCGCCGCAGGGGCGTGAAGTTCACGACACGGCCGACGGCGGGGTAGATGACGAGGCCGAACAGCGGGATGAAGGCGAGCACCAGCAGCGGGTTGATCGCCTGGATCTGGCTGGCATACCACTCGCGGCCCAGAAACGTGCGATCCATCCGCTCCGCCTGCTGCACCCACGCGCTGCCGGTCTGATCGTAGAGCGACCAGAACACCGCCACGAGCAGGTAGAGCGGCACGAGCCGGCCGATCGCCGACAGCCCCTCGGCGCCGAACGTCTCCGCGAAGTAGGCCGTGCCCCGTGGCGGCACATGCACGAACCGATGACGACCGAGCCAGAAGACGAGGGTGGCCACCGCCATGAGGATGCCGGGCACGCCGAAGGCCCAGCCCGCGCCGTACCGCTCCAGGAGCCAGGGCGTGAGCAGGGTGGAGAAGAACGAGCCGAAGTTGATCGCGAAGTAGAACCAGCCGAACACCCGCTCCAGCAGGTGCCGGTTCGACTGGCCGAACTGATCGCCCACGTGCGCCGACACGCACGGCTTGATGCCGCCCGAGCCGACCGCGATCAGCGTCAGCCCGGCGAGCAGCCAGCCCCTCGGTTCCAGAGTGGCTGCCAGCAGCGGCTGCGGCATGTCCATCAGCGCCAGGCAGAGGTGGCCGGCGCAGTAGACGAGCGAGAGGAGGAGGATCGTGAGGTACTTGCCGAGGAATGCGTCGGCCACGATGCCGCCGATCACGGGGAAGAAGTAGGCGCTGGCCACGAACGTGTGCATCCACTTCCGCGCCGCCGTGTCGGTCATGAAGTCGGTGGCACCCGCGCTCGACAGCAGGTGCTGCGTCATGAACACGACCAGGATCGACTTCATGCCGTAGAACGAGAACCGTTCGGCCGCCTCGTTGCCCACGATGAAGGGGATGCCCGGTGGCATGCCGGTCGTGGCGGACGGGTGCGTGCGGAAGGGAGAGACGGTCGTGGCCATGGGGCACCGCTGGTACGATCGAAGCCGGTCGAGGAACGCGGGGGCGAGACAGCATCGCCGACCGCCACCCCGCGACGCAAACCCACGATGCCGGCCCTGAGTCTTTGCGCATGCCCGACCCGCTCCTGATCGTCACCATCGACCAGCTGCCCGCGTGGATCCTGCCGGCCTACGGGGCGACGTGGGTGTCGATGCCTGCGGTGACGGGGCTCGCGGCGCGGGGTGTGGTGTTCGACGGGCTCGTGGCCACCTCGGATGACCCGCGCACGACCGCCGAGGCGCTCGTGTCGTGGCTGGCCGACCTGCCTCCGGGAGCCGTGGCCGTCGTCGTCGACGACCCGGGGATGGCCGAGGTGGTGCCGGCTGGCGAGATCACCGTGGTGCCCGTGGTCGCATCGGAGTCGACGGCGGCCGACGAGCCTGCCACCAATCTCGGCCGGCTGTTCGCCGCCGCCACGGCCGTCGCCGCCGAACGCCGGCATCGGGTGGTGTGGTGCCACGCGTCGAGCCTCGGCCTCTCGTGGGATGCCCCGGAGGAGCTGCGCGAGGCCTATCTCGATCCCGACGATCCGCCGCCGCCTCCGGGGGCCGCGGTCGCGGACGTGGTCGTCACGCCGGCGACCGATCCCGATCTCGTGGTGGGCCTGCGGCACGTGTTCGCGGCGCAACTCACGCTGCTCGACCGGTGCCTCCGACGCCTCGTCGACCGCGTGGGCACGACCGGCGGCGCGATGCTCGTGGGGCTGCGGGGCATGCCGCTCGGCCTCCACGGCCGTGTCGGCCCCGGCGCGTCGCCACCGTTCGGGGAGCGGGTGTACCTGCCCGCCGTGGTCGTCGACGCCACGAAGCGCATGGCCGGCCAGCGGTACGCGGGCCTCGTGACGCCGGCCGACCTGGGGTGCACGCTCGCGGCCCTTCACGGTCACTGCCCGCAGCCAGCCTGCGATCGTGAGGGGCCGGAGCGAGGCAGGAGTCTCGCCGGCCTTTTCGAGGCGTGGCGGGCGGACGCTCGCGATCTCGTGATCACCAGCGGCACCGCGGGCTGCGCCGTGACCACGCCGGGGTGGCGGCTCGTCGTGGCCGCGGCGGATGGCGACCACCCGCCGAGCCTGCGGCTGTTCGCCCGGCCCGACGACTTCCTCGAGCGGTGCGACGTGGCCGACCGCTCCACGAGCGTGTGCGACGAACTGGCGGTGTTCGCCGAGGCCGTCGGACAGGGCCGCATGGCGGAGGCCTGGGCCACGCCGCTGTCGGCGGCCGCGATGCGGTCGAGCTGAAGGGGCCGCCGCCCCGCGTTTTCATGGGCCAAACCCGCGTGGCCCGGCTGCTCCGGGGCCGCTACCATCCCCGCCCCCGCAGCCTTCCCGCTCCGCTCCCGTGCCGATGACGACACTCCGCGTGCCTTTGCTGCTCGTCGCGATCGTGGCCTGCGGTCCACCCCTCGCGGCGGCCGATCTGGCGGGCATGATCCGGCCGCAGGCCGGCGAGGCCGCGGAGGTCCGCCCCGTGGCGATCCGCGTGCACTGGGGCGGTGGCGCTCCGCGGGCGTGGTCGGGCACCATCACGCTCGTGCGCGACACCGGCCCGTCGGCGGTGCGGTCGTGGCGGACGCTCTGCCCCGAGCCGGACGCCGCAGCGATGGCCCACGATGCGGCTGGGGCGATCCAGATCCACCAGCCGCGGGCCGTGGCCAACGACGGCGTGGAGATCGTCGTCGCCGAGTGGCGCACGGCGCGGATCGCGTTGCGGATTGCTGCCGCCGACGCCACGCAGCCGCCGCTGGCCCTCGAGATTCCGGTGGCGGAGGTGCTCGCCGCTCCCGTCCAGCGACCGCTCGACGACACCGGCAACCGCGTGACGCTCAAGGTCGCGCCGGGAGACGCGCTGCGGGTGACCGCTGCGGCGGCCGCGGCCGGCCCCTTCGCGCAGCCCGTGCTCGGCGAGGTGCGGGCGCCTGGCGACCGCATCTTCCTGCGGGTGGAGCCGCTGCTCCCGACCACGCTGCAGGGCGGCCACGCCGTCGATCTGCGGATGCGGCTGCGGGATGCGCGGCATGGCACCGCGGTGGCGGAGCAGACCACGCCGCTCTCGGCGGCAGCGACCGTCGGCCCGTTCACCGAGTTCGCGCCGGTCGTGTTCGAGGTGGCGCTGCCGGATGCCGCCGGCGTCTACGACGTCGACCTCGAGGCGGTGGAGCGGGGCAGCCTCCGCTGGACGCGGCTGCTCGCCGAACGGAAGGTCCAGTTCGCGATCGTCTCCGCGGCGGCGGTTCCGCCGCCCGCGGCCGAGCCCTGGAAAACCGTCTACGAACTCGATCCCGCCAGTCCGCGGCTCCATGAGCGGCTGCGGCGGCTGCCCGGAATGCCGCTGCCGGCGGTCCCGCTGCCCTCGCTTCCGAAGCCCCCGGTGTCGCTGCCGAGGCTGCCCGGGGTGCCGCTGCCCGACATGTCGGCGATGGTGCCGCGGCTCAGCGGCCTCCTCGCCCACGGCCACTCCACGGTCGAGCCGCACCCGCTCGGCCCGATGCTGCGGCTGCCGCCGGCGTCGGACCAGCCGAGTTGGGAGGCGATCGTGGTGGCAGCCGCCCAGCCTGGCATGCCGATGGCCGTAGAGGTCGACTACCCGGCCGGCCAGGATGCCGTGCTCGCCGTGGCGGTGCTCGAAGCCGACGCGAGCGGGGCTGCGGTGGAGGCCCGGCATGCGGGAGGCGTGGTGATCCGTCGCGGTGTCGGGGGGGGCCCGGACCGGCTCGCCGTGCATCGGTTCGTGTTCTGGCCCACCACGCGGCAGCCCGTGATCGTGATCGCGAATCCGTCGCCCCTGACGGCGGCGCTGTTTGGGCATGTGCGGGTATCGGCCGGGCCGGCCCACCTGCCGGTCGCCCAGGACCGCCGGGCGGCCGCGGGCTTCGCGGCGCCGGGAGGCGGTCGTCGCACACTCGCCATGCTCGATGGCCCGCGGCTGGTCCGTGAGTTCGGCGGCGAGGGCAGGCCCCTCGCCGGCCGCGGGCGCTCGGCGAGCGACTGGAGCACGCATCTCGATGCGGTGCGGCATGCCGCCGAGGCGATCCGTTCGCAGGCGGTCGGTGGCGGCTTGGTCACCGTGTTTGCCGGCGGTGCGGCGGCCTGGCCTTCCGCCCTCACTCGCGACGCCTCCACCTGGGATTTCGCCGCCAGGGTGGAGGGGGATCAGCCGGCCTCCCGCGACCTGCTCACCGCGCTCGTCCGCGGATTCGAGAGCCACGCGCTCGGCGTCGTGCCCGCATTCGCCTTCGATGCGCCCCTGGTATCGCTCGAGACGATGCTCGTCACGCCGGGCTGCGGGCCGGGCATCGCCTGCGTGGGCGGCGACGGACGGCCGCGGCTCACGGCCGGCGGCGGCCTGCACTACAACGTGCTCGATCCACGGGTGCAGCAGGCCGTCGTCGACATCGTGGTCGAGGCGGCGGGCCGAGTTCGCGGGAGCCGCGCCGTCGAGGGCATCGCGGTGCTGATAGCCCGCGAGGGCTGGCTCCACCTGCCGGGCGTGGCCACGGGCCTCGACGACGCCACCTTCGCCAGGTTCGCGGCCTCCCTGCCGGAGCCGATCGACGTCCAGCAGGGAGACGACCGCTTCGCGGCCCGGGCGCGGCTCGTCGAAGGGCCGCTTCGGTCGGCCTGGCTGGCGTGGCGGTGCCGGGAGATGGCCGGCTTCCACGCGCGGATCGCAGAGGCCGTGGCGGCGATCGACGACCGCTGGCGGCTGCTCGTGGTTCCGACCACGCTGTTCATCGACGAGGCCGACGCGTCCGGCCGCCCGGCCGACGGCGAGGTGGCCCGCGACGTCGTCCGGGAGGTGGGGCTCGACCCCGGGGCGGTGCCCCGCGAGTCGGCCGATCGGGTGGTCTTCATGTCGCCGCACGTTTCTTCGGCGGCCGGCACCCTCCGCGATCGCGCATTCTGCGTTACCGCGAGCCGCTCGCCTGCGGTCGCGGCCGCGGCGGCCCGGGCCGCACGGCGGGGCGCCGTCATCCTCGACCTTCCCCTGCCGCTCGACCTGTCGGCCGTGGTCCCACATGGGCCCTTCGGCACGGCCACGCTCAACGGGCCTGTCGCGGCTCGGCCGATCGTCGCCGACGATGGCCCGCTGGCCGAGGCGGTGGCGGGCTGCGACGCCGAGATGGTGATCGACGCGCGGGTCATCGAGGGCCTCGCGGCCGGCGAGTCGCGGCGGGCGTGGGAGTCGCTTCCTCCGGCCACGTGCGACGTGGTGATGACGACGGCCAGCCCGGTGGTGATTCGAGGCCGCCGCGACGCCGGTGTCACGAGGCTCGTGCTGGTCAATCCCGCGCCGGTGCCCGTCCACGCGACGCTGACGCTCGGATCGACGCCATCGGCCGTCCTCGACGCGGTGGGCAACGCCTCGCTGCCGATCGACGGCGCGGGCACGGTGGGGGTGCCGCTCGCTGCCCACGGCATCCGCACGCTTCTGCTCGACGGCGGCGTGGCGGTCACGCAGGCCAGGCTCGCCTACTCCGACGACGCGGTCCGCGACGTGACCGCCCGCGTCGCGACCCTCCGCCGTCGGCGGGCGGTGCTCGAGACCCCCGTGCCGCTCGAGGTGCTCGACAACCCGGGCTTCGAGCTCGGCGCGCTCGACACACCCGGCAGGCCGGCAGCCTCGATCGCCGGCTGGGAGGTGGTGGAGCCGCGCCGCGGGGGGCTCGCCGTCGTTGCCGGCGCCGGTGATGCCGCGTCACCGGGCCGCGGCCTCGCGTTCTCGTCGCTCAACGGCCTGGCCACGCTCCGGAGCAATCCCTTCCCGCCGCCACGAACCGGGCGGATCAGCGTGGCGGCCTGGCTGCGGGTGACGGGCAACGTGCAGCCGCCGCTGCGGATCGCGGTGGAGGGCGTGCAGGGAGATCGCGAGTTCTATCGGTTCGCGGCCGTGGGTGGCCTCGCGGGTGGGCGGCCGCTGACCGACGCCTGGGCCCAGTACGTGCTCCAGGTCGACGAGCTGCCCGCGTCGGGGCTCGACTCGCTCCGCGTGCGGTTCGACCTGCTCGGTCCGGGGCGGGTGGAGATCGACGAGGTGCGGGTGTTCGACCTCGCCTTCGACGAGTCGCAGCGGTCGCGGATCGGGGCGGCGGTGAGCATGCTCGAGCATCGGGCGGAGAGCGGCGACGTGGGCGGCTGCCTCGCGGCGTTCGACGGCTACTGGCCGTCGTTCCTGGAGATGCACGTGCCCGACGCCGTGGTGGAGGCGGCGGAGCGCCGCACACAGGAGGCCAGCGGCCCCCGGCAGGGGCCACGCACGCCGCCCGAGCGACAGGCTTCGGGCAGCCTCTTCGACCGCATGCGCAGCTGGTGGGAGTGAGCAGCGTCAGCCGGGCGGCCAGCCGAGCGGGCGGCCACCGAGCAGGTGGACGTGGAGGTGGTCCACCGACTGGCCTCCGTCGCGACCGCAGTTGACGACGAGCCGGTAGCCGTCGCCCAGGCCGAGCTTCCGCGCCAGCCGCGTGGCCACGAGCACGAGGTGCCCGAGGACGGCTTCGTCGTCGTCCTCCGTCGCCGCCAGCGACGGGATCGGCTTCTTCGGGATCACGAGCACGTGCGTGGGCGCCTGCGGGGCCACGTCGTGGAATGCGAGGCAGCGATCGTCGTCGTGCTCGATCCGCGCGGGAATCTCCCCGCGGATGATGCGGCCGAAGATCGTGTCAGCCATCGGTCGCGTCCGCCGGCCGGGCTTCCTGCCTGGCCGCGCGACCGCGGCGGCGGGGCGCCTTCGGGGCGGCCCATTCCTTCGTGAGCGCCTCGAACACCTCGGGGGTCTCGTAGCGGACGATGTTGCGACCCTCCGGCATCGGTCCGATCAGCGAGCGGAACACGGGAGCCCCGCGGAGGTCGAGGTCGGTGCTGCAGTCGTCCGCGCCGACCTGGATGTGCATCCGGAGCAGACCTTCGGCAGAGTCGAAGTCGTGGGTCACCAGTTCCCCATCGGGGCCACGGGTGACGAGTCGCCAGGTGTCCTTCGCCATCGATGTTCCGTTTCCACGCGGGTGGGTGGCCGGCCAGGCGCCCGCGGCCCGCGGTCTGGAAGAGGTATCGGCCGCGGAGCGGGGCTCGCGGGTGGATCGTGGGGCCGGCCGTCATCGCCGTCACGCCGGGTTCGTTCGTCATGAGCGGCGTGATCGGAATGCGGTGTGCCGGCGGCCCGCGGCACGCTCCTTGAGCGCCGTCCGTCGGCCGCCTACACTCGTCCCCGGAGGGTAAGCGAACGGCTAGCGGTCTGACTCGAAATCAGATGCCCCGAAAGGGGTTGCGGGTTCGAATCCCGTGCCCTCCGCTTTACGGCGGCAACGCCCTCGTGGCCGTTGCCGCCTGAGGATGCAGCGCCGGCCATCCGGGCCGGCAGTCTTGCAAGGGGCAACTCGCTGGTGGGTGTTGCCGCCTGAGGATGCAGCGTCGGCCATCCGGGCCGGCAGTCTTGCGAGGGGCAACGCCCGGAGCATCGTTCACCAGGCGGCGTTCACCACGCTGCCGTCGCGGGGGTCGCAGACCGCTGCCCAGGCGGCGTCGTCCATCGCTGCCGACGCCCCCCGCACGCTTCCGTCCGCCAGGGCCACCGTCATGCCGCCGGGATGGGCGGTCTGCGCCCGACTTCGGTCGCAGCCGGTCAGCCAGTGCGGTGCGACCTGAAACATCTCGCAGGGACGGTAGCCCCGTGTCGTGGGCGTCTGTTCGAACTCGTTGATGCAGAATGCCGGCCGCCAGCGGCTGTTGGAATCCGACCACAGGCTGCCCGCCGTCCGCGCGTCGTCCTGCGAGCCGCCGCTGCCGCACGTGGCGTAGCGCTCCGCGAGCATCACGACGTTGCCGCTGCCGTCGGGAAACGACCCGGGCAGGCGGGCCCGGCCCTGCACGCGGTCGTCGGCCGTCGCCCCGAGCGGGTTGCCGAACACGTTGTAGTTGGCCACGACCGTTCCCACCGCCCAGCCGTCGGCACCGCCGTTGGTGGTCAGCGAAAGCCCGTTCTGGTGCGACGCATCCGACGCGCAGCGGTACGTGGCGATCGGCACCGAGTAGAGCTTGCCCCGACCCGGTGCGCCGGGGATGGCCGTGTTTACGTTGCGATTCGACCGCTGGAACAGCGACTCCTCCTCGAGAAAGGGAAGGAGCCATGTGAAGGCGGTGAAGCCGATGGCGCCGCTGTAGGCCCCCACGCCCGCCAGCGCCGTCGCCGACGACGGAGCCGCGAGCGGGGGCAGCTGCCGCTTGGCGTCGTGGCTGGCGTGCAAGGCGAGGCCCACCTGCCGCATCCCGCTCGAGCAGGCCGTGCGGCGGGCGGCCTCGCGGGCCGACTGCACGGCGGGCAGGAGCAGGCCGATCAGCACGGCGATGATGGCGATCACCACGAGCAGCTCGACGAGGGTGAAGCCGCGGGAGGACCGGCGGGCGAAGCCGGCATTGGTCATTTCGACTCCAGCGCGAGCGCGACCGGGGCCATGCCCCGGGCCACGTCGACCTCCAGCCCGCTCGTCGTCGCCTCCGCATACTTCTGCGGCGTCACCCAGATCGTGCGCATGTCGCCGCTGACGGTGGCCGGCACCATCCCGTCCTCGGTGGCCTCGATCCCGGTCACCTTCATCTTCGAGACGGCCACGCGGTGCTTGCCGGCGATCGCGCCGTCACCCTCCGCGAAGGTCGTCAGCGTGAAGCCCCCGTCCTCCCGCGTCGAGCCCCTCGCGGGCACCCCGCCGGCGACCGGAATGAACAGCACTGTGGCCTGCGGCACGGGCTTGCCATCGAGCGTCACGGAGCCGCTGATCGGCACGATGGTCGGGCGGCCCGGACCGCAGCCACCGCCGACGATGCCCGCCACCGTGAGCAGGAGGGTGAGGGTGCCGCGGACGTGGTTCGACTGCATCATGGCATCGCCGTGGCCTTTCCATCCGCCTTGGCGCCGAGCAGTTGGAAGAGGTTGTGGTCGATGGTGTCCTGGATGAACCGAACATTGCCGTCGCCGAACACGAACGCGGCTCCGTTGCCCGAGTGGCTGGAGCGGAATCCGAGCTCGTAGTTCCAGTTGCACCACCGCTTGCAGCCGCTCGCCGTGCTCGAGGGGTTGTTGTCGCAGGTGTCGGTGTTGATTGGCACCAGCGTGCTCGTGAGGCCCTGGCCGCTGTTCGAAGCCAGCCAGCCGCGTGAGTGATGCTGCGAGCACTGCGGCCGCATCTCACCGAAGAGAATCGTCTTGCTCATGCCATCGGTGAACGCCGACACCTTGAAGGGAATGGCCCGACGGTTGTAGGCCCCGGCGTGCTGGGAAGCCTTGCCGTAGAGGTTGATCTGCGAATAGGGCGGGATCTGGTAGTTGTTCAACGCCATGGCCTCCGGGCAGGGGCAGTTCGAGTTGTCGGCATGCGCGGTCGGACCGCTGGAGGCCGTGTAGTTGGTCTGCGCCGTGCCCGACAGGCCGAGGAGCGTGTTCACCGGCTCCGTCGGGCAGAGAAGCACCGGGATCGGGATCGCGCGGATGAACTGATTGCTGCCGGGCACAAGTTGGCTGTCGACCGCCACGTTGAGGTTGTCGTAATCGATGAGGTCGTAGATTCGTGTCTGCTCCATCCACGGCAGCACGAGCGCGATTCCCGAGCCCCGCATGCCCGCGGCATTCTGGGCCGTAAACGTCGACCCGTAGGGCAGCACGCTCTTCTTCGTGTTGGTATAGCCGAGCGTGCCGAGGCCGATCTGCCGAAGGTTGCTCAGGCACGCCGACCGCCGGGCCGACTCCCGGGCCGCCTGGACCGCCGGAAGGAGCAGGCCGATCAGCACCGCGATGATCGCGATCACCACGAGCAGTTCGACGAGGGTAAAGGCCCCTGGCCGGCTCGGGCTGGCGACCGCCTGCGACTGCCCAGCGCGCGGGTGTGACGACTCCATCGGACAATCCCCTCCCTTCGGCACGACCGGTGGCCGCATTGCCACTTTCAGACCGCGGCCTTACCCACCAGCCCCAGTTATAACGCCACCGCCGCACGGGCGCAATGCCCGTCTGCCGGGGAATCCGCCGGCAGAGCACCAAAAAGTGCAAAGGCCTTGCCCGCCGCGGTCGGTCAGCGGTCGGCCCAGCGCTCGATCACGAGCGGGTCGTGCGACTTGATGTCGCCGATCCGCAGGGCCGCTCGGCCGGCCAGCAGGTCGTCCACCAGGCTGCCGACCACCTGCTCCCGCCAGCCCGAGGCGAGCAGCGGCGTCCGCTCGCCGTCGTGGTAGCCGAGCTTGTAGGCGAGCAGGTCGCGCATGTCGCCCGAGGTTCCCACGAGCGCCGGGGCGAGGTGCTCGCTGCGGCACATGCCGGCCACGGCCGTGGCGAGGAACTGACCGAGCATCGCCAGCTGCGGCGGGGGGGCCCGGTGCCGCTCGCCACCCGGGCATTCCTCCTCCGGGACTTCGAGGCCGCGGGCGATGGCTTCGGAGAGCCCCTTGAGGATGTAGCGGAGGTCCGACCGCTGCATCCCGCGGATCGCCGAGATCTGCCGGTCGTCGGCGCTCTTCCGCTTGCAGAGTTCCACGAGGAGGTCGTCCCGCAGCACCCGCTTGGGCGGCATGTCGCGCTCCTCCGCGACGCCGTCGCGCCAGTGCCAGAGCTCGCGGGCGATGGCCAACTCCCGCCGCGACAGCCCGTTGAGGCCCGACACCCGCCGCCACCGCTTCCGGCTGAACGACTCCTCGACGTCGTCCTGCCACGCGGCCATCTCCTCCCGCATCCAGTCGACGCGGCCGAGCCCCTCGAGCTTCCGCTCGAGCTTGCGCCAGAGCTGCTCGAGATGCCGCACGTCGTCGACGGCGTATTCGAGCTGGGCCTTCGTGAGCGGCCGCTGACGCCAGTCGGTCCGCGTCTCGCCCTTGTTGGTCGGAAGGTTGAGGAACCGCCGGACGATCGATGCGTAGCCGGCGGGGTAGTCGTGGTCGACGAGGCCCGCGGCCACCTGCACATCGAAGAGGTTCGACGGCCGGGCCTTGATGGCATGGAGGATGAAGCCAAACTCCTCGCGGCCCGCGTGCACCACCGTGGTGCGGCCGGGCTCGGCGAGCAG
>JBJTRH010000171.1:0-10381 GCA_046076065.1 Planctomycetaceae bacterium | reverse complement strand
CGCTGGAAGCTGCTCAACATCCAGAAGCTACTGTCGGGAAACCCAGCGAAGCACGCGGCAGGGCTACGGACCCTCACGCAGGTGCTCGGTATGCCCGCGGGGTGACCGGCTGGAGCGTGGTGCATGTCGCGTCTGCCTCCGTAAACCTTGCCGACCAGAACCAGGTGTCCGAGGTCAGGTATGCTCCTTGGGCATGCGTCTAGGTCCGACGTCGCCGAATTACAGAGGAAGTCACACCGATGCCGCAGTTCCAGATCGAGGGCGAGGCGGAGATCTTCGATGCCGCCGACGAGATCGACATTCGCGGGGAGATCGCCCGATACTCCTTCGTGACCGCCGAGAAGAGTGCCGCTGACGACACGACGGTCGTCATCTCCGCAGTCCAGCCACAGGACCTGGCCGAGTTCGAAGGGCTGCTGTTTCAAATCGACATCGACGAGAAGGAGGATCTGGTGATCCTCCGGCAGGTTCAGATGTTCTTCTGGCCGTGGGAAGACGACGAGGAGTTCGAAGAGATGGACTCCCCGGACACCGACGCCTGACGAACGACCGGGCCGGTCCGCCCGAGAGCAAACCCGCGCCCGCCCGCGGCTATTCGTGCTCGCCCTCGACGTGGGCCTCGCCGTCCGGGTCGATATCCACGTGCAGGCTCATGGGGTGGCAGCAGACGGGGCATTCCTCGACGTAGTCCTGGTGGGCACCGGCGGAGACGTCCACGGGCACGACGATCTCCTCGCCGCAGGAGTCGCAGATGTACACGGCCTCCTGGTGGGCCGACCGATGATTCCGGCGCCGGGGCTTCTTCTTCGGCATGGGCGACGACGTCAGCCGGCCAACGACGCCCGACGCATCGTCTTCGGGGTCGCGACCTCGGGCTCATTACCAATCACCGCCCGGAGGATCTTCCGGGCTAGGTTCGCCCCCCCGACGATGCGCCCCTCCGAGTAATCGTCGAGACCATACCCCTGGCGATGCTCGCGATCCCGCTGCGCCTGGATGGCCTCGCGGCACAGGGCAGCGATCTGGATGAGCTTTTCGGCGTCGGGATGGGGGCGGGGCATGGGAGGCGGGGGAGAATCGGTGGGGTTGTTTCCAGTATCGTAGGTCGGCCCCGGACGCCGAGGAGTTCAGCGGCTACCCGATTGCGCCGTTCGCGCCGGTTCGCTGGTGTCGGACCGGGTCGGGTCGGGGGGATCGCAGGGAACATGCATGGCCGCCACCGACGAGTTCTACCGTCTCGAAAGCCTGGTCTATCGGCCGGTCTCCACCCGCCCCGACTGGCTCAAGGCGTGGCGCAACGAGGCCAACTACCTGCTCTTCCTCGCCCGCCGCGCCGAGGACGACGAGAACGTCGACCTGCTCGAGGAGCTCGAGGATCAGGCCCGCGAGATGGCCAACATGGTCGAGGGGCGGCTCAAGGCAGAAGGCCTCTGGTAGCGAAGAGCCGAAACGAAAACCGCCGCCCCCGAAGGGGCGGCGGCATTCGAACCTGTTGGTGGGCTGTGTCAACGGCCCGTCCGTCGACTGGCCGCTATCGGCACAGCCCTCCGGTACAGTCTGGTTTCAAGAGACCACCTCCTTTCCGCACGAGGATTCCCAGCCGTCACGACCACTGTGAGATCGTCGCCGGGCTCTTCTCTCCCGGGCCGTCGCCCGAGAACGATGCCTGCATCATAGACCCTCCGCGGCCCAGGGAGCACCTCCGGCGACCGCTCGTTCCCGGTAGCATGGCGGTATCACGCGAGCCGAGCCCGAACCGAGAGGCCGTTCCATGGCAGGGCCCCCCTTCGAGTCGTCCCTGCCGATCGCCATCGCCTGCGCCGTGGCCGGCGGCATCGCGGCCTTCATCTGGACGAAGGCCGGCACGAGGCCCTGGCTGGTTCTGGCCGGCCTCGCCCTGGTGGCCGGCGTGGCGGCCGTGGTCGCCGACCGGATCGTGGTGACCGATCGCGAGGCTCTCGAAGCGCTGCTTCCGAGGCTCGCCGCTGCCGCCGAGCGGGAGGACGTCGACACGATCCTGGCCGCCATCGATCCCGCCGCCCGGGATGTCCGCGAGGAGGCCCGCAGGGTGATGGCTCAGGTGAAGCCCACGGAGGTTCGGATCACCCGGCTGAAGGTGGAGGTGGACGATGCGAAGCAGCCTCCGGAGGCGAAGGCCGATCTGATCGTCCGCGTGATGGGCACGCTGCTCGAGCCCGGGGGAGGCCAGGGGAGCGGCCTCGCGGAGGTGCAGCTCGGGCTCCGCAAGGTGCGGGGCACGTGGCTCGTCAGCGAGGCTGAGTCGGATGCGGCACGGCCGGGGCGGCCGTGATCCGGGGGGCCGGGAACGGCGTGGGGCCGTAGGGATACGGCGTGCCGCCGCCGTACACCATGCCCCCGGGAACGCCTCGCACCGGCACGCCCACGGCGTAGTTGCTGAAGTACTGCGCCCGGCGGCCGTTCGCCGAGATGAGTCCGTTGGTGTACACGGTCACGTTGCCGAACTGTCGCCCCACGAGCCCGTTGTTGAAGTATGTCATGTCGCCGACGCGGTTCGACACGAGTCCATTGGCGTAGATGGTGCTGCGGCCCACCGTGAAGCTGCTGCCGCCCCAGTTGCCGGTGCCCCAGTTGCCGAGCGTGCCATGACGGGCGGCTTCGGCCCGGGCGGCCGGGGCGAGGCCGGCGACGAGGATCACGATCACCGCGACGAGTTGGGTGAGCCGGGGCATGCGCAGGTGTTCCAGAGGGAGGCGAACCGACACCCCCAACTCTACCCCGCGTCCGAGACCACCGCTCGTAGAATGAACCGTGGAATCGTCACCCTCGTCAGGCCGCGTCATGGCCGCTCCCGCCGCCGCTGCCCCCGCCGCATCGCCGCCGTCATGGCACGCCCTGACGACCGCCGCGGTGGCCGACCGGCTGGGTTCAGACGTGGTTCGCGGGCTGGCGGAGCAGGAGGCCGCGCGGCGGCTGGCAGCCCACGGCCCCAACGCGCTGGCCGAGCCCGCCCCGGTGCCCTGGTGGCGGACGCTTCTCGCCCAGTTTCGCGAACTGGTGATCTGGATTCTCGTGGCGGCCGCGGTGATCGCCGGGGCGATGGGCGACTGGGCTGACACCGCCGCGATCGTGGCGATCGTGCTCGTCAACGCGGTGATCGGGTTTCTGCAGGAGGATCGGGCGCAGCGGGCGCTGGCGGCCCTGCGGACCATGTCCACACCCCTGGCCCGCGTGGTTCGCGACGGCCAGCGGCGGTCGATTCCGTCGCGCGACCTCGTGCCGGGCGACGTGATCGAAGTCGAGGCCGGTGACCACGTGCCGGCCGACGCGCGGGTGGCCGAAGCGTTCGCGCTCACCTGCCAGGAGGCGGCGCTGACCGGCGAGAGCGTGCCCGTGGGGAAACACGCGACGGATGGGTTGGCCGTGGAAACCCCGCTCGGCGATCGGCACACGCTGCTTCACGCGGGCACCGTGGTGGCCACGGGCAGCGGCTCCGGCGTCGTGGTCGCCACGGGCATGGACAGCGAACTCGGTCGGATCGCCGGTCTCCTCGAGCGAGCCCCACCGGAGCCGACGCCGCTGCAGCGCCGCCTCACGGCGCTCGGGCGAATCCTGATCGCCGTCTGCCTCGTGGTCGTGGGGCTGATCTTCGCGGTCGAACTAGTCCGGGGCGGCGGCCTTGCGCGGCTCGTGGCCACGGGCGGGTTCGCAGAGCTGCTGCTGCGGTCGGTCAGCCTCGCCGTGGCCGCGGTGCCGGAGGGGCTGCCGGCGGTGGTCACGCTCGTGCTCGCCCTCGGGCTCCAGCGGATGGTGCGCCGCAACGCCCTGGTGCGCCGCCTCCCGAGTGTCGAGACCCTCGGTTCGGTCACCGTGATCTGCTCCGACAAGACGGGCACGCTCACCCGCAACGAGATGACGGTCAGGGACATCCTGACCGCGGGGCGGCACTACGCCGTGAGCGGCGTGGGCTACGACCCGCGCGGCGAGTTTCGGGCCGACGACGGCACGCCGCCGACCGGCGACCCCGACCTGCGACGGCTGCTCGAGATCGCGGCACGGTGCACGACGGCCACCGTGGCGCCCGCGGCCGACGGCAGCGGCTGGCGGGTGGTGGGCGATCCGACGGAAGGCGCGCTGGTGGTTGCCGCCATCAAGGCGGGCGTGGCGGCCGACGGCGCCGCCCCGCCGACGCTCTTCGAGCTCCCCTTCGACTCCGACCGCAAGCGGATGAGCGTGGTGGTGCGCGGGAGCGACGGCGATCGGCTGCTCGATACGAAGGGGGCACCCGAGGCGGTGCTGCCGCGGTGCGCGGCGGAGCAGCGGGGCGGGCGGGTGGTGCCCCTCACCGCCGAGCGGCGTCGTGAGATCCTCGCGGCCGCCGATGGGCTCGCCGACCGGGCCCTGCGGGTGCTCGCGTTCGCCTGGCGGTCGCTGCCGGCCCACGAGACGCTCGACGGAGACGCCGACGGAATCGAGCGGGAGCTCGTGCTCGTCGGCCTCGCCGGGATGCTCGATCCGCCCCGCGAGGAGGCGAAGGCGGCCGTGGCACGATGCCGCTCGGCCGGCATCCGCCCGGTGATGATCACCGGCGATCACCCCGCCACCGCGCTCGCGGTGGGCCGCGAACTCGGCCTCGCCTCGGCGACCGCGCGGGCCGTGGCCGGAGCCGAGATCGACGGCCTCGACGACGCGGCCCTCGCCGCCGTCGCCACCGACGCAGCCGTTTACGCTCGCGTGACCGCCGAGCACAAGCTGCGGATCGTGCAGGCGCTGCAGCGGCTCGGCAACGTCGTGGCGATGACTGGCGACGGCATGAACGATGCGCCGGCCGTCAAGGCGGCCGACATCGGGATCGCGATGGGCATCACCGGCACCGACGTCACCCGCGAGGCGGCCGACATGGTGCTCACCGACGACAACTTCGCCTCGATTGTGGCCGCCGTCGAGGAAGGCCGCGGCATCTACGACAACATCCGGACGTTCATCCACTACCTGCTGGCGTGCAATGCCGGCGAGGTGCTGCTGATGCTGGTGGCGGCCGTGGCCGGCTGGCCCGCGCCGCTGGCCGCGATCCAGATCCTGTGGCTCAATCTCGTGACCGACGGCCTTCCCGCGCTCGCCCTGGGCCTCGAGCCGCCCGAGCACGACATCATGCGGCGACCGCCACGGCCCCCCGGGGAGCCCGTGATCCCGTGGCGGACGGGGGCGACGATCGTGCTGCACGGAGCCCTGGTGGCAGCCGTCTGCGTGGCCGCGTTCTGGCTGGCCTGGCGGGGCGACGAGGCCCGGCTCGATCACGCCCGCACGGTGGCGTTCTGCGTGGCGGCGTTTTCGCAGCTGCTGTTCGCGATCGGCTGCCGCAGCGACCGGCTCACCGCGGTGCAGCTCGGCTTCTTCGGCAATCCCGCCCTGCTGGTGGCGATCGCCCTGTCGACGCTGCTCCAGGTGGCCGTCGTCACGCTGCCGCCGACCCAGCCCGTGTTCGAGGTGGCCGCGCACCCGGGCGGCGACTGGCCGCTCGTGCTCGGCCTTGCGGTGATCCCGCTGGCCGTGATCGAGGCGGCGAAGCTGGTGGTCGCCGCCCCCGCGCGGTGAGGCGGGGCGCGTGAGGCCGGCCACGGGCACTGTCCATCCCCGGCCATGGCACGAGGTCCGCCGGCCGGCACGAGGTTTTTCCAGGCCGCACCGGCGGGGCGTACACTCGTCGTGGGCAGGCGTGACCGGGCCGGAGCGTGGATGGCTCCGGTCCCTTGGAGAGGTGTCTCCATGATTCACGACGAACGGCGCAGCCGCGATGACGATCGAAGGCACGAAGCCCGGCTCCGCCACGGCAGCGACGACGTCGAGTGCCGCGGTCGCGGCGCCGGGTGACATCAGCCGCTCGATCTTCGCCCATGCCGGGGTGGCGCTGATCGCGACGGCGCTCGACGGCACGATCACCGCGTTCAATCCGGCCGCCGAGGAACTGCTCGGCTACTCCGAGGCGGAAATGGTCGGCAGGGCGACGCCGGTCGTGTTTCACGACCCCGACGAAGTGGCGGCCCGGGCCGCCCGTCTCACGCAGGACTACGGGGAGCCGGTCTCCGGCTTCGGGGCCTTCGTGCGGCCGCTCGAGGACCAGGTCGTGCACACCCACGCCTGGACCTACCTCCACAAGGACGGGCGTCGCGTGCCGGTGCTGCTCACGGTGTCGACGCTCAAGGACGAGTCGGGCATGCCGGTCGGCTATCTCGGCGTGGCTCGAGACCGATCCGACTACTTCAAGCAACGGGCCCGGGAGCAGGCCGCGGCCGACATGGCCGACATCGTCCGTGCCAGCCAGGAGCAGTTCATCGCGGGCGTTCCCCCCACGCGGCTTTTCGCCGACCTGCTCGATCGGATGCTGCGGTTCACGGGCAGCGAATACGGCTTCATCGGCGAGGTGCTGCGGGACGGCGACGGCCGGCCCTATATGAAGACGCACGCCATCACCAACATCGCCTGGAGCCCCGAGACCGAGGCGCTCTACGAGGCGAACCGTTCGCAGGGATTCGAGTTCCGCAACCTCAAGACCCTGTTCGGCGCGGCCCTCACGAGCAACGAGCCGGTGATCGCCAACGACGCGGCGACCGACCCCCGCCGCGGCGGCCTGCCGCCGGGGCATCCGGCGATGCGATCGTTTCTGGGGCTCCCCTGTTTCTACGGCGGCGAGATGATCGGGCTGGTGGGCCTCGCCAACCGCGAGGCCGGCTACCCGCGCGACCTCGTCGATCTCGTGTCGCCGCTGGCGTCGTCGACGGCCTCGCTGATCCAGGCGACGCGGCTGGAGGTGGAGCGGCAGGTTTCGGCCGCGACCCTTGCGGAGAAGGAGAACCGGCTGCGGTCGATCCTCGAGACCGCCGCCGACTGTTTTATCGAGGTGGGGCCCGACGGACTGGTGACGGAGTGGAATCGGCTGGCGGAGGCCTCGCTCCGGGTTCCGCGGCACCAGGCGATCGGGCGGCACGTGGACGAGGTGCTCCATCTCCGCCGGCCCTCGGGCGAAGCCACCGGGCTGCTCGACACGGTGCCCGGCACCGGCGCCGAGGCCCGGCCCCGTGAGGTGGTGGTCTGCATGGCCGATGGCGCGAACTTCGCCGCCGAACTGGTGATCTGGGCCGTACCGTCGAGCGGCGGCGCAGGATACTGCGCCTTCCTTCGCAACATCGACGAGCGGAAGCGGCTCGAGGAGCAGGAGCGGCTCCTCTTCCAGTCGGAGACGCTCCTCAAGGAGGTGAACCACCGCATCAAGAACAACATGCAGGTGATCTCGAGCCTGCTGAGCATCCAGTCCACCAAGCTCGAGGGCGACCGCCAGCGGGCTGTGTTCCTCGAGTGCCGGGAACGAATCCGGGCGATGTCGCTCATCCACGACCGGCTCTACTCGACCGGCAACTACGCCCAGATCGACTTCGCCGACTACCTGCGGGAGATGCTCTCGCTGACCGTGTCGTCGAACAAGCCCGACTGCTGCGACGTGGAGATCGCGCTCGAGGCCCGGCCGCTTCGCGTGGAGGTGGATCATGCCGTGCCGCTCTCGCTGATCGCCTCCGAACTTGTGCTCAACTCCCTCAAGCACGGCTTCATCGACCGGGATCGCGGCCGGATTCTCGTCCGGCTGGAGCGGAGCGGTGACGAATGCGAGCTGTTCGTGGGCGACGATGGCCCGGGCCCCGCGCCGGGAGACGCGGGGGGACGGGGAACGGGCCTGCAGCTGATCGACTCGTTGACCAGGCAGATTCGCGGGGTTTCGTCGTTCGCCACGAGGGACGGGCTGCCGGGCGTGTCGATCCGTTGGAGCGAGCGATGACCACGGCCGCATCGATGCCCGGTGTCCTGATCGTCGAAGACGAGGCGATCACCGCCCTCGACCTGGCGACGGAACTCGCCGGGATGGGCTATCGCGTGTGCGGCGTGGTGGATACGGCGGAGGCGGCGCTGGGAGCGGCCGTCCGTGAGCGGCCTGCGGTGGTGCTCATGGACATCCGCCTGGCCAACGGGGGCGACGGCATCGAGACGGCGCGGCGGATCTGTGGCCACCATGACACCGCGATCGTGTTCCTCACCGCCCACTCCGACGAGGCGACGCTCACCCGGGCGCTGGCCGTGTCGCCGTTCGGCTATCTGATCAAGCCGTTCCGGGCCAGGGAGCTCAAGGTCGCCATCGACCTCGCCCTCGCGAAGCACTCCCGCGACGCCGCGGCCGTGCAAACCCTGCGCACGCTGGCCACGACCGACGGCCTCACGGGGGTGGCGAATCGCCGTCATCTCTACGACACGCTCCGCGACGAGTGGCACCGCAGCCTGGTCGTGGGGAGTTCGCTGGCGGTGGTGATGATCGACGTCGATCACTTCAAGGCGTTCAACGACGCCGCCGGACATCTCGCCGGCGACGCCTGCCTCGCCCGGGTTGCCGGGATTCTCCGGGACGCCTGCGACGGCCCGGACGTGGTGCTCGGCCGCTGGGGCGGGGAGGAGTTTCTCGTCGTCCTTCGAGACGCGCCGCTCGACGCTGCCATGATCCTCGCGCGACGGCTCGTCGACGCGGTCCACGAGGCGGCCCTGCCGCATGCCGGTGGGCGGCCCGGTGACATCGTCACGGTCTCCGCCGGGGCCGCGGCGGCCGTGCCGACGGCGGACTCGTCGGCCGACGAGCTCGTCGGACGGGCCGACCGTGGGCTCTACGCCGCCAAGCGGGCCGGGCGCTGCCGGGCCGACTCGTCTCCTTGAGAGCATGACTCCTCAGCCATGAAGGGCCCGTCCGATTCCGCCGCCGCCCGGTTGCTGCCGCTCGCCGACGAACGGGCGGCCACGATGAGCGAACGCCTCGGCAGCCTGCACCGGCTATCCTCGCGGCCTCCGGGGCGATGACATTCCCCTGGAAGCGAGGATCGTGAGCGTGGCCGACATCTTCGACGCGCTGTGCAGCCGGCGGGATTACAAGGCGGCCTGGGGCATGGACGAGGCCTTCGCGATGCTCCACGGCATGGTGGCGGAAGGAAAACTCGACGGTCAGTGCGTCGAGGCCCTGGCTGAGAACCGTAGGGCGATCCGGATGATCATGGAACGCTACGCCGGCGGCATGGCACGGGCCCCGTGAGCGGCGACAGGCCGCCGCCCACGTGCCGGCGAACCCCGCTCAGACCTTGTAGCCGTCGCGGGTGACGTCGGGCTTGATGCCCTCGGGCGTCTCGTCGCTCGCAATGTCGAACCACTCGGGCTTGAACTCGATCCGCGGCTGCGTGCCCGGGTTCGCCAAGGCCACGTTGCTCACCAGCGCGATCACGGCGTCGGCGATCGCCACCTCCGGCCTGCAGCGGGGCTGGTTCTCGGGAGCGGGGTTGCGGATGCACCAGGCCCAGTGCTCCATCTCCTCGGTGTAGCCGCGAGACGGGGCCGCATCGCCGCCCGCCTTGCCGGCCGCCACTGGGCCGCCGCCGCCGCTCTCGGTGGTGTCGAGGGTGGGCGCGCCGTCCTTCGCCTTGGCGACGGTCACCCGCGTGTCCTTCGCGGAGTCCTTGTAGAGCATCACGTCCTGCTCCTGCTCCAGCACCAGCGTGCCCTTGGTGCCGAGCACCACCTCGCCGTAGCCGCCGAAGCCGTTGCCGTTGATCGACGAGTAGGTCACCACGATCTTCTTGTTCTTGTCGTCCTCGTAGCCCGGCGCGGGGTATTCGTACATGCAGTAGACGTGGTCGTCGATCTCGCGGTCGGCGGGAAAGATGCTGCGATTGCCCACTGCGGTCACCGTGAGCGGCTTCACCTTCTTGCCCGGGCCGTGCATCGCCGACACGAAGATGCCCGCCGCATCGAGCTGGTGGCTGCCGAGCTCGGCCATCAGGCCGCCGCCGGTGCGGTTCCACAGCCGCCAGCGGATCAGCTCCTCAAGCGGCGTGCGAATCGATCCGTCGCCGAGCGTCTTCTCGGTGTAGCCATGCTTCGCCGCGTCGACCGCCTGGTCGAGAATCTGCGCCTCGAGCTGCGCGATCTGCTTCTGGAGCGAGTCGATGTCGGCCGGCTTGGCGGTCTCCAGATCCTTCTTCCAGCCCGCCAGCTTCTTGGCGAACGAGGGATCCGCCGGCATGGGCGGCTTCCAGGAATCCTTGCCGGGGAGGTTGCCGCGGTGCCACTGGGCGCGGATCGAATGGACGTCGCCGATCAGCTTGGCGGTGCCGATGGTGTGGACGGCGTTGTCATAGAGGATGCTGTAGTGCCGCTGGTGACCGGTGGCCAAGATCTTGCCCGTCTCGCGGGAGACGCGGCCCATCTCCTTGCACTCGTGGACGCTGTGGCCCATGAGCTTCTCGGTGAGCACGTGCTTGCCGGCCCGCATCGCCTTGATCGCGGCCGGGGCATGGAGGTGGAGCGGCAGCGCGATGATCAC
>JBJTRH010000170.1:0-6015 GCA_046076065.1 Planctomycetaceae bacterium | reverse complement strand
GGATCATCTCGAGCGGCGCGACCAGCAGGCAGACGGGCTCGATCATCGGCTCGGCAAGCCCGCCACTGAGGACGACCTCGGCCGGCCGTCCAGAGGAGTCGTAGAGAACCTGCGAGGGCTGCAGCGGCGATGGGCTCGAGGAAGCAAATCCCCACGGCCCCGCAGACCCGAGATTCGTCCACGTGAGGTCGATCGCCATGCCGTCGCCGAGGGTGACTGCCACGGATGGATCCTTCGTTGCAGCGAGGAGCACTTCGTAGGCGACGCCGGTCGACGTGGTCACGGGCCAGGCGGTGTTGAACGGGGTCTGGCCGCGACTTAGATTCATGGTGGCAGTCGTGGGCGAATCGGTGAACGGCAGGAGCCGGAACGAGGTCGGGGAGCCGGCGAAGCGGATCAGCATGTTCGACGAACTGGTGAGCGTCGCCGGCAGGATGAAGCCGTTCTGGAAGGTGAGCGTGGCCGCGGTGCCCGACGCTGCAGGGGCGACGATCACGACGGAGTTGAGGGCCTCGCCCGCGTAGGGCTCCGGTACCTGGGCCGCGAACAGATCGATCGCCACGACGTGGGCGACGCCCTGCGAATCGGTGACCATGTTCGGGAGCGGCTCGATCCACAGGCCGGCTCCACTCCGCGTTCCGATCGCCCGCGACTGCACGTTGGCAACGAGGCCGGAGACCGACCGGGCCGCCTCGCGGACCTTGCGGGCGTCGCCCGGGTTGGCGAGGTTCGGCAGAACGACGACCGACAACAGCCCGAGGATCGCCACCACGACGAGCAGCTCGACGAGCGTCATTCCGCGACGAAGGTGGAGGTGCTGCGGCGCCACGGGGTCACTTCCTCAGCAGGTCGTGGTTGGTGATGTTGTCGAGGGACGATTTGTCCCCGTTGATCGGAGCACCGACCCACTGTCCCTGCTCCTGGTTTGCCGTGCTTCCAATCTGGGAGAGGTTTCGTGTCGTCGCCAACCATCCTCCGGTGAGCGCTCGCAGCCCGTAGCCAGTCGTGTCGTCGGTCGGCATCGCCGTGGCCCCGTCTGGCCCGCTGGAATAGATCAGCGGGACGAGTAAAGGCGTCGTGAGATCGACACCGATCGGATCGAGCTGGTCGTGGTTGGTGTCCGTGGCAGGCATCCCGGGCTGCAGGGGCGAGGTGAAGCCGGACGCCCAGCGAAGGAATGCGATCGGGCGACCCCAGCCGTCGACGAACTCAGGGAACGAGTCGCCGTCGACATCGCCGATTTCGTCGTTGCGAAAGAACTCCAGCGCGTCGGGCTCGAAGCCCGACCTGGCGATGGTCATGTACAGACACTCCGCGCTGCCGAAGGCTTGACTCGGCACGGTCGGCGGCTGGATGGTTCGCACGTAGGCCCGCACGGGGGCGGTCCGGCACGAGAACGAGGAGTTCGGTGCTGCTGGGGGAACCGTGGACAGCGAAGCCGGGACATCGGCCCAAGAATCCGGCATTTCGTAGGCGATGAGCGTTCGCTTCGCCACGAGCACCTGCAGGGCCTGCTTGCTGCGGAGGTTCGGGTCCGTTGATGAGAGGCCCGTCACCGTGACCCGCCGATTGCGGTAGGAGTCGTACATCGGGCGAATGACGGCGTCGATCTTGCGGATCGTGTTTCGCGTCTTGTCGGCCTTGGCGCGCTGACGGACGCCGCCCAACCCAGCGAGCGTGAGCGACGCCAGGATCGCGACGATCACCATCGTGACGAGCAGTTCGACGAGCGTAAATGCGGCGCGGGCTGGCCCGCCGCCGGGCCGGCCGAGCGAGATCGCGTCGCTGGTGGTGCCGGCTGGCCGCATGACGATCACTGCTTCAGGCTGTCCAGATATTCCTTCCGAGTACCCTTCCAGAAATTGGAGAGGTCGTCGTCAGTTCCGAACGTTTCATCCTGGCCCGCGCACAGGATCTGGAAGGTGTCCGGGTTGAAAAACGGCTGCGGCGCCGGCGAGGATGGGGGCGGGACGGCCGTGCCAAAGTCCTTCGCCGTCCCGGTTGCAGGCGGCGTCGCGGGAACACGCTGGGCTCCTGCGGTACCGAGCTTGGCGGTGTCGTAGGGCCTGAGGCTGTAGGAGGCTGAGTCGATGTAGATGTAAGGACTGCCTTTCTTGCCGGCAGGTGCGTAGGACGCGCCCGAGAGCCGGGACTGATCAAAGTCGAAAAGTTTCTTGCGATCCGTGGCCGGCACTCCTGGAGTCGCTGGATTCGTCAGCGGGTTTTGTGGATCGCTCCGGTATCCCGAAAGCCACGAAGCGATCGCGTTGGTCGGTGTGACCGGCGTAGCCCCGGCAAACTGGGAAGCGACTGTGCATCGTGGAAACAATCGCTGCACATGTTTCTGTGACGCGCTCCCTGTTGCCGCAGGATTCGCATCCACCGCAGGCGGGAAGCTCCCGTAGTCGTTCTTGTAGTTCATGATAGCCATGTGGAGCATGTCGATTTCTGCCTTGATCGCCGCGTTGCGGGCCGTGGTGCGGGCCCGCATGACCGCCGGCGTCACGAGCGCCGCGAGCAGCGCGATGATCATGATCACCACGAGCAGCTCCACGAGCGTGAAGCCCGCGGGGCGGTCGGAGCGGCGATCTGCAGGGGCGACGGTGCGCATGACGGGTGGCCTTTCCATGGTCACGACAGGTCCTCGATGAGCTTGATGAGCGGCAGGAAGAGGGCGATCACGATGAAGCCCACGGCACCGCCGAGGAAGATGATGAGCAGCGGTTCCATCAGGCTCGTCAGGCTCTCCGTGAGCACCGCCACCTCCTCGTCGTAGGTGTCGGCCACCTTGTAGAGCATCGTGTCGAGCTCGCCCGACTCCTCGCCCACGTCCACCATGTTGATCACGAGGTCGTCCACCACCGGCTTCTTGTAGCGGAGCAGGTAGAGCAGGGCCCCGAAGCCCGGCACGAAGAACGTCCAGAACAGGAGCGCTGCCACGTTGAACGGCGGCACCGAATACGTCTTGAGCGGCTTCGCGATCGCCTCGCCGTCGCGGATCGAGTCGGACACCTTCTGGAAGAGCCGCTCGAACATCATGTTGCCCGAGGTCTCCTTCGTGATGTTGAGCGCCTCGAGGATCGGCACACCGCTGGCCAGCAGCGTGCCGAGGGTGCGGGCCGAGCGGGAGAGGATGTTCTTCTCCACCAGCTGGCCGAAGATCGGCATCTTGAGGGTGAACAGGTCCCAGCCGAACCGGCCGTAGGGGATCAGCTTGATGCCCT
The DNA here is from genome assembly GCA_046076065.1 of Planctomycetaceae bacterium. Lineage (GTDB taxonomy): Bacteria > Planctomycetota > Planctomycetia > Pirellulales > UBA1268 > QWPN01. Next base: position 2,791 of record JBJTRH010000170.1, on the reverse strand, counting down.
TGATCACGAGGTTGATCCCGAAGGGGATCGCCGGGATCGTGTACCAGTAGTTTGCCACCCACGTCGACACGTCGATCAGGAACTGCGTCATCGCCGGCAGCTCGCTGCCGAAGTCGTCGAAGATCTTTTTGAACTGCGGCACGATCTTCAGCATGATGAACGTGAGGATGCCCACCGCCACCGCCACGACCACGATCGGGTAGACGAGTGCCCCCTTCACCTTCCGCCGCAACGACTCCGCCCGCTCCATGAACTCCGACAGTCGGCGGAGAATCACCTCCAGCGCACCGCCCGCCTCGCCGGCGCGGATCATGTTGCAATACAGCCGGTCGAAGGCCTTGGGGCTCTTCGACATCGCCTCGGAGAGCGTGGAGCCGCCCTCGATCTCGTCGCACACGTCGAGCAGCGAGTTGCGGAGGCGGCCCGGCTTCTGCATCTCCGCGAGCAGCTTGAGGCTGCGGAGGATCGGCAGGCCGGCGTCCTGGAGGATCGAGAGCTGACGGGTGAAGAGCGTGAGCTCCTTGCCCTTCACGCCGCCGATGGCGAACGTCCGCCCCGCCTTCTTGGGCCCGCCGGTCGACTTCCCCGCCTTGGCCTTGGTCGCCTTGAGCTTGGTGACCATGTAGCCCATCGACCGGATCGTGGCCTGGGCCTCGGCCTCGCTCGCCGCGTCGACGGTGTCGCGGATCTCCTTGCCGGTGGCGGCGTCGATGGCTTCGAACAGGAACGTGGGCATGGGATCAGGCGTCCAGGATGGTTTCGCGGATCACTTCATCGGCGGTGGTGAGCCCGGCAAAGATCCCGTCCATGCCGGACTCGCGGAGGGTGATCATTCCCGCCCGGCGGGCCGCCTCGCGGAGCTCCTCCGTGGAGGCGTTGCGGATGATCATGTCGCGCATCTCGTCGTTCATGATGAGCAGCTCGTAGATGCCGAGCCGGCCCTTGTAGCCCGTACGGTTGCACTTCTCGCAGCCTTTGCCGCGGTAGAAGGTCTTGCCCGCGAGCTGCTCGCTGGTCATCTCGAGGTCGGCCAGCACGTCGGCCCCGGGCACGATCTCCTCCCGGCAGCCGGTGCAGATCCGCCGCACCAGCCGCTGGGCGAGGATCGCCTCGACGGTGGCCGTGATCAAGAACGGCGGCACGCCCATGTCGCGGAGCCGGGTCACGGTGGAGGGCGCGTCGTTGGTGTGGAGCGTGGAAAACACCATGTGACCGGTGAGCGACGCTTGCACCGCGATCTCGGCCGTCTCCACGTCGCGGATCTCGCCCACGAGGATCCGGTCGGGATCCTGGCGGAGGATCGCCCGCAGGCAGGCGGCGAAGGTGTTGCCGATCTCGGCGTCGATCGGCACCTGCACGATGCCGTCGATGTCGTACTCCACCGGGTCCTCGGTGGTGATCAGCTTGTCCTCGATGTCGTTGAGCTCGCTGAGGGCCGAGTAGAGGGTGGTGGTCTTGCCGGAGCCCGTGGGGCCGGTCACCAGCACGATGCCGTTGGGCCGCTTGATCACCTCGCGGAACTTGCGGAGCATCGCGGGCTCCATGCCGATCTTCTCGAGGTTCAATGACACGACGCCGCGGTCGAGCACCCGCATCACCACGCTCTCGCCGAACAGCGTGGGCAGCACGCTCACGCGGAGGTCGACCGGGTGGCCGCCGACCGTCAGCTCGATGCGGCCGTCCTGCGGGAGCCGCCGCTCGGCGATGTCGAGGTTGGCCATCACCTTGATGCGGGTGGTGATCGCAAACGCCAGGTGCTTCGGGGGCGGCACCATCTCCTGGAGCACGCCGTCGGCCTTGAGCCGGATGCGAAACTCCGTCTCGAAGGGCTCGAAGTGGATGTCGCTGGCGCCGTCGCGGATCGCCAGCAGGAGCACCATGTTGAGCAGCTTGCGGACCGGGGCGCTCTCGGCGAGGGCCTCGACGCTCGTCAGGTCGGTCACGCCATCCTTGCCGGCCGCGGCGGCGGCCGCTGCCAGCTCGTCGTCGGCCTCGAGATCCTCCACGAGCGACTCCACGCTGTCGCTGTCGCCGGCGTAGAGCTTCTCGATCGACTTCGTGATCTCGGCCTCGGTCGCCACGCAGATGTGGATGTCGTAGCCGAGGAGGGTGCGGAGCTCGTCGGCCACCTGGATCTTCTGCGGCTCCGCGGAGGCCACCGTCAGCCGGCTACCCGACAGCTCGAGCGGGACCACGCGATACAGCTGCGCCATCGGCTCGCTGATCAGGCGAATCACGTCGGACGGGATCTGCCGGTCGTAGAGCGTGACGAACGTGGTGCCCCACTGCTCCGCGAGCGCCTCGCCGAGCTGCTCGTCGGTGTAGTAGCCAAGGGCCACGCCGATCCGGCCGAGGAGCTCGCCGCCGCGCGACGACTGCTCCTCGAGCATCGTCTCGAGCTGCGTGTCGTCGATCAGGCCGAGATCCAGCAGGATCTGTCCGATGCGCTTGAGGGCCATGGTGGTCGGTGTCCTACTTGTCGAGGTCCTTGGCGGCCTTGCGGGCGACGGTTTCCTCGTCGTCGAAGATGCCCTGCTTGGCGTTGTTGATCCGCTTGGCGAGTTCGTCGAGGTTCTGTGCCTTGGCCAGCACGTCCTCCTCCTTCACCTTCCGCTCGTTCCAGAGGCGGAAGAGGTCGTCGTCGAGGAGCTTCATGCCCAGCTTGGCACCGGTCTGGATCGCCGAGTTGATCCGGAAGGTCTTGTTCTCGCGGATCAGGTTGCCGATGGCCGGCGTGACCACGAGGATCTCGTAGGCCGCCACGCGGCCGCCGCCGATCTTCGGCAGCAGC
>JBJTRH010000169.1:0-2861 GCA_046076065.1 Planctomycetaceae bacterium | reverse complement strand
GGTCGCAGGGGATCGAAGCGAGAGCCTCGCGTCTCCTGCGGTGGATTCGGGGCGTGGCGCAGTCTGGCTAGCGCGCTTGACTGGGGGTCAAGAGGTCGCAGGTTCAAGTCCTGTCGCCCCGACTGGTTCGAAAGGGCTTGTTTCTCCGTGCGGTCGATACCTGCCGATGGTCGGCAGTGCCTTCGGGAATCGTCGTGAAAACGGCTACGGCAAACGGCTACCGCCGTTTGCCTCCCGTCGGGAGGGTATCGACATGGGCCGAAGGGCCTCTGGGGCCATGCCCCGTATCTGCGTCGTCGAGCCAAGGAAGAACGCCCGCGTCCGCATCGGTGGACGCGCCTACTGGCTGGGGCCATGCCCAGGGGGACGGATCACCCCTAGCCAGGTCGCCGAGGCCACCCGCCTCTGGCACGAGTTCCTCCAGGCCAAGGACCGCTCACCACCACCAGCGCCACGGGCAACCGTCCGTGCCACGCCCGCCGCCACGCCACCCACATCGGCCCACCACGACGCCGGATGCACCGTGTCCCAGATCGGGGTGCGCTATCACGACCACTGCCTGACCTACTACCGCCGGCCCAACGGCAGCGTCACCAGCAGTGTGCACGGCGTCGAGATGGCGCTGCGGGCGCTCTTCCCGTTCGCCGACACGCCAGCCACGGCGTTCGGCCCCAAGTCGCTGAAACTCGTGCGCGACTCGCTGGTGGCCGCAGGAAGGCCACGCGTCACCTGCAACCGCGTCGTGAACACGATCCGACGCATGTTCGGCTGGGCCGCAAGCGAAGAGCTCGTGCCGGGCGAAGTCTGGCAAGCGCTCCGCTCCGTCTCGGCCTTGCAGAAGGGACGCACGCCCGCCCGCGAACTCCCGCCCATCGAGGAGGTGCCCGAGCACGTCGTCGATGCGACACTCCCTCTCCTGTCTCGCGTCGTCGCCGCGATGATCCAGTTCCAGCGATGGACCGGCGCCCGGCCCGGCGAGGCTGTGCTCCTGCGCCCCTGCGACATCGACCGATCCGGTCCGGTGTGGGTCTACACCCCGCAGTTCCACAAGCTCGACTGGCGCGACGACGCGATGCCGCGCCGCGTCGTGATCGGCAAGGAGGGGCAGCGGGCTATCGAGCCGTTCCTCGCTCGCCGGCCGGATGCCTACTGCTTCTCGCCGTGCGAGGCCGAAAAGGATCGCGCGGTCGCACGACGCGCCGCCAGGCAGTCGCCGCTCACGCCATCGCAGCGAGCGCGAAAGCCCAAACGGAACGGCAATCGCCGGCCGCGTGATCGGTACGACACGGCGTCCTATCGCCGTGCAATCTCGCGGGCCGTGGAACTCGCCAACGCGGCAAGAACGAAGGCCGGCATCGAGGAACGACTGCCCAACTGGGCACCCAACCAACTGCGCCACCTTCGCGCCGGCGAGGTGGAACTCCGCAGCGGGATCGAAGCCGCGAATGCCATCCTGGGCCACCAGAACATTCGCACCACCGAGATCTACGCCCGACGAAAACTCCAGATCGCCATGGCAGCGGCGCTCGAGCACGGCTGACGGGAGACGACAACATGAAGCTGAAAAAAGGGCATCTCACCATCGCGTCTCTTCATCTTGCGCCCGTCAGCGTCCACGAGGCTTTTGCCGCTACCAGTGCGCCCCGTGTCACCAACTGGCCCGAAGGTCTCGTGGCTGACGTCGGCTTCGTTGCGGAGATGATCGTGGAGAGCCATCTGTACCTTCTCGCACCTGCGGGAGCCCCGCCGCATCACGTCGATGCAGCGAGACTCAAGCTGATCGTAGAGCAGGCTGTCGCCAGCGGATTCGCCTTGTGCCTTCGGAGGTATGGGCAGGAGCTCATGGCAAACGACGAAGCGGCGTCGATCCTGGGCCGCCAGGCGGCTGGACGACGCAAGGCCCAGGAGTCACTCAAGGCAAAGGGCTCTGCCACTCGCGCCAAATGCGAGGCCGCAGAGAAATCGCTCAAGGAGAGGGGGATGCGGCCGACACCGAAGGCCATCGCCAAGGCCGCCGGCGTCAGCATCGGCCATTACTACAGGCTCTTTCCAGCTGGCCGTAGACCTCCCGCGAGAAAGTCCCGGTAGTCCCGAGACCGACCCGCGAACGTGATCGGGCCGGCCCTCCGAAGGGGCCGGCTTTTTTCATGCGCAGCCCGCATTTCTCTAGCGGCGCGCAACTGTCTTTCGCGCATCTCCTGAAGCGCGAAACCGGGGCGAAGTGTTCCATTGACGGCATACCTGGAACGGATACACCAACGCGCATTCAAGTGCGCCGTCTGCCCTGTGCGACGGGCATCAACACCAGCGGAAGGAGCCGTGCGGTATGAAGAAGGCTGGCGAGGATCGCATCGGTGGCGCCCTCCGGGGCGAGACCCGAATCAGACTGAACCAGGCCCCCGCGATCATCGCGCAGCGATACCGGGGCAAGAAGCCAAGCCTCTCGACGCTCCATCGCTGGGCAACGCGAGGCGTGCGTGGCGTAAGGCTCGAGATCGAGTGCATCGGGCGCGCGGCCTACACGAGTGTCGCTGCCATCGAGCGGTTCATCGTCGCAGTGAGCGCCGCCAAGACGACGCCGGTCGTCGCCGTCATCGAGGTGCAGGCTGTTCCCACGCCCGCCGCCGCCGCCGTCAGCGGAGCCGCTACGTCGGAGCTGCAGCGGCGGGCGTTCCGCTCGTCGCGCTCCAAGAGCACGCAGGCGAACGCCGGCATTACGTTTCCGGAGCGAAGCAAAGGTGAACTCCAATGACTTGTTCGCCATTCGTCGTTCACTGCAAGCGGTCTGCTTATGACGTTTACATCGGCAGGCCGTCGAAGTGGGGAAACCCGTTCGAGATCGGACGGGACGGAGATCGTGA
>JBJTRH010000168.1:0-5388 GCA_046076065.1 Planctomycetaceae bacterium | reverse complement strand
GCCAGGCGAGCCACCAGTGGAACCCCGGGAAGTCGACGAGCACGCAGACATCGGGACGGGCATCGAGAAAGTTCCGCTCCGCCCGACGTGCGAGATCGACGAACCGATGAATGGCGAGGATCACCCGCAGGAACCACATCACCGCCAGCGTGGTCATGTCGGCGACGAGCTCCACGCCCTCCGCCGCCATGTGGGGGCCGCCGAGGCCGACGAACTCCGCGTCGGGCCGCCGGCCGCGGATCGCGCGGACGAGCAGCGCCGCGTGATGGTCGCCCGAGGGCTCGCCGGCGGAAACGAAGACGCGCATCGAGACAGGCTCCGACCGGCACCTGCCGGGGGGCGGAGTATCCCGCGCGCGTGCCGGCCGCCCTAGATCAGTTGACGGCCGATTTGGCGGCCTGCCGCCGCGGTTTTCCCGGCCGATCCTGCCCGTCCCAGACGAGCGGGGCGGCCATCTCGCGGCTCCACGCATCGTGCAGAGCCCGCAGCCGCTCGAGGTCGGCCGGCTGCGCCTCCGTCAGGTCGTGCGACTCGCCCCGATCGACCGCAAGGTCGAAGAGCTCGGGCCGGCCGTCGTCGGCCTTCACGAGCTTGAGGCTCCCGGCCCGCACCGCCCACCGGCTCCCCTGCCGCCAGTGGAGCACCTCGTGGGGCGCCGTGGCCGTCGCGCCGGTGAGGAACGGCAGCAGATCGACACCGTCGAGGTCGGCCGGCTCGTACTCGATGCCTGCGGCGGCCAGGGCCGTGGGCAGGATGTCGAGCGCGATCACGGGCTCCGACACCACGTGACCCCGCGGCAGCTGCGCCGGCCACCGCATCGCGCACGGCACCCGGATGCCTCCTTCCCACATCGTCCCCTTGCGTCCCCGCAGGGAGCCGTTGTCGTGGCCCGGCGGCCCGCCGTTGTCGTTCACGAACACCACCAGCGTGTCGTCGGCGAGGCCGGTCGCGGCGAGGGCGTCGAGGATGCGCCCGACGGCGCGGTCGAGCGCCACGGTCATCGCCGCCACCTCGGCCCGACGCGGCGCGAGCGTCCGGCCACGTTCGAGGTCGGCCGGCAGCGTCTGGTTCGGGGCATGGACGGCGTTGAAGGCGACGTACAGGAAAAAGGGATGGTCGCGATGGGCCGCGATGGTGTCCGCCGCCTCGCGGGCGAGATCGTCCGTCAGGTACGAGAACGACTCCGGCACCTGGTCACGGCCGCGCATGACGGCGTCGAGCGGCGTGGGCGTGGGAAGCGGGACGTAGGAGCGGGAGCCCTTCAAGAACCCGTAAAACTCGTCGAACCCGCGCGACAGGGGATGGAACGCCGGGGTGTAGCCGAGGTGCCACTTGCCGATCGCCGCCGTCCGGTAGCCGCCGGCCCGCATCCGGTCGGCGAAGGTCGTCTCGGTGAGCGGCAGGCCGTTCCGCTCCGACGGTACGGGCGGGATGTTGGTCTCGTGGCCGAAGCGTTGCTGGTAGCGGCCCGTCAGGAGGCCGGCCCGCGTGGGGCTGCACACGCACCCCGAGACATACGCGTCGGTGAACCGGACGCCCTCCGCCGCGATCGAGTCGATGCGGGGCGTGGGGAACCCGCCGTGCATCGAGAAGTCGGCGTAGCCTGCGTCGTCGGAGACGATCACGACCACGTTGGGCCGCCGCGCCGGTTCGGCCAGGGCGAGCGTCGGCACCACGCACGCTACAATCACGGCAGCCGCGGGTGGGACGATCGAACGCACGGTGAGACTCCCCGCTGGTATCGAGACCCCCTCACAGTGTAGTGGCGACGAGGAGCTGGCAAGAATGAGAACCGCATGGCTGCTGATCGCGGCCGGGGCCTGCGGCGTGGCCGCCGCCGCCGACCGCTCCCCCAACGTGATCGTGATCATGGCCGACGACCTCGGCTGGGGCGACCTCTCCTGCTACGGGGCCACCGCGGTGCAGACGCCCCACTGCGACCGGCTCGCCCGCGAGGGCCGACGGTTCACGAGTGGCTACTGCACCGCCTCGACGTGCACCCCCACCCGCTACTCGTTCCTCACGGGCGAATACGCCTTCCGCCGCAAGGGCACCGGCATTGCCCCGCCCAACGGACCCGCGATCATCCCGCCGGGCATGCCGACGGTCGCGTCGGTCATGAACGACGCGGGCTACGCGACGGCCGTGATCGGCAAGTGGCATCTCGGCCTCGGGCTGCCTCCCGGCCCCGACTGGAACGGCGTGCTCGCGCCCGGGCCGCTCGAGATCGGCTTCGACCACTGCTTCATCCTGCCGACGACGAACGATCGCGTGCCGCAGGTGTTCGTCGAGGACCACCGCGTGCGGAACCTCGATCCTGCCGACCCGCTGTGGGTGGGCGACCGCAAGCCGTCGCCCGATCACCCCACCGGCGTCGACCAGCGGAGTCGGCTGCGGATGGACTGGTCGAAGGGGCACAACGACAGCATCCACAACGGCATCGGTCGGATCGGTTTTTACACGGGCGGCGCTCGGGCGCGGTTTCGCGACGAGGATCTCGCCGACGCCTGGGTCGACGAGGCCTCCCGCTGGATCGAGGCCCACGCCCGCGAGCCCTTCTTCCTGTTCCTCGCCGCGCACGACATCCACGTCCCCCGGGTGCCGCATGAGCGGTTCCGCGGTGCCACGACGATGGGCCCGCGGGGCGACTGCATCGTGGAGTTCGACTGGACGGTCGGCAGGGTGCTCGCCACGCTCGAGAGGCTGGAGATCGCCGCCGACACGCTCGTGATCGTGTGCAGCGACAACGGCCCCGTGCTCGACGACGGCTACCGCGACGACGCCGTCGAAAAACTCGGCGACCATCGGCCCGCGGGACCGTTCCGCGGGGGCAAGTACAGCGTGTTCGAGGGAGGCACCCGCACGCCGTTCATCGCCTGGTGGCCCGGTCGGATCGTTCCGGGGGCGGCGGACGAGATCGTCTCCACCCTCGATCTCGGCCGGAGCATCGCCACGCTCGTCGGCGCCGCCGTTCCGCAGGGCGCGTTTCCCGACGCGGTCGACGTCTCGGCGGCGCTCACGGGCCGCGGTCGCGGCAGGACGTCGCTTCTCCAGCAGGACAACGGCCAGTCGGGACGCTTCGGCCTGCGAGACGGATCGTGGAAGCTCGTGCGTGAGCCGGGACCCAAGCCGAAGCAGGCCGGCGGCGTCCGCCCGCCACCGCGGGACGCGCTCTATGACCTCGATGCCGATTCTGGCGAAACGACCGACGTGTCGGCCCGCCATCCGGAGGTCGTCGAGCGGCTCGCCCGCGAGCTCGACCGCCTGACGAAGCCCGCGGCCACGCGGGCCGCGCCGCCCGAAGCGGCGGCGCGGCCTCCGCGGGAGCCCGTCACTTCGCCGCGGGCTTGAAGCCCTTTTCGATCTTTCCGAAGACCATCGTCACCTGGTCCTCGGCCGCGGCCTTCTCGACCTTCGCCCTGCAGTTGGGGCAGCAGAAGCCGACCTCGGCGTCGCCGATCGAGATCTGGGTGCCGGGCTTCACCGGCCCGCCACTGAACGGGCATCCCTTCTGCATGAGCTGGCCCGTGCTGACCATCTGCTGATGGGCCTTGGCGGCGAACTTCGCCGACTCGCCCTTGAACGCCCCGACGCACTTCTCGCAGCAGAAGTACACGGTGCCGCCGTCGAAGTCGGTCGCCGCAGCCGGATCGCAGCCGTGGCCCGACACGGGGCAGGTGGCATCCTTGGGCTCCTTGACGGCGGCAGTCACGACGGCAGCCGACGTGGCGAGAGCGACGATCGCGACGCAGAGCACGAGACGACTCTTCATGGCACGGTCTCCTGGTTGAAACGGAAGCATACGATCCGACCCCACCCGAAGAGACTACGTGCCGCGACGACTTCGCAGCAAGATGCCAAACGCTCCTCACGTCCCGGCCGCGGTGGCTCACCCGGCGCGACGAGCCTGCCTCGGCTCCGGCAGCCTGGCCGCCACCGCCGCCCCCACGAGAATCACCACGGCCCCCGCCACGAATACGCCCCGGAAGCCGAGCCGGTCGACTGCGATGCCCACGAGCGGCGAGAGCACGAACGGCGCCGCGAGCGCGGCACCCACGATGCTCACGTACCGCGGATGCTCGGCCGTCGAGGGGGCGAGTTCCAGCGCGTAGTTCGTGAACAACTTGAGCGAGATCGGGTTGAGGCCCAGCGGGACGTACACGAGCCAGAACCACCGCACGGCCGTCGCGTGCGGCAGGAGCGACAGCGTTGTCACCACCAGCGGCGTGAGGGCGGACAGGGCGACGAGCCAGACGAGCACGATCCGCGTGCCCCGCCGGTCGGAGACGGGGCCCGCAACGAGGCTTGCCAGGCCCGTCGCCGCGTTCTGCGTGCAGACCCACGCCAGCAGGCTCGCGGCGCCGCTGCCCAGTCGGTCGCGGGCGAAGGCCTGGTAGTGCGGAAACATCATCAGCACCGCCGAGAAGCAGGCGGCGACGGCCGCGAGCCGCACGAGCGCGGGATCGGCGACGATCGCCCCCCGCCAGGCGGCCACGCCGGCGGCGAAGCGGGCCCCGGGCGACCGCGCTCCCGGCCCACTCGCGGCCCGAACCGCATCCGCGGGCTCGTCGAGAAACACCGGCGCGAGGGCGGCCAGGGCGAAGAAGGCCGCCGTGGCCGCGAAAATCTTCGGGAAGCCGTCGGGCTCGCGGAGCCACGGGCCGAGGAGCATGATCGCGGCGGCGATCGCCAGCACGCTGCCGACCGCCACGCTCACCACCATCGCCCGGCCGCGATGCCCGGGCGAGATCAGCTTGCCCTGGAGCGATGCGAACACGAGCTGGTTGACGCCGATCACCGACGAGAACGTGGCGTAGACCACGAGGAACAGGAGCGCCAGCAGGTCGGGGCGGCTCGACTGCAGCGGCGCCCACGCGGCCGCCAGCACCGCGAAGCAGCCGGCCATGGCGAGGCTCGTGCCCACGAGCGGCCACTTCTTGCGGGGCCGGCGGGCCAGGGCCCCTGCCGCGAGCAGCGGCGGCACGCTCTGCCCGCCCCGGTTGAGCACCGGCAGCAATCCGCGGAGAAACCCCGAGTCGACCACGGCGTCGAGCACCGCCGGCATGATGATCGTCTCGGTCTTGAAGATCCACCCGATGCGGACCGCGATCTGGTAGCACTCGATCCAGAACGTGTTGCGGGCCTTGTGGGCCGCGGCGCCGGGGCCCGCGGTGGTGGGCTCGCTCGCCGGCGGGATAGGCTGGAGGTCGGTCGTGTCGTCGCCCATCGTCCCCGCAGCATGAAGGTTTTGCGTCATGACGTCCATGCGTGCCGCCGTCCTCGCGGCCTCGCTCGTGCCCGCGATGGCCGGCGCCGCGGAGGTGCCGGTGTGGTTCGGCACCTACACCAATCCCAAGACGCGATCCGAGGGCGTCTACGTGGCGCGAT
>JBJTRH010000167.1:0-4573 GCA_046076065.1 Planctomycetaceae bacterium | reverse complement strand
GGTGCTCGCGAGCAGCCTCGACTGCGACGTCGAGAGTCACGTGCGGCTGTCACAGCTCGTGATCGAGCGCTGCAAGCGGATGGCCGAGACCGGCAAAGAAGTGTTTTTGCTGATGGATTCCATCACCCGCATGGCACGGGCCTTCAACAAGTGGGTCGGCAACACGGGCCGCACGATGAGCGGCGGCGTGGACATCAAGGCTCTCGACATCCCCAAGAAGCTGTTCGCCACGGCCCGCGTGTTCGAGGAGGGGGGCTCGCTGACGATCGTCGCCACCGCCCTGGTCGACACGGGCAGCCGGATGGACGAGCTGATCTTCCAGGAGTTCAAGGGCACCGGCAACATGGAGCTCGTGCTCGACCGGAAGCTCGCCGACCGCCGCGTCTGGCCGGCGATCGACATCTCGCAGTCGGGCACCCGCCGCGAGGAGAAGCTGCTTGACCCCAACACGCTGCATGCCTGCAACATGCTGCGGCGGACGCTGTCGAGCATGCATCACGTCGATGCCATGGAGCAGCTCACGAAGCAGCTCGCGAAGTTCAAGGGCAACCGCGAGTTCATCTCGCTGATCGCAAGCTCGCGGGACGAGTGACCCGCGGGCTGGGCCGGTCAGCCGTCGTGGCGACGGGCGTTGAACCGTCCCAGCCAGTACGAATACTGCGGGTCGCCACAGCGGAACGAGAACACCGCGTCGGGCACCCGGTCGATGCCGGCCACGGCGACGTCGGATCGGACCCGCACCACCACGGTGCCGTCGGGCCGCCGCTCGATGGCGATCCGTTCGTCGGGGATCTCGCGGGATTCGCTGGTCGACGCCATCTGCGACTCGGGCATGGAGCCGGAATGCTGAAGCAGGACTGGCGGCGCACGGAGGGCACCCGCCCTCGGCGTCGCCCCCGGACGGATTATGCCGGGACCACGCGGCCGTTTCCAGTCGTCGGTGTCCGAGCCCGTTCCGGCGAAGGTGTTATACTCGCCACTTCCGCGTTCGCCCCCTTGGAGACGGCCCGTTCATGACGCCCTACGCGTCGCTCGCCGACGATTTCTACGTCAACGTGAACCTGGCGACCGAGATGGAGCTCCCCAGCCAGAGGGAGACCATCCTGCAGTACTTCGAGCGGGTGCAGCGGCGATTTCCGACGATGCGGAAGTTCTACTGCCGCGACAAGCGGGATTACGTGCTCGAGGAGGACAAGGAGCAGGGGCGGTATCGCTGGGCGGCGGTCGAGGCCAAGCGGCTCTGTTCGGGGCAGGTCAATCCGGCTTCTGTGGAGGCGGCCCTCGAGCAGCACCGGCTGATCCTCGATCTGGCCCCCGCCTTCCTCTCGGTGAGCCCCCTCGACTGCGAGGCGCTCGATGTGCTGTTCGGGTTCGATTTCGCCTACCGCGGGAATCACAACGCCCTGCTGGCCGAGGCCCTCGGCGTGGGGCCGGCGCTGGAGCGGTTCGGCGACGTGCCCGGCGGAAAGGTGATCAACTTCGAGCCCTCGCTCACGATCGCCTGCGACGAGGACTGCCGCGTGCAGGTTCGGGTGAGCACCGAGACCCGCACCAACGCCTTCCAGGTGCGGACGGGCGAGTTCAACGAGGAGCAGCTGAGCGTGTACGTAACCGCCCGGCAGTACGGGAGCCTCGACCCCGACACGACCTACGTCGACATGCTCGACCGTCTTGCCGTGCTCGCCCGCGATGTGGTCGACTCGTGCGTCATCGAGCAGATCCTCCGCCCGCTGGCGCGAACGATCTCCCTCAAATAGCCGGCTCGCGTCGTCGTCAGCGTCCGCGGTCGCCGCCGCGACCCGACTTGCTGCGGGCATCCAGGTTGCCGGCGATCACGATTCCGATCGCCTCGACCCAGCTGGGCACGTCGAGCACCGTGCTGAGGCCGCTCTCCTCGAGGATCTCGTCGTCCTCGGGCGCCCGGGAGCGGCGGCCCGTGTCCTGGCCCGCCTCCTCCACGCCCAGGAACTCCAGCCCCTCGTCGTCGTCGTCGTGACGGCCCGCCACGGGGGCGAAGTCGTCACGTCGGCCCCGCGAGAGCGTCGACGAACGCGACTCGCCCGTCGGCCGTCGCGAGCCACTCCTGCGGCCGCGTTCGCCGTCGCGACCCTCGCTGCGGCGGGATGTGGAACGGCTCTCTCCCCCGCGCCGCCGGCGGCGACGCCGGCCGCGTCCTTCGGACGACTCGTCGCTGCTGCGGGCTTCGCTGCTGCGGGCATCGCCGCCGCGATCGCCGCGCTCCGCATCGCCGCGGGCACCCGCCGCGGGGCGAGCCGGTGGCCGCATCCCGTAGGAGGTCGGCAGGGGCTCGTCGTCGTCGGCCGTCGAGCCCGACTCGGCGGAAGAGACCGCCGGCCGCTCGTCACGAGGCTGCTGGTCGGCCCCTGACTCAGCCCGGCTTCGTCCGCGGCCGCCTCGGCGGCCACGCCGGCGGCGTCGCCTCGGCCGAGACTCGTCGTCACCGGCATCGCCACGCTCGGCAGCAGGTTCCCCCGCAAACGTGTCGTCGTCGTGATCCGACCGCTCCGGCGAGGTGTCCCGATCGCCCTCGTCTCGGGCGTCGCGAGGAGTTCGCCGCGATTCGCCGCGGTCGAGCCGCGGTTCGACCCGTTCCCGCTCGCGCCGCTCGCCTCGGTCATCGCGGTCACGGTCGTCACGGTCGTCGCGGTCACGGTCGTCGCCCCGGGCCTCGTCGCGCACATCTCCACCGATGGTGTCGCCCGCGTCGCCGGCCGGCGCTCGATCGTCTCGGCGTCCGCGACCGCGGCCGCCACGGCGACCGCGTCGCCGCCGCCGTCCGCCGCGTCGCTCACCGCCGTCGTCGTCTCCGCCGCCCTCGCGCGGGGTGTCGGACGTCGCGTCGAGAGGTGCGTCTGCCGCGTGCCCCCGCTCACCCGCATCGTCGCGGGCATGGGGAGCGCGGGCCGGTCGATCGTCGTCGTGGCGTCGTGCAGGCCGATCATCGCGGGCCTCCACGTCGCGCCGCCGTTCATCACGACGGTCCGTCCGCGGCGGCCGCGAGGCGGCCGGTTCCTGGGCCGGCCGGGGAGCAGGCGTCTCGGCGGAGCCGGCGACGCCGAGTTCGGAGGCGAGTTCGTCCCACGCGCCTGAGGCGGGGCGGGGCGGCTGCGTCGATGCCCGCGGGGGCTTCCGCTCCGGCGGCCGTGCCGCACGGGGCGGAGGCGGCTGGCGGGGCGTGTCGTCCGCCGGCGTGGCACCGAGCGACTCGGCGAGCGCGGCCCAGGGGTCGTGGGGATCGTGGTCGGCCATGATGCGGGTTTCCCTGAGGGGTGCGGGGCGGCGACGGCAGGTCGCCGTCAGGCGTCGCCCCGGATTCGCGGAGAATACACGAATCCTCCGGACCCGGGCAGGTTCCTCGCTCAAACCGGCCGGATCGCCGCCGGTTTGGCGGCATCCGGCCGGTCGGTGGCCGGGCGTACGGTCAGGGCTTCGGCCGCGTGACGTCGAACTGCCGGATCATCGAGCCGTTGTCGGCGACTTCGAACAGCGGGCGGTAGGGGCTGGCGAGGCTCCGTCGGGCCCGACCGGCCGGGTAATAGACGAGGTTCAGGCCCAGGTTCCACGCCGCGGGTGAGAAGTTGCTCGTCACGCCAGTGGTCGAATCGACGACCACCGACCGCGTCTGGCCGGGGATCAGGTAGGTGAAGGTGCCTTCCATCGCGAACGTGCGGCCCAGCGGGGCGCGGAGGAGCGTGCCGAGGATGCCCTCGCCTTCGCCCGTGCCACCGCCCCACACCTTCAGTTCGTTCGCATCGCCGAACTGCAGCCGGTAGAAGCCGGTGTAGAGGTCGACGGTGCTGGCGGTTCCCAGGATCCGGCTGCGGCGGCCGAGCGAGCCGTTCTGGTCGTAGATGTTGGCGGCACCCCAGAAGCCGAACTCGTGGTAGCCCCAGACGTAGCTGATCTCGCCGCGGACCTGGGCGATGTCGGCGTTGTCGAGCCAGCTGTCGCTGAGGTAGTCGTACACGGCTCCGCCCTGCAGGCCGCGGCCCTCGAAGGCCCTGGTGAAGAACCCCGTGGTGACGAAGTTCTGGTCACGGGCGTTCTTGGTGAAGGTCGTGCCGTTCACCGTCAGCGTCGCCGGCTGGAAGTTGGTCTGCGTGCCCCTCCAGCCGACCTGCCAGCCGATGCCGAAGGCGTTCCAGAACGGCATCGCCCAGTTGAGGTATTCGTTGGTGCCGTAGTTGCCGTGGATGCCGAGGTTGGTGTCGTTGGTGAACGCCGTCACGCCGGCGCTCGCTGTGAAGTCGCGATACCACCGCCAGCCGTAGTAGGGCTGCCCGAACCGGCGGAGCCAGGAGCAGAAGCGGCCGCTGTGGTGGCAGAGCGGCTCCTCGTCCTCGCAGGCGTAGGGATCGTCGTAGAACGATTCCACGTGGAGCTGGGTCGGATACTCGCCCATCAGCATGCCGCCGCCGCCCATCATCGAGCCGTCGTCGCCGGGCATCATGCCGCCCATCATCGCCGGGTCCATGCCGTCCATGCCGTTCGCGCCGTCCATGCCCTCTCCGCCTAGCGAGTCGATGCTCATCGGCATCTCGTCGGCGACCGA
>JBJTRH010000166.1:0-2608 GCA_046076065.1 Planctomycetaceae bacterium | reverse complement strand
TGGTAGCGGACGTCGCCGGCCGCCACGAGCGGCACCCCCGCCCGTTCGCTCACCCGCTCGAGCCATTCGAGCCGTTCGTCGTCGTCGCCTTCGAGCGCCACTTCGGCGAGCGTCCAGAGGCGATCACCGAAGACGTCTCTCCAGGTGCAGAGCCCGCGAACAGTGGCGTCGTCCTCGTCGCGCCGCCACGGCATCACCGCCCCCGCCAGCAGGCCCGCCGAATGCGTCGCGATGTCGTCGAGCGTGACGAGGCAGCCGCCGGACCGGGCCGCCATCGCCTCGGCATGCGGATCGCGCTCCGGGCCGTCCGGCTCCGCGCGGCGCATGTGGCCCCGGGTGAGCAGCCGGCAGAGATTGGCATAGCCGGTGCGGTCGGCAACCCACAGTACGATCGGGGGCGCGTCGACGGGCTCGAGGACCGCGCCCACGATCAGCTTCAGTGCCGGCTTCGCCGCCGATGCAATCGCGAGATCCTTGGCGGCGGCATGGGCCCGCACGATACCGGCGAGCGTGCCTCGATCGGTGATCGCCAGTGCCTCGTAGCCGAGCGCATGCGCCCGCCGCACGAGCTCCTCGGGATGCGACGCCCCCTGGAGAAACGAGAAGTTGCTCGTGCAGTGAAGCTCCGCATACCGGGGCCCGATGTCGTTGGTGTCGGTCATGCGAACATCCCATGGAGGAACCAGCCGCCGTCCCGCAGCCTCCGGAACAGCCAGAATCGCTCGCCCGAGTCGGTCTCCACCACGTAGTAGTCGCGGCGCACCGTCGGCCCTCGCCACCATGCCGTCTCGATCCGCTCGGGGCCATGGGCCTGCACCACGCGGTGCTGCACGTCGCCGAGCCGAAGCCTCGCCGGAGGACCGTCGGGCGCGATCGCCATCACCTCCCCCTCGAGGCCGTCGAGCGGCACCGGCCGCGGCGGCATCCAGATCGGCCGGCGGCCCGCAGGCAGCCCCCGCGGCGCCGCATAGCCACGAGCGGCGGACCGGCTCACACGGTCGCGAGGAACGCGGACAGCCGTCTGCGATGCCGCTGACGAAGGCGACGGTGGCGACGAGATCCAGGCATGCTCGGGCTGGGCGTCGCCCACGAGCTGCGGCTCGCATACGGAGCCCCGGCCGAGCCGGCCGGCCAGCCGATCGAGCAGCATCGTCACCTCGGTGTCGGCATCGGACGACTCGAGCCCCCCCACACCGCCACCGAACAGGAGCCGCTGCCGGCACGACACCGCTCCGGCAGCGATCACCTCCACGGCCACGCCATCGACGTCGGCGGGCGGCCGCATCCGCCCGAGCCGCAGCCGCACGAGCTCGACGAGGTGCCGCAGTGAGGCCGTCGGCTTGAACACCCCGACGTCGATCACCGTCGGAGCCACGGCCGACCTCCCGCCGTGCTCGAGCCGAACCTGCAGCGCGAGCACGCCGTCACCGCGGGCTGCGAGCGGCACGAGGCAGCGGTGGAGCAGCGTCTCGACGAGGCCGACGAGCTCGTGCTCGCCGAGATCGGCTGCGCGGACAGGAAAATCGAACGCCTGCGACTCCTGCGGCAGCGCGTTGCCGCAAGGCGGCACGATCGGCTCGGCGACCGTGCCGTGAAACTCCGCCAATCGGCGGCGAAGCAGCGGCGGAAATCGCGATGCCAGGCTGCGTGGCGACAGGGCGAGCAGGCCGCCGAGCGTGTC
This sequence comes from Planctomycetaceae bacterium, assembly GCA_046076065.1. Classification (GTDB taxonomy): domain Bacteria; phylum Planctomycetota; class Planctomycetia; order Pirellulales; family UBA1268; genus QWPN01. The sequence goes on along the minus strand of JBJTRH010000166.1, from coordinate 927 downwards.
GATGCCCACCTCGGCAATCGAGGCAACCGTGGCGGCATCGATGCGAAGCGCCGCGACCGGGATGTCGGCGAGCAGCGTGGCCGCCTCGCCCGGCGGCACCACGGCCCAGCGATTCCGCCGCCGCGACGCCAGCCGCGTGCCAGCCGCCGGCGAGCCCGCCGCAGCCCGCCGCACGATCACGGGTGCCGACGCGCCGCACGCCCGCGACACGGCCTCGGTGTGGTGGGCCGCCGCCCAGGCCGCACCGGGCGTGTCGGCGATTGCCGCCCGCACGTGCAGCCCGCGGGCGGCGAGCGTCCACACAGCCGTGCGAGCGAGCGACTGCTCGCCGCCGAAGAATCCGGCCGTGCCGGTGATATCGAGATGCAGGCACTCAGGAGCCCCGTCGATGGCCTCCTCGATGCCGACCGTCGGCGAGAACCGTCGGCACCATCGCGCGAGTCGCTCGAGCGACTCGCGGTCGGCCAGCGGATCGTCGGGCTGCACCTCGGCGACATGGCAGGCCCGCGAGCCGTGGGCAACCGCCAGCACCGCCATCGCCTCAGCCAACGACATGCCCGGCGGAATCACGACGCGACCACCACGACCAGCCATGGCGATCGTGCGCCGCTCTTGCGGCGGCGGCTCGGCCCACGCCCACGAAATCACCGTCATCGCCCCACGCCGCTCACGGCGGCAGACGAACACCGGCACCCTGCGGAGCTCGGGGCTGGCGATCAGCCGCCGCTGCACCGGCCACCGCGGCAGCCAGATTGTCAGGATGCGCGGCATGCTGCACCGCTCCTTTCGCTCGCTGCCGCCGCCTGCTCGCTGGCGAGCGTCCGGCGCGACACGCCGGCACACCCCCTCGCCACGTCGAGCGTGATCTCGGCCGCACGATGGCCATCGGCCGTGATCGCCGCCCAGTTGCCGCCGGCCAGCGTCAGC
>JBJTRH010000165.1:0-3449 GCA_046076065.1 Planctomycetaceae bacterium | reverse complement strand
GAGACCCGTCGCAACCATCGCGCCCATTCGCGGCAGCGGGGGCGAACGGCAGTCGGCGAAGCGCCTGCTGCTGGAGCGATTGCGTCGCCAGCCGGCGGTTGGGGCCCGGGTCTGGACCCGTGACGAACTCTACGAAGACTGACCATGAGGGTCGCCATCGATACCAACGTCCTCGCATACGCCGAAGGTGTCGGGGACGCGGATCGGTGTCGCGTCGCCATCGGCCTCATTGAGCGGCTGCCCGAGACGGCAGTGGTGCTGCCGGCGCAGGTGCTCGGTGAGTTGATGCTGGTTCTGACACGAAAGGCGGGACGCACTCGCGAGGCCGCCCGCGACGCCGTGCTCGGTTGGGCCGACTCCTTTGGCGTCGCGGACTCGACGTGGGCGTCGTTCCAGTCGGCGTTCGATCTGTCCTTGGACCACGGGATTCGGATGTGGGACGCGCTCGTCATGGCGGTCGCTGCCGACAATCGCTGCCGCATCGTGCTCAGTGAGGACCTCCAGCACGGTTTCACATGGCGAGGTACGACGATCATCAATCCTTTTCTGCAGGACGAGTCGCCACTGCTCGCAGCCATGCTTTCGCAGGCTGCGGAAGAGTAGCCAGGCCGGCTGCCCATGCCCTCTCGCCGGACGTTCGTCTCGGCCCTCCAGGCCTCGACTCACTGCATGTCCGCTGCGCTTCGCCATCCTGGCTTCGCTTGCTCCCAGAGCCCGGCTCCCGGGGCACGGGCAGCCCCTCGCTAAGCCGATCTGCAGTCGCGAGACGCTCCCTGTGGCTCATGGTCGCTCCTTCTTCACGCCGCGGTTCGGTCCGCCCTTGCCGCCGCGGGGCCGAGCAGCGGCCGGGGCGGCGGGATCATAGCGGGGATTTGGCGTCGGGAACTGGGCGTGGAGGGCGGCCAGATGCTTCTCGAGCCGCTCCTCGAGCCGCGCGGCGTCGGCGGGCCGCTGCCCGGCGAGATCCCGCTGCTCGCCGATGTCGCCCGTGAGGTTGAAGAGTTTCACGCTCTCGTCCTCGTAGAACTTCAGCAGCTTCAGATCGCCCACGCGGATCGCCGAGTGGGGCGTGTGGCCGGTCTGGTAATGGGGAAAGTGGAACACGAGCTCGTCGCGGGCACGGGTGACGCGCCCCTGGCCGCCGTCCGCGAAGAGTCTGGCGATGCTGCCGCCGTCGAGGTCTTTCGGGAGCGACGCCCGTGGCACGCCGGCCCACTCGCAGAACGTGGGCAAGAGGTCGTAGCCCACGATCGGCACGTGGCACCAGGAGTTGGCCGGGACGCCGGGTCCGCGGACGATGAACGGCACGCGGATGCCTCCTTCCCAGACCGACCCCTTCCCACCGCCGAGGCCGTCGCGGCCGCCGCCCCGCCGGCCGCCGCCAGTTCCTCCTCCTCCGCCGGCCCCGTTGTCCGAGGTGTAGATCACGATCGTGTCGTCGGCGAGGCCGAGCCGGTCGATCGCGTCGAGCACCATGCCCACGCCCGTGTCGAGGTCCTCGCTGATCGCGGCGGTGCTCGTCCGCTTGTCGGTCGGGCTGCCGCCGGTGAGCGTCGCATACTTGGCGAGCGTCGCCTTGAGGGCGTTTTCCGACGCATGGAGCGCGTTCCACGAGAGCTGAACGTAGAACGGCTTGCCCGCCGCACGGCTCTTCTGCATGAAGGCCTCCGCGCGCCTGGCCATGCCGAAGAGATCGACGGGGTTCGGGTCGGTGAACTCGTAGGCCTGCTCGTTGCCCGTGTCGCCGTCGTGCTCGTCGTAGCCGTGGCGGCCTGGCCCACCGCCGGCGATGTGCCATTTGCCGTAGTGGGCCGTCGCATACCCCGCCGCCTCGAGCAGTTCACCGATCGTGGCCTCGTCGGCGGAGATCTGCTTAATGAGCGTCGGCTCGAGGAGCTTGTGACCCTGTTCCGGAGGCGCGGCCTTCGTCCAGTGGAGCCGGGCCGGGCTCTTGCCGGTCTGGAGGCTGATCCGCGTGGGTGAGCAGACCGGGGCCGGGGCATAGGCATTGGAGAACCGCATCCCCTGCGTCGCCAGCCGTTCGAGGCGGGGCGTCTGGATCACGCTGCTTCGCGACGCGGGCACGCCGGGATGCATCGCCACCGACGTGCCGTTCCAGCCCTGATCGTCGGCCATCATGAGCACGATGTTGGGCCGCGGCCTCACGGCGTCGGCGGCGGCGACTGGCGAGCCGCACGCGGCAGCGAGCCACGCGACGATGCCGACGACGGGAGAGCCTCGCAGTGCCGCGGCCATCATCGCGGCCCCTCCGGCGGCGGCCGACGACCGCCCGGCCCGCGGCCTCCGCCGCCGCCCCGCGGCGGGCCTTCGGGCACCACGTCGTTGAGCCCTGAGAAATCGGGGCGGGCCTTGCCGTCGGGGGGCGACTCCACGACCCGGCGGAAGATCACCGTGTTGTCGAGCTTTAGGTCGTCGGTCCAGATGAACGTGGCGCCTTTGAAGTCAGTGTCGTAGAAGGGCTGCTTCGGCCCCACCTCCGCCTCGGCATACTCCGTCGCCGGCGCCCACTGGCTGTCGTCGAAGTCGGGGGCGAACCAGTTCTCGGGGATCGGGGTGTTCTCGACGCGGGGCGCCTTCATGTCGCCACCGATCGGGCCGCGGGAGAAACAGCGGGCCTTCCGCGAGCGGCCGGTGACGGTCCCGTCGGCAAACTTCAGGATGAATCCGCCATCGCCCACGTTCGAGTTGGCGTATTCCATGCCGGTCTTCGGGTCGGCATTGTCCCGCGCCATCACGGCGATCGTCGTCGGGTATCGGGGCAGCACGTCGACCGAGATCACGTTGTGGGGGATGAACGCGATGGAGTCGACTGCCACGAGTTCGCCGTTGATGTACAGCGAAAACCAGTTGTCGGCGTAGACGTTGGCCCGGATCGTGTCGGCGAGCGTCGGCTTGCGGATGCGGGCCGGTTCCGCCGCCGTGGCCGAGATATTGAACGCGACGGCGATCGCGGCCACGAGGTGCGAGACGCGATCGGACACGCAGCGACGGGCGTTTTGTGGAGCCATGGGGGGGGGGCAACGCCCGGGATCTGGAAATGTTTCACCCGCCGAAGCGGGAGCCAGTCGGGAAAGGTGGTCACCCATCGCCCTGGCGGCGTGATTACGCGGAGACACTCCCTGAAACAGTTTCCCAACAAATCCGAAACAGTTTCGCAGTATCTGCGAAGAGTTTCGCCGAACATGCGAAATCGTCGTGTGGTGTCCGCGCCTATTTTGATGTTTTCATCGAGAAAATGATGTGTTCATCAAATTGTGGGATCGCGGCACGCGGCTTGCAACCCTAGTCCCCAGGGCGGGAGTGGCGTCACTCCAGAGTCTGCGGCCGATTGCTTCAATCTTCCTTCAGGGTGAAAAACATGGTCTCCAAGGGAACTCGCGGGATGTGGGCTCGGGTGGCTGCCGCGATGGCGCTCGGCGTGGTGGTCG
>JBJTRH010000164.1:0-3906 GCA_046076065.1 Planctomycetaceae bacterium | reverse complement strand
GCCGACTTCGAGCACATCGTCGTCGATGACGCCTCGGATGACGGGTCGGCCGACGCCTGTCGGCAGCTCGGTGACCCACGGATCCGGGTGCACCGGTTCGAGCGGCGGCAGGGAGGCAACGCCGCCCGGAACCAGGGCGTGGCGCTGGCCCGGGCGCCGGTGGTGACGTTTCTCGACTCCGACGACGAGTTTCTGCCGCGGCGGCTCGAGGGCGTGTTGGCGATCCTCGACGCGGAGCCGGAGGTCGATCTCGTCCTGAGCTCGTTTCGCGTCCGGCGGCATGCGCGCGACGTGGCGAGCGTCAATCGCGACAATCGCTTCGACGGCGCCTGGCTCGAGGAGCTGCTGATGTGGCATGCCCTCTATCTCGGCGGGTCGAGCATCACGCTTCGCCACGACGTGGCCCGGCGTTTTCCGTGGGCCCCGACGCTGCGGCGGATGCAGGATCGGGCGCTGCTGCTGCACCTCGCGGTGGCCCACGTGCCGGGATCGACCACGACCTGGGCGCGGGTCGTCGACACGGTCGACTGGATAAAGCATGAGTCGGCCGACTCGATCTCCGCGCCGTCAAGTGGGTTCGTGCAGGCTCTCGGCGACCTGATGCGGCAGCATCCGGAACTCATGGCCAGGCACGGACTCGCGGTGCGGTACCAGGTGGTCAGACATCTCAAATCGCAGCTTGGCCGCCGGCATCCTCGCGCCGCGGCCGCGGCGCTGTTCGAGAACGCCCGCGTGCCCCACTTCCGGTTCACGCTCGCGTCGCTGGTCGCCGCCTACTGGCGGGGCCGCGTGATCCGCCGGCAGATGATCCGCATGGGGCTGCGTGGCACCGTGCTCATCGCGCCGCACGAGGCTCGCCCTGTGCCGCTGGCCGTGCCCCGCGCCGCCTGACCCCCAGCACGCGTTCGGTCGAGGAGAAGTCGTAATGTTCGCTGCCGCCCGTACCGACGAGATCGTCGCCAGCATCGTGATCGAGTGGGAGAACATCCAGCTGGCGGAGGCCGACCGCTGCTCCGCGATGCTGGCCGAACTGACGCGGCAGATCGCCGACCATCCCGGCAGACCGGGTGACGGCCGCAAGGATTTCGAGATCCTCGTGATCTTCGACGACCACTCGATCTCCTCCACCGCCGTTCGTGAGTTCGTTGCCTCCTGCGTGTCGGCGATTCCGGACCGGGCCGAGTTCAGGTTCATCGCTGGCAGCGGCCGCGGCTACTACGAGCAGAAGAATCTCGGCGTGGCGGAAGCCCGGGGCCGCTTCGTCGTGTTTCTCGACAGCGACGTGATCCCGGAGCCGGGGTGGCTGCCCGGGCTGCTCGGATCGTTTGCCGATCCAGCGGTCGAGGTGGTCTGCGGCAACTGTTACCTCGATGCCGGCGGCCTTGTGTCGAAGTCGCTGGCGCTCGCGTGGTTCTTTCCCCTCCGCGACGGCCGCGAGGTGCTCGCCCGGCAGGAATCGTTCTTCGCCAACAACGTCGCATTTCGTCGGGAGGTGGCGATCTCCTATCCCTTCGTGCCGCTGGAGGGCACGTCGCGGGGAGCCTGCCGAATGCTTGCCCGCCGGCTCACCGCGGACGGCCGCGGCTTGTTCGTCAACACCGCGGCCCGCGTCAGCCATCCGGCCCCCAATGGCCTGCGGCACCTGCTGCTCCGCGGACTCGCGCAGGGGCGCGACAACCTGCTGTTCGACAGGACGATCGGCCGCGGTGCCGCCCGGGCGTCCGTGGCCCGCGCGATGCGGATGCAGGTCAGGGCGTGGAAGCGGATCGTTCGCCATCGGCAGACGGTCGCCCTCGGGATGCTCCACGTGCCGGCGGCGCTGGCGATCGCATCGCTCTACTACGCCTGCTACGCGGTCGGCGACGCGGCGACCCGCGTGGCGCCCGGGTGGGCAGGGCGGCACCTCCGGGTTTGACTCGCGATGCCGGATACCAAGGGCATGCTGCTGTTCCGCCGGGACTTCCACGGGCTCACCGGCGGCCACCTGAAGGTCTGGCACTACTACCGGCACGCCCTCGAGTCGCGTCGATTCGCACCCCGGGTGTTCCTCACGGCCGGGTCGATCCGCGGGGCGGACAACCCGTGGGCCGCCGAGGCGGATCCGCCGCTCGATACCTGGAACCCGGCGACCGCCGCTGCGCTGTTCGTGGCGGGCCTCGACTGGGTCGACGTGCCCGATCCGTGCCCGGTGCCGGTGATCAATCTCGTGCAGGGCGTCCGGCACGCGGCGACGAGCGACCCTCGGCGGTCCTTCCTGAGCCGCCGGGCGATCCGCATCTGCGTGAGCCCGGAGGTGGCCGACGCGATCCGTGACACGGGAGCGGTGAACGGCCCGGTGCACGTGATCCCGAATGCGCTCGACCTCGCCTGCGTGCCCGCGAGCTTCGCCGATCGCGATGTCGCGGTGGTCGTCGCCGGGATGAAGAATCCCGCCCTGGCGCGGAGCGTGGCCCGGGCACTCGTCGCCGACGGGCTGCGGGTGGACTGCCTGCTCGATCCGCTGCCGCGGCCCGACTTCCTGACGCGACTTGGCCGGGCGAGGGTGGCGGTGACGCTCCCGCTCGAGCGCGAAGGCTTCTTCCTCCCCGCCCTCGAAGCGATGGCGATGGGCTGCCTCGTGGTCTGCCCCGACTGCGTCGGCAACCGGAGCTTCTGCCGCGACGGGGAGACGGCCTTCCGGCCCGCGGCCAGTCTCGACGCGATCGTTGCCGCCACGCGGGCCGCGGTCACGGTCGATGCGAATGCGGGAGAGTCGCTGCGGTCGGCCGCTGCCGCGGAGGTCGCACGTCACGGCCTCGATGGGGAGCGACGGGCGTTTCTCGAGATTCTCGACGGCGTGTGATTCCCGCGGCCGCAGGCCGCCTGGCAGCGAGGCGACGCATGGACATCATCCTCACGGGCATCGCCCGTTCCGGCACCACCCTCACGTGCTCGCTCCTCAACCGCCTGCCCGGCACGGTCGCGCTGCACGAGCCGATGAACCCGGCGGACCTGGTCGGCCTCGATCCCGGCACCGTCTACCTCGAGCGGATCGCCACCTTCTTCGCAGCCCAGCGAGCATCACTCCTCGCCGATGGCACGGCGGTGAGCAAGGCACGCGACGGGAAGGTTCCCGACAACCCGTTCGAAAGGCCGGCGGCCGGGGCGGTGCTCAGGCCGTCGACGGTGGACAACCAGAGCGTGCAGTTCGATAAGCGTCTTGCGGCTGGCTTCCGGCTTGTCGTCAAGCATCCGAACCTGTTCACGGCCACGCTGCCGGCGCTGCTCACGCGGTATCCGTGCTTTGCGGTAATCCGGAACCCGCTGGCGGTGCTGCTCTCGTGGCACACGATCCAGGCACCGGTCAACCGCGGCCGGCTGCCCTTCGGAGAGGCGTTCGACCCGATGCTCGCGGCGGCGCTCGATGCCGAGGCCGACACCGTGAGTCGGCAGCTGATCCTGCTCCGCTGGTACTTCTCCCGCTACCGCAGCCTGCTGCCGGAGGATCACGTGATCCGCTACGAGCAGCTCGTCGCATCGGGCGGCCGGATCCTGGCGGTCATCGACCCCGAGGCCGCGTTGCTCGCCGAGCCCCTCGAGAGCCGCAACCGAAGCTCGCTCTACGATGCGGCGCTCGTGAGGGATCTCGCCGGCCGGCTGCTCGCGGAGGACGACATCGCCGCGGGGTTCTATCCGGCGTCGGAGATCGAGGAGCTTCGCGACCGCTGGCTCGCCTGAACGCGTGGGGGGCTGGTGCCCGCGGGGAGCCGCGGGCGTGCCGGGGACGCCCACCGGGTCGGTGAGGCGGTCACCGGGGCGGTGAGGCGGGCGTTTGACCCGGTGATTTCCGGGGTTTTCGGCGGGTTTCTGGGGGTTTTGGCCCGATTCGGCCCACCGGGATGGTGATTCGGCCCTGAGGCCGGTTTC
>JBJTRH010000163.1:0-2017 GCA_046076065.1 Planctomycetaceae bacterium | reverse complement strand
TGCTCGACGAGCCGACGATCGGCCTGCATCCCCGCGACACCCATCGCCTGATCACGGCTCTCGGCAAGCTCCGCGATCTCGGCAACACGATCGTGGTGGTGGAGCACGACCGCGACGTGGTGGCCACGGCCGACCATGCCCTCGACTTCGGGCCGGGAAGCGGCCGCGAGGGGGGACGGATCGTCGCCCAGGCCACGCCCAGGAAGCTCGAGGCGCTCCGCGAGAGCGTGACGGGGCCGTATCTCTCGAAGCGGCGCGCCTGCGATGCCGTGCTCACGCGGAAGGCCGATCGCGGTCGCCGCGAGCCGCAGGGGTGGCTCGACCTTCGCGGCGTACGGCATCGCACGCTCAAGGGGCTCGACGTGAGGGTGCCGCTGGGCGTGCTCGCAGCGGTGACCGGTCCGAGCGGCTCGGGCAAGACGTCGCTGGTGCTGGAGGTGCTCTGGCGGGCGCTGGCCCGGCGGCTGCATGCGGCCCGGGAGCAGCCGGGGCACTACGATGCCCTCAAGGGGCTCGATCAGATCGACAAGGTGATCCTCGTCGACCAGGAGTCGATCGGGTCCACGCCCGGCTCCACGCCGGCCACCTACACCGGCGTGTTCGACCACATCCGGCAGCTCTATGCGAAGGTGCCGGAGTCGCGGACCCGCGGCTTCACGCCACGGACGTTCTCCTTCAACGTGGAGGGGGGACGGTGCGAGGCCTGCGAAGGGCTGGGGCAGCGGCGGGTGGAGATGCACTTCCTGCCCGACGTGTGGGTGGAGTGCGAGCACTGCCGCGGCCGGCGGTTTTCGGCGGAGACGCTCCACGCGAAGTGGCACGGCAAGAACATCGCCGACGTCCTCGAAATGAGCGTGGCCGACGCGGCCGCCTTCTTCGAGACGGTGCCGCACGTGTCGCGGATTCTGCAGACGCTCGTCGACGTCGGCCTCGGCTACGTCACGCTCGGCCAGTCGGCACCGCAGCTCTCGGGTGGCGAAGCGCAGCGGGTGAAGCTCTCACGCGAGCTCGCCAAGCCGGGCACGGGGAGCACGCTCTACATTCTTGACGAGCCGACGACCGGCCTGCACTTCGCCGACATCGAGAAGCTCCTCGACGTGCTCGAGCGGCTGGTGGATGCGGGCAACACGGTGCTCGTGGTGGAGCACAATCTCTAGGTGATCTCGGCGGCCGACTGGGTGCTGGACCTCGGCCCCGAAGCCGGGGCCGGCGGCGGCCGGATCGTGGCCGAGGGCCCGCCGGAAGACATCGTGATCCACGCCCGGCGGTGGGGGAAGCAGGCCACGCAACCGGCTGCCGGCGATGCCCTGCTCCGCAGCCACACCGGCGAGGCCCTGGATGCCTTCGGGGCGTGTCATCTCGGTGGCCGCGCCGCAGGAAGCCCTCGCGCGTAAGCGATGGGGCTGCCCCCTACCACCGCGCTTCGAGACCGGTGGAAAATCCCTGCAGGAAGACTGCATCGCCGGTGTTGATCGAGGCCGATTTTGACCCGAAATTCGTCAGGGGAAACTGCTCGGCCGCAGTCGCGACGCCCTGGAGCCAGAAGAAGTTGTAGCCGGCCCGCCATGCCAGCCAGCGGTTCAGCCACAGCGTCGAGTTGAGGCCAACTTCGCCAAAGAACGCCACGTTGCTGTCATTGGCTCCAAGTGGACCGTAGGGCACGCCATCGACAATGGCTGCGGTCCGCTGGTAAGCCGTGTTGCCAAACACACCTGCTTTGCCGACAGCTCCGACCTGCCACTTGCCGAGATCCCAAAACTTGAATCGGCAGCCAAACTGTCCACCGTAGAGGTCGTTACCGACGTTAGCCTGAATGTTGTTCAACCTGCGCTCACCACTGGCCTCTTGCATGGAAACCGAGCCGGTTTCGCTCCATTCGACCCAGCGAAAGCCCGCCAGCCAGATCACCCGCCTGCCTTGGCACCAGCGATAATTCAGTTCCGCACTCTTGATCTGACCACGGGTCGTGTACTCGCCTTCCTGAATATCGGTGAATGCGATGTCTGCCAGGCGGATT
>JBJTRH010000162.1:0-3142 GCA_046076065.1 Planctomycetaceae bacterium | reverse complement strand
CATGCGTGCCGAGACCGACCGGCAGGCCATCGACCTGCACCTCCACGATGCCGCCGAGTGTGTCGCCCTCCTTGCCGACCCGGTCGATGAGGTCCGTCACCTCCGAGTCTCGTTCGGGATGGAGAGAGTAGATCGCACTCGTGTCGCGAATCCGCCGTAGGTCCGGCAGCGAGCCGGCACGACCGCCGAGCGCCACGGGGCCGAGTTCCGTCACCCAGCCGGCCACCTCGATGCCGAAAGCAGCCAGCAGCTGCCGCGCGAGGCCGCCGGCCGCTACTCGGGCCGCCGTCTCGCGGGCGCTCGCCCGCTCGAGCACCGCCCGCACACCGCCGAGATGCTTGATCGACCCGGGCAGGTCGGCATGGCCCGGCCGCGGCCGCTCCACCTCCTCGAGCCGCTCGAGCTTTGCATCCTTGTTGATCACTTCGAGTGCCAGCGGGCTGCCGAGCGTGACACCTTTCCAGAGCCCCGAGAGGAACGTGACCGTGTCGGTCTCGATCCGCTGGCGACCGCCACGGCCGTAGCCTCCCTGCCGTCGCCTGAGTTCGTGATCGATCGCTGCCGCTTCGACGGCGAGGCCGGCGGGGAAGCCGTCCACGAGGGCGACGAGGGCGGGGCCGTGAGATTCGCCGGCGGTCCAGTAGCGGAGCATCGAGGGATCCGGAAACGAGAGGGATTTTCCCCGGATTCTAGTTCGGGGTCCGGGCCATCCCTAGAGCGGTTCGGCCGGGCACGGTAGGAGCAGGGCCACGATTCAGGCCACGCCGGCGGGCAGCGAACCGGTGAGCAGGCGACAGGCTTCGAGGTACTTCTCGCGGGTCTTCGTGACCACGTCGGAGGGCAGGGCGGGGGGCATGCTCGCCTTGTCCCAGCCGCTCGATTCGAGCCAGTCGCGGACGAACTGCTTGTCGAACGAATCGGGCACGCGGCCCGAGCCTGCGGCGGCGGCCGGCCAGAACCGCGAACTGTCGGGCGTGAGCACCTCGTCGACCAGGATCACCGTGCCGTCGGGCAGCCGGCCCCACTCGAACTTCGTGTCGGCGACCACGATCCCCCGTCCGGCCGCATGGGCCGCGCCCCGCGCATAGACGGCGAGGCTCCGCGACCGCAGGGTTTCGGCGAGCTCGCGGCCGATCCGGTCGGCCATCACGGCAAAGGAAACGTTCTCATCGTGGCCGCTCTCGGCCTTGGTCGCCGGCGTGAAGATCGGGGCGGGCAGCCTGCCGCCGGCCACGAGCCCAGGGGGAAGCGGCTCGCCGCACACGGTGCCGCTCGCGCGATACTCCGCGAGCCCCGATCCGGCGAGCCAGCCGCGCACCACGCACTCGAAGGGAATCACCTCTGCCCGCCGCACGAGCATCGTGCGGCCTCGGAGCGGATCGCGATCGATCTCGGTCGGCAGGCCCATCGCGTCGACATCGGTCGTGATGAGATGGTGGGGCAGCGGCTCGGGGCCGCGGGCGAGGAGATCGAACCAGAACGCCGAGATCGCGGTGAGCACGCGTCCCTTGTCCGGTATCGGCGTCGGCAGGATCCAGTCGAAGGCGCTGATCCGATCGGTGCTCACGATCAGCATCGCATCGCCGTGTGCCGCCGAGGTGAACCGATAGCAATCGCGGACCTTGCCGCGGATCACGGGTCCGAGCGGCAGGTCGGTGCGAACGACGGGGGCGACGGTGGCGGACATGCCGGGTGTTCTAGCAGAAATCCCGCGACATTCGCGGCAGTGCCGAAAGCGCTGGCGCAGCGACGCCCGCAGCAGGCCCGGTGCGAGCCGGCACGGCCGCTTCGAGCTGCGTCGCCAGCACGTGCACCACCGCCCCGCGCCGCTGGATGCGGCCGCGGACCACGAGCACCGCGGCCCGCCGCGCCGAGGGCGGTGCCGCCTCCCAGACATCCGGATAGACCACCACGTTCGCCGGCCCCGTCTCGTCCTCGATCGTGAGGAAGAAGAGTCCCTTGGCCGTCGCCGGCCGCTGTCGAGTGAGCACGATGCCGGCGATCCTCACCCGCCGTCCCTCGGGCGCCGCCACCGCCTCCTCGATCGGTGCCACGCCGATCGAGGCGAGCCAGTCGCGTTCGAACTCGAGCGGATGGGCATCGAGCGAAAGCCCCGCCGACCTGTAGTCGGCGATCACCTCCTCCTGCCGCGTCGTCGGCGGCAGCAGTTGGGCATCGCCGGCGGCAAGGCCGTCGCCATCGTCGTCGAGCCCGTCGAACAGCGGCCGCCGGCCGGCCCGCTCCTGCGGCGCGAGCGCCTCCCACACGGCCCGGCGGCGATCGAGGCCGAGCGAGGCGAGGGCCCCCGCCCGGGCGAGATGCAGGAGCGATTCGCGGTCGGCTCCCGCCCGCTGCACGAGGTCGCGAGGCAGCCGGAACGGACCGTCGCTGCGGGCCTCCACGATCCGCCGGCCCACCACCTCCCCAAGACCATGCACCTGCTCGAGCCCCAGACGGATCGCCAGCTGCCGCTCCGCGGAAATCGTGGCGTCTCCTGCGGCCGACGACGTGGAGGACGGCCGTGGATGGGTTTTTGCACGTCGCTCCAGCGATGCATGCCAGCCGCTGGCGTTGACGTCGGCCGGCAGCACCGCCACGCCATGGGCCCGCGCGTCGCGAACGAGCTGGGCGGGCGCATAAAACCCCATCGGCTGGCTGCCGAGGAGAGCGGCCGTGAACGCCGCCGGGTGGTGGCACTTCAGCCACGCCGACACATACACGAGCAGCGCGAAGCTCGCCGCATGCGACTCGGGAAAGCCGTATTCGCCGAAGCCGCGGATCTGGTTGAAGACCTGCTCGGCGAATGGCCGCGAGAGCCCCCGCGCGAGCATGCCATCGACGAGCCGCTTGTGAAACTCGTCGATCACACCCGGCCGCCGCCAGGCGCCCATCGCTCGCCGCAGTTGATCGGCCTCGCCCGGCGTGAAGCCAGCCGCCACCACGGCCAGCCGCATCGCCTGCTCCTGAAAGAGCGGCACGCCGAGGGTCTTCTCGAGCACCTCGCGGATGGCATCGTTGGGGTAGGTGACCGGCTCCTCGCCTGCTCGACGCCGGAGATACGGATGCACCATGTCGCCCTGGATCGGCCCCGGTCGCACGATCGCCACCTCGATCACGAGGTCGTAGAAGCAGGCGGGCCTGA
>JBJTRH010000161.1:0-2257 GCA_046076065.1 Planctomycetaceae bacterium | reverse complement strand
GGTACGAGTCACCGCGTGGGTGGACTCGCTTCGAGAAGGATGCTTCCTTCCACGTCCAGCATTTTATCGACCACCGCCGACTTCTTCTAGAGTGCTGTTGCGTGGGACTGTGTCATAGGCCAACGAGCCTAGCCACTCGCGTTTTTCTCGTTTCGCAGCGTTTCGGGCGACCAAATACGCTCCGCCAAGGCCCTGTACAGCTGCTGGCGTTCCTCCAGATCGGGCTTCCGAAAAGCTGCGTACGGCTTAAACACTAGACCGGACTGCTCACGGAACCGCCGGAAGCCCGGATCGTTGGAGTAGGCCCGGTCATGGAGGCTCTTGGCAAGGATGTTTTGTCCGAAGTAGTGCTCGCGTTTCTGTTCGTAAGGCATGTCGCCATAACTCGCATTGAATGATTTGGGCAAAAGCAGCAGGCCACCGATCCGGTTGCGATGTTCAGCAAAGTCACTCGGGTGAGAGAACTCATCTTGGTGCAGTTCCGGGTGATTGGCCCAAATGTGTTCGACCTCATAGCCATTTTTTCCACGCCGCTGAACGTACTCGGCATACCGCGAAGCCATCCCAGACTGAGTCTCAACATAATCCGTCATGCGAGCGAGCATGCGGTGGATTTGCCGCCCGTTCATGCCGTGGAGATAGAACCGCTCGTTCTTTGCGAACGTGTCCTCATCGTCCTCGAGGCGCGCGACCAAGACATCCACCAGTTCGTTCAGCGACTTGCCTCTAATCGGCAGGATCACCAGCTGAAACACGGTGTACTGCATCGTTGAGTAGTCGGTGGACTTAAAGTTCCAGATGCGGCGATTGATGACGATATCTAGGTACATCGCCACAACCCGGAGCTTCTTGCGGATGATCTCGTCGTTGTCGCCGGGGGCCAAGGGAGCCAACAACGCGGGATATTGGAGCGTGAAATTGTTTTGGGCGTTGAAGTGGATCGCCTCAAGGCCGGGAGTCATTGTCTCGGCTGCACGCCGAATCTTTTCATACCACTTGGTGTAGAACGCGAAGTCTTTTTCGATAAACGTAGCGAACGACATGCTCCCCGAGAGGCCTAGCTGCGGCTCGTGGTCCGCGACCCAGCGATGAAACTCCGTGCCGATGAGATCAAAGTCCTTGGGTTCGGCGCCTCGCTTTCGTTCACGGATCGTCTGGGCTTGCTGGCTGCGCAACCAAGACTTGATCGCATTTGCGTCTTCCTCCTTGTCGATCGAGTTCAGAGCAACGATCCGAGTGCGCCAGGTTTTGCTCGCTTCGTTACGGCGATCGCCGTCCGTGATGTTCGCAAGCAGGTAGCCCTTGAGCATGTCGCTCGGGGTGAGCGACATGCCGCGGTCGTTCATCGTCTCAAAGATGCGGTAGGCGTCTGCATCGGAGAATGCCGTGATCTCGACCAGGTGAACGTTCTCGATCAGCCAATCCGTGAAATAGGGGAGGGCTTCGCCGCAGAGCTCCTCAGGAAACTGCTCGGCGATGTCTTGGTAGCGACCCAGAATGTTTGCGACGGACTCGGGCTGCCCTGCCTCGTCAAAAGGAGCGTTCGTGAACAACGCTTCCATGCAGGGATTGCGTTCCGGGACGTCGATGTTGAATGACCGCTTTCCGTAGCTGGTGGCGAAGATCAGATTCGCGATCTGGGTCTTTTGGTATTCGTCTTGGAGCAGGTGGTAGATACGAATCAGCAAAAGCGTGAGCGACGTGAGTCTCTGCTGGCCATCGACGATGAAGTTCTGCCCGTTTTTGTTGCTGACGATGATCGACCCGAGAAAATAGTGGCTGTAACCGGCAACCGCGCTGCGGTCGTGTCCTGCCTCATAGTTTTCATTGAACTCTTCCACGAGGTCGTTGAGCAGTTCACTGACGTGCTTTGTTTCCCAGCGGTATTCACGCTGGTAGAAGTCGACGGCGTACTTCGCGCCGCTAAGCAGGGCACGAACGTTCTTGCCTTCGCCAAGGATCTTTTTCATCTGAGGCTCTGGGGGTTGACGGACTGCAACGCACATAAGCGTTTTGGAACGGTGTCAAGGTACTCGGCGATGATCGCGAGGTCACGAGCCTCCTCCGGCTTGATCTCGATCGGCTCGAACGCCGGATTCACTGGCAGCAGCTGAATGCGGTCGTGCCGCCACCCGTCGGCGGTGACGGTCTTCTCCGAGTGATACTTCTTGACGGTGAACCGGCCGCCGTTCTCGCCCGCGCCCTCCGTGCCCAGCTGCACGAGCACGATCCGGCCCTCGCGCGAGCCTGCCGGACA
>JBJTRH010000160.1:0-2229 GCA_046076065.1 Planctomycetaceae bacterium | reverse complement strand
CACCCACGCCGCCACGGCATGGCCGCCGGCGACCGCATAGGGGATGCCCGCCCGCTCCAGGGCCGACACCGACCGCCGCATCCGTTCCTTCACCATGGCCACCGCCTGCTCCACGCGGTCGAGCACGTCGAAGCCGAACGTGACCACGCCCGGCCCGGTCGTGCCGTGCCCGTCGGCTCGTTTGTCAGGAGCGGTGGCCATGCCGCGAGTCTAGCCGCGACCTGCCGGCCATCGAAATCCCGAACCCGGAGGACGACCTCCTGAAGGAGTGTACGTTTGTACACTCCTTTGTCAAGAACCCGAATCCACGCCGGGCACCGCTCCGGATACGATGTCGGCCCGCACACGCCATTCCCGGAGCCCGCAGCATGCGCCGCATCGATCTCTCCGCCCACGGCATCACCGTCGCCGACGTCCGCCGCAACCTCGCGCCGGCCGAGCTCTACGCGGAGGCCCTCCGCATCGATGCCCGCAGCGCGATCGCCGACTCCGGTGCCCTGATCGCCTACTCGGGCGAGAAGACCGGCCGTTCCCCGAAGGACAAGCGGATCGTGCGGCATCCCGCCTCGGAGAAGGACGTCTGGTGGGGCAGCGTGAACCTGCCGATCGACGACGAAACCTTCCTCATCAACCTCGAGCGGGCCAAGGACTACCTCAACACCCGCGAGATCCTCTACTGCATCGACGCCTTCGCCGGCTGGGACCCGCAGCACCGGCTCAAGGTGCGCGTGATCTGCTCACGGCCCTACCACGCGCTGTTCATGCACACGATGCTGATCCGGCCCACGAAGGAGGAACTCGCCGAGTACGGCGATCCCGACGCCGTGATCTACAACGCCGGCCGCTTCCCGGCCAACCGCCGCACCCACGGCATGACGTCGAAGACCAGCATCGACCTGTCGCTCGAGACGAAGGAGCTGGTGATCCTGGGCACGGAGTATGCCGGCGAGATGAAGAAGGGCGTGTTCACCATGCTCAACTACTTCGCGCCCAAGCGGAACATCCTCTCGATGCACTGCTCGGCCACGGCCGACCGCGACACGGGCGCATCGTCGCTGCTCTTCGGCCTCTCCGGGACCGGCAAGACCACGCTCTCGGCCGATCCCAAGCGGCTGCTGATCGGCGACGACGAACACTGCTGGAGCGACTCGGGGATCTTCAACATCGAGGGGGGCTGCTACGCCAAGGCGATCGATCTGGCCCCCGAGACGGAGCCCGACATCTTCCAGGCGCTTCGCTTCGGGGCCGTGCTCGAGAACGTGGTCTACGACGAGGACAGCCACCACGTCGACTTCCACGACACGAGCATCACGCAGAACACCCGCGGGGCCTACCCGATCGAGTTCATCCGCAACGCGAAGATCCCCTGCGTGGCCGGGCACCCGACCGACGTGATCTTCCTCACCTGCGACGCCTTCGGCGTGCTGCCGCCGGTGAGCCGCCTCTCGCCGGCCCAGGCGATGTACCACTTCATCAGCGGCTACACCGCCAAGGTGGCGGGCACGGAGATGGGCGTGACCGAGCCGCAGGCCACCTTCTCGCCGTGCTTCGGCGGCCCGTTCCTCGTCTGGCATCCGATGAAATATGCCGGCCTGCTCGCGGAGAAGATCCGCCGCCATCGGGCGCACGTCTGGCTCGTGAACACCGGCTGGAGCGGCGGCTCCTACGGCATCGGCACGCGGATGAAGCTCTCGATCACGCGGGCGATCATCGACGCGATCCACTCGGGCGAGCTGCGGTCGGCCCCGGCCGAGGCCGACGACGTGTTCGGGCTCGACGCGATCACCGCCTGCCCGGGCGTGCCGGCGGAGGTGCTCGTGCCGCGGAACACGTGGGCCGACAAGGCCGCCTACGACGTGACGGCGCGGAAGCTGGCGGGCCTGTTCGCCCACAACTTCCGCCAGTACCTCGACTCGGTCACGAGCGAGGTCGCCGCCGCGGGCCCGAGCGAGTAGGTCGGCCGTCACCGCCCCCGCAAGCCGCATACTCATGCGACAGGCTGCCGGCCCGAGCCAGGCCGTCCATCGCTTGCGCCGACGCTATGCTGTGCGTCCGCGGCGGCCCATGCGGCCACGAGTTGCGGTCGCGTAGGGCAGGGGGCTTCCCGGCATGACACTCCTCGGCTCGGTCTTCGACTTCTCGCTCACCACCACCGACCTCGTGGTGATGGCCCTTTATCTGGCCGGCACGATCGCCTTCGGGATCTCCAAGTCGCGGCGGAGCGGTGCG
>JBJTRH010000159.1:0-13040 GCA_046076065.1 Planctomycetaceae bacterium | reverse complement strand
TGAAGGACGGCGTGATCGTAAGCGACGGCCACGGCGTGTTCCTCACGACCGACCGCGACTACGAGGACTTCGAGCTCTCCCTCGAGTGGATGCTGCCCTCCTCGTGCGCCGACAGCGGCATCTACCTCCGCGGCAATCCGCAGGTGCAGATCTGGGACCCCGCCTGCGAGCGGGACTTCAAGCACGGCTGCCAGAAGGGGTCGGGCGGGCTCTGGAACAATCCCGCCGATGCGGCCGGCAAGTGGCCGCTCGTGAAGGCCGACAAGCCGATCGGCGAGTGGAACACGACCCGGATCACGATGAAGGGCGACCGCGTAACGGTGGTGCTCAACGACCAAAAGGTCGTGGACGACGCGCCGCTCGCCAACTACTTCCAAAAGGGGCAGCCGCTGCCGGCCCGCGGCCCGATCCAGATCCAGACGCACGGCGCGCCGATGCATGTCCGCAACGTGTTCGTCCGCGACCTGGGCACGTTCGATCTCTCGTCGCCGGGTTGGCGGGATCTGGGCGAGGCCGACTTCACGAACGTCAACACGAATCCCGACACGTGGACGTGGACCCGCGACGGCGTGCGGTGCACCGGCCAGCCGGTGGGCGTGATCCACACGAAGGAGCCGGTCACCGACTTCGAGATGTCGCTCGAATGGCGGCACCTCTCCGACGCCGGCAACTCGGGCGTGTTTCTCTGGGCGCCGAAGGCGGCTCTCGACGCGATCAAGCCGGGCCAGCTGCCCCCCGGGGGCATCGAGGTGCAGGTGCTCGACCATGGCTACACGGCCAAGTACGAGAAGTCGAGCGGCAAGAAGGCGACCTGGTTCACGACCGACGGCGACGTGTTTCCGGTGGGCTCGTCGAAGATGAAGCCCTTCGCGCCCACGGCACCCGGCGGCGGTCGGAGCTTCCCGAAGGAGCGGCATTCCCGGGGCACGCCGGAGTGGAACCACTACTTCATCCGGGCGGTGAAGGGGGAGGTGCGGCTGTGGGTGAACGGCCACGAGGTGTCGGGGGGCTCTGACTGCACGCCCGCCAGCGGGTATCTTTGCCTCGAATCCGAGGGGGCCCCGGTGGAGTTTCGCCGCATGAAGATCAGGGAGATCACCGCCGGTGCCGCGGCCGCACCAGCTCCGGTGGCCGCGTCGCCCGTGGTCGAGGAAGGCTTCGTGCCGCTGTTCGACGGCACGACGCTCGCGGGCTGGCAGGGAGCGGTCGCGGGGCACCATGTCGTCGACGGCGAACTCCGCTCCAAGCCCGGCGTGGGTGGCAACCTGCTGACGACGGCCGAGTATGGCGACTTCGAACTGCGATTCGACTTCAAGCTCACGCCGGGCGCGAACAACGGCCTCGGCATCCGCGCACCGGCCAAGGGCGACGCGGCCTTCGAGGGCATGGAAATCCAGATCCTCGACGACGGCCATCCGAAGTACGCGGGCCTGAAAGACTGGCAGGTGCACGGTTCGATCTACGGGGTCGTGGCGGCCGAGCGGGGCTGCCTCAAGCCGGCGGGCGAATGGAACGAGGAGACGGTCGTCGTTCGCGGTACCCAGATAAAGGTGGACGTGAACGGCAAGACGATCGTCGAAGCCGACGTCGGGCCGTTCCGCGACGGCGGCCCCACGCCCGACGGCCGCCCGCACCCCGGCCTCGCCCGCACGAAGGGCCACGTCGGCTTCCTCGGCCACGGCGACGAGGTCCACTTCCGAAACATCCGGATCCGCGAACTGACCGACTGACGACTTCTTCAAACCGTTCCGAATCTTCACCCCGACACGAGGGCACGCATGAACCGCTCCCACTCCGCCGCACCGGCGCCGACGTTTCGCCTCTGGCTGATGATGGTGCTCGAGTTCGCGATCTGGGGCGCGTGGCTGCCGCTGATCTGGGGGTACATGGGCAAGGACGGCCTCAACTTCTCCGACCCCCAAATCGCCTGGGTGGGCAGCGCGTTCGCCATCGCCTCGATCGTGGGCATCTTCTTCTCCAGCCAGTTCGCCGACCGCACCTTCTCGGCGGAGCGATTCATGGCTTTCAGCCACCTCGTCGGCGGTCTGGCGATCCTCGCCATGTACTGGGCCCGCGAGATCGCCGCGGCGTCCGGCCTGGGCGTGTTCACGGTCTTTTTCGGCCTGATGCTCGTTCACGCGCTCCTGTATGTGCCGACGATCTCCGTCTCCAACTCGATCGCCTTCACCCACATGAAGAACGCCCAGAAGGAGTTCGGCATCGTGCGCATGGGCGGCACGATCGGGTGGATCCTCGCGGCCTGGCCGCTCTTCTTCCTCCTCAAGGGCAAGGAAGGAATCGACGCGGTCAACGCCAGTCGCGGCATCTTCCTGGTGTCGGGCGTCACCTCTCTCGCGCTGGCGGCCTACAGCCTGTTCCTGCCGCACACGCCGCCGAAGCGGGCCGAGGGGAAGACGAGCATCGCCTGGCTGCGGGCCACGGGTTTCCTCTCCTATCCGTACCTCCTCGTGCTCTTCGTCGTCACCTTCATCGATTCGGTGATCCACAACGGCTACTTCAAGCTGGCCGAGAACTTCCTCGAGAAGGGCGTCGGCTTGGAGAAGGCCTGGATCATGCCCGTGATGAGCATCGGCCAGGTGGCTGAGATCCTCACGATGGCTGTCCTCGGGGGCGTGCTCGCCAGGCTCGGCTGGAAGACGACGATGATTCTCGGCATCCTCGGACATGCCGCGAGGTTCGGCGTCTTCGCCCTCCTGCCACAGAACACGGCGGTGATCATCGCCGTGCAGGTACTCCACGGCATCTGCTACGCGTTCTTCTTCGCGACGCTCTATATTTTCATCGACGCGGCGTTCCCCAAGGACGTGCGGGCCAGCGCCCAGAGCCTGTTTAACCTGTTGGTGCTGGGACTGGGGGATCTCGCCGCGAACTGGTTCTTCTTTCCCTTGCGCACGTCGCTGACCTCGGCCGACGGGGTCGTCGACTACCGGCGGCTGTTTCTTGTGCCCACGTTCCTGGCGCTGGCGGCGGCCGCGTTGCTGCTCATCGCCTTCTGGCCGCCGAAGTCGCTGGCCACGGCGGCCGAGACCGAGGACGACCTCGAGACCGAGCCGCAGGCGATCACCTGAGCTCGGGTGGAGCCGCGCGGGGGCGTGCCGGCCGTGGATGGCGATCCTCGGCGGCCGGCTCAGCAGGCCCGGGCGCAGGACAGCTGCAGGCGGCCGATGGCCGTGTTCACCCGGCTCTTGACGGTGCCCACCGGGATCCCGAGTGCATCGGCCACCTCGCGGTGCTTGAGACCGCTGCGGTAGACGAGCGCGAGCGTGCGGCGGAGCGGCTCCGGGAGGCGGTCGATCGCGGCAAGCATCCAGGCCTCGGCGTCCCGTTGGGCGACGGTGTCGTCGCCGGTGGGATGGGCGTCGGCGACCGATGCGGCGTAGCTGTCGTCGCCATCGAAGCCGCGAACGCTCCGGTCGAGGCTCGCCATACGATGCCGGCGGTTCCGCCGCTGGGCGTCGATGGCCTGGTTGGTGGCGATCGCATACAGCCAAGGCCGGAACGGCCGCCCCTCGACGTACTTCGCCCGCTTGCGGTGCACCGCCAGAAACGTCGACTGGAAGACGTCCTCCGCCAGCCCGGCGTCGCCGAGGAATCGCCGCAGGTAGGCGAACAACTCCCGCTCGTAGCGGTGCACGAGGGTCTCGAACGCCACGGTGTCGTCCTCATTTCGGACGCTGGCGAAGAGGTCTTCGTCGGTCGTGGTCGCCATCGAGAGCGTGGTGGTTGTCATGATCCGGGCTCCTGCCGCGGGGTGGGACGACCGTGAAGGCCTTGCATGGCCTCGCCGGTGGCTTGAGGGAGAGCACGAGGCGTGCCAAAACTTCGAAAAAATATCCGTGGCCGTAATTGCCCGAAAATCCAGCCCGGACCACCGGCGAGCGCGGCTGGCTGGCCGCCGGCATGGCGGCGAGGGTGCCGCAACGTGCAACGGTAGCGCCGCATTTTGCAACGTTTGCAAGGCTCAGGCGGGCCGGGACGTTGTGGGGCCCCGGGGCGTGGCGATAGTCTTGTGTTCAGCGGGCGATACGGTCGTCGGACGGTGGGCGGCAGGGGCCGAGTCGAGGGGGCGATGGCACGCACGGGTCAGGTGGGTGACACGTTCGTCCGGCTGGTCGCGTGGCTGGCGCTGGCCGGCGGCGGATCGGCCCTCGCGGCCGATCCCGGGCCGCTTCCGCCGATCGACGAGCGATTCGCCGACGACACCGCCGTCGAGCGGCCCGATTTTCGCCGCCACGTGGTTCCGCTGCTCGGGCGACTGGGCTGCAACGGCCGCGCCTGCCACGGCTCGTTCCAGGGGCAGGGCGGCTTTCAGCTCTCGCTCTTCGGCTACGACTTCAAGGCCGATCACGAGAACCTGCTCGGCGGAGACGAGCCGCGGACGAACGTCGCGGACCCCGACGAGAGCCTCGTGCTCCAGAAGCCGCTCGAAGAGATCCCGCACGAGGGTGGCCGGCGTTTCGAGAGGGATTCGTGGCAGCATCGAGTCTTGCTCGAGTGGATCGCCACGGGCGCTGCGCCGGTCGAGCCCGATGCACCACGGTTCGTCCGTCTGGAGGTCGAGCCGGCCGAGATCGTGGCGGCCCGGCCGGGCGAGAAGCGGCAGCTGCGGGCCGTCGCGGTCTGGGGGGACGGCTCCCGCGAGGACGTCACCCCGCTGTGCCGGTTTCAGTCGAACGACGACCAGGTGGCCACGATCGACGACGCGGGCCTCGTTACGGTCGTCGGGGCCGGCGACACGCACATGGTCGCCTTCTACGACGACGGCGTCGTGCCCGTGCCGGTGCTGATGCCGGTCTCGGAACTCGTCGGAAGCCGGTATCCGACGCTGCCGACGCCCACGCGAATCGACGAACTCGTCGCGGCCAAGCTCCGGCCGCTGGGGATCGTCCCCTCGCCGCCGTGCGACGACGCCACGTTCCTGCGGCGGGTGTCGCTCGACATCGCCGGCACGCTGCCCACGCCCGCCGAGGTGGAGGCCTTCGTCGCGGACCCGCGGCCTGACAAGCGGACGCGGAAGGTCGACGACCTCCTCGCCTCGCCGGCGTATGCGTCGTGGTGGGCGACCCGCTTTTGCGACTGGACCGGCAACAACGAGCAGCGGAACCAGAACAACGGCCCCGACAACCGGCCCGTGGCGACGGCCGCGTGGTACGACTGGCTCCGCGTGCGGCTCGCCGACAACGTGCCGTACGACGAGATCGTCGAGGGGATCGTGATGGCCAGAAGCCGCCTCGACGGCGAGTCGTACGACGACTACTGCGGGCGGATGAGCGGCTACCAGCATGCCGACCCCGCGGACTCGTTCGCCCGCCAGCCCTACCTTCCGTACTTCTGGAGCCGGCAGAACTTCCAGACCGCGGAGCAGCGGGCCCTCGGCTTCGCCTACACCTTTCTCGGCGTGCGGATCCAGTGCGCGCAGTGCCACAAGCATCCGTTCGACGAGTGGACGAAGGACGACTTCGCGAGGTTCCAGAACTTCTTCGTCCGCGTGCGGCATGGCGAGGCGCCGGGCACGAAAGAGGCCGCGGCCGAGATGCTCGAGGAGCTCGGCGTCGACCCCAAGGCCCGCGGGGCCAACGCCGCGAAGGATCTCGCGAAGCTCGTGCGCGAGGGCCGCACGGTGCCCTACCGCGAGACCTACGTGGTGGAGCCGCAGAAGCCGAAGGCCGTGAAGCCGGACAAGCGGGGCGACCGGAAGAGAGCCGACGCGCGGCGGGTGGTGGGCCGCACGGCGACGGTGCTCGGCGGCGACGACGTGGCCGTGGACGACCTGCCCGATCCGCGGCAGGCGCTGATGGACTGGATGCGGGACGAGGAGAATCCCTACTTCGCCAAGGCGATCGTGAACCGCGTCTGGTCGGCCTACTTCAATGTGGGCATCGTCGAGCCCCCCGATGACCTGAGCCTCGCGAACCCGCCGAGCAACGCCCCGCTGCTCGAAGAGCTCGCGGCGGAGTTTCGCCGCCGGGGCTACGACCTCAAGTGGCTGCACCGCGAGATTGCCACCAGCCGGACCTACCAGTCGGACTGGCGGCCCAACGACACCAACCGGCTCGACGAGCGCAACTTCTCCCGGGCCGTGCCGCGACGGATTCCCGCCGAGGCGGTGCTGGCCGCGATCCGGCTGGTCACGGCCGGCGACGAGGAGGCCGCGACGCTCGCGGCGGCCAATGCTCCGGCCGGCGGCGGGGAGCCCGCGGCGGCGGGCTGGGGCAAGTCGGGGCAGTACGCCCTGATGGTGTTCGGCCGGTCGACCCGCGAGAGCAACTGCGACTGCGACCGGTCGATGGAGCCGAGCCTGCTGCAGACCGTGTTCCTGCGAAACGACCGCGATGTGCTCACGCAGATCGATCGCAAGGGGGGCTGGGTCGACCAGCTCGCGGCGCGGCACGGCGACAAGGGAGCGGCGAAGGGCGCGGACAAGGACAGGGCCAAGCGAAAGGGCGCACCGCCGGCCGAGCCGGCCGCCCTCGCCCCCGACGACGTCGCGGCGATCGTCCACGCGGCCTACCTTCGTACGCTCTCGCGGCCGCCGCTCGACGCCGAGGCGACGCGGGCGGCGGCGCACTTCGCCGAGGCTGGCAGCGTGCGCGAGGCGACGCGAGACCTGCTCTGGGCGCTGTTGAACACCAAGGAGTTTCTCGTCAACCACTGACGGAGGAGGCCGGCATCATGGCGATCCATCGAACCTGCGACGGCGTGCGGCGGCGCGAGTTTCTCCGCGTGGGCGTGCTCGGCGGATCGGCGCTCTCGCTGGCCAATCATCTCCGCTGGGCGAGCGCGGGGGAGGCCGGCAGCGGGCCGGCGAAGGCAGCGATCTTCGTGAACCTGGGGGGAGGCCCGTCGCACCTCGACACCTTCGACCTCAAGCCCGACGCCCCCGCGGACTATCGCGGTGAGTTCAACCCGATCGCGACCACCGTGCCGGGCATGCAGATCTGCGAGCACCTCCCGAAGCTGGCGGCCTGCGCCGACCGCTACACGATCCTCCGCGGCGTGTCGCACACGCTCGCCGCGCACGAGCTCGGCAGCAGCTACGTGCACACCGGCAACCGGCCGATCGCGTCGCTGCAGTTTCCCTGCCACGCCGCCGTGGTGGCCAGAGAGCTCGGCGGCGCGGAGGACCTCCCCTCGTCGGTGGCCATCCCCACGAGCCGCCACGGGGCCGGCTACATCGGCGTGCGGTATGCGGCCTTCGGCACCGGCAGCGCTCCGAAGGCGGGCAAGCCCTTCAGCGTGCGAGGCGTGTCGCTCGACGGCAGCCTGTCGATCGCGCAGGTCGACCGCCGCCACGCCCTGCTCGACGACCTCGACACGATGTTCCGCGAGGTCGAGGACGACAGTCAACTGGTCGAGGGGCTCGACGCGTTCTCGCGGCAGGCCCACACGATCATCACGTCGCCGCGGGCCCGGCAGGCCTTCGACGTGTCGCGGGAGGAGCCTTCGTTCGCCGCCCCGTTCGGGAATCATGATTTCGGGCAGAGCTGCCTCCTCGCCACGCGGCTGGTGGAGGCGGGCGTGCGGTTCGTGACGGTGCAGCTCGGCGGCTGGGACACCCACGCCGACAACTGGAAGAAGCTGAAGTCGTCGCTCCTGCCCACGCTCGACGAGGGGCTGGCGGCGCTGTTCCTCGGCCTCGAGCAGAAGGGGCTGCTCGATTCGACGGCCGTGCTGGTGACCGGCGAGTTTGGCCGGACGCCCAAGATCAACCAGCGGGCCGGCCGCGACCACTATCCGCGTGCGATGTTCATGGTGATGGCGGGTGGAGGCGTGAAGGGGGGGCAGGTGATCGGCGCGAGCGACGGAAAGGGCACGGAGCCGGCGGCCGAGGCGATCCGTCCCGACGACGTCGCGGCCTCGCTCTACCGCTGCCTGGGCATCGACCCGAAGAAGGAATATCGCACCGCCACGGGCAGGCCGGTGATGATCGTCCGCGACGGCCGGCCGATTGACGGGCTGTTCGCCTGATGGCGGCCGTGTTCAGGACTGGCCGATCGTTCCGGTGTGTCGACCACCACTTGCCGGAAACACGTCTTTGGTCGTCGTGTTGGGGCGTGGTTGCCCTGACGCCAGATGTGCATCAGCCGCTGAACAGCGTTTTCACGATCATGAAGATGGCGACCAGCACGATCGCCACGGCGAAGCCACGGGCCAGCACCGGGCCCGTCAGCCGGCGGCCGATCCATGAGCCCGCAAACAGCGCCGGAATGCTGCCCGCGACGAACGCGGCGGTGACGGCCAAGGGGATCGAACCGCCGGCGGCGACCTGCGAGGCCACGGCCGACAGGCCCACGAGCGTCATCACGAACAGCGAGGTGCCCACGGCCCGCGGCACGTCCATCGTCGCGAAGGCCAAGAGCGCCGGCACGATCAGAAATCCTCCGCCCACGCCGAACAGCCCCGAAAGCACGCCGACGAAGAGCCCCACCAGCCCGAGGAGGACGAAGCAGCGGGTCGTCATCCGCAGCCGGCCGCACTCGTCCCGGCTGCACGTGGGTCCCACGCCCGAAGAGAACACCGCGGGCGGCATCCGCTCCGATGTGTCACGGGCTTTGCGCCACATCCGGATCGCAATCAGGAGCATCAAGACCGCGAACGACGCCAGAAGCCCCTGCGGTGGCAGGCGGCTGCCGAGCCAGCCGCCTGCGGGCGCCGTGAGCATGCCGGCCGTGGCGAACAGGAGGCCTGTTCGCACCTCGACCTGTCCGTGCCGCCATCGCTCCACGGCGCCGGTCACCAGCGAGACCCTGACCGCGGCCTGCGGCTCGACGCCGATCCAGTAGACAAGCAGCGGCACCGCGAAGATCGCGCCGCCGCCGCCGGTGAGCCCGAGCGACAGCCCGACGACGGCTCCCGCCGCCATCGACTGGAGCATCGTCCACGACGGGGCCAGCGCGGCCGCGACGGTTGTGGCACTCGCGAGGTCCATGGCGGTGAGGCGGGCAGGACCCTCAGGCGGGCGTGGCGGCCCGCTCTGTCACTGTCGGCAGCTTCGCGGCCAGCCAGGCCTTGTAGCCTCCCACCAGGTCGTGCACGTCGCGCCGGCCGAGTTTCTGCAGCAGGCTCGCGGCGATCGCGGAGCGATAGCCTTCCTCGCAGTGCACGGCCACAGGCCTGCCCGCTGGGAGTTCGGCGATCCGCTCCTCCAGATGCGTCAGCGGGATGTTGATACTCCCAGCGACGTGGCCGCGGGCATGCTCGGCCTCGCTGCGTACGTCGATCACCACGGGCGTGCCGGCGACGTCGCTCCGGGAGCCGGCGAGCCATTCGGCGAGCGCCGGCGCGGTGATCCGCTCGGTCCGCTCGACGAGATCGTCCCGCGAGGCGAGGGCATTCATGCCGCCGGACAGGGTGCCGGCCACGTTGTCGAAGCCGATCCGGCCGAGCCCCATCACGGCCTCCGCCTCGCCCCCCTCCTCGGCGATCACCACGATCGGCCGGTCGTGGGCGAGGAGCGAGCCGGCCCATGTGGCGTACTTCCCGCTCAGGGCCACGTTGAGCGAACCCAGCAGGTGTCCGCCTTCGAAGTCGATCCCCTCGCGCACGTCGAGGAGTTGGGCCCCGTCCTTCTCGAGGGCGAGCACGTCGTCGATCGTCAAGGCCTTGAGGCTCTTCCGCATCGAGTCGTCGAGCGACGCCCGGTCCTTGCGGTTGAGAATCGCGTCGTGCACGAAGTAGTCGGGCGCCTCGGGCTGGTCGGCGGTCACGATCCGTTTGAACTCCTCCCGGCTCATCGGCTGGAGGGCATAGTTGAACTTCTTCTGCTCGCCGATCGTGGAGACGGTTTCCTTCGACAGGCTCTTGCCGCACATGCTCCCGGCCCCATGGGCGGGATAGACGAGCGTGGCATCGGGGAGCTTCACGAGCTTGGTGGTGATGCTGTCGTAGAGCATGTCGGCGAGTTCGTCGGCGGTCACGCCGACGCTCGCGAGCAGGTCGGGCCGGCCCACGTCGCCGATGAAGAGCGTGTCGCCGGTGAGCACCGCGAGCGGCTCGGCCGTGCTCTTCGCCAGGTCGTAGGCAAGGATCGAAATCCCCTCGGGCGTGTGGCCCGGAGTCTCCATGACCTCGAGCCGCACATCGCCGAACTCGACCGTGGCGCCAGCCTTCATCGGCATGTGGTCGAACTCGGCTTGGGCGCGGCGACCGAGGTGGATCGTCGCTCCGGCGCGGTCGCGGAGTTCGATGTGGCCGGCGATGAAGTCGGCGTGGAAGTGGGTCAGAAAGACGTGGCGGATCGTTTAGCCGCCGGCTGCGGCGTCGGCGAGGTACTGGTCGATGTCGCGCTGCGGATCGACCACGGCCGCGGTCTTCGTCCTGTCATCCGTGATCAGGTACGACGCATGCGAGAGGCACGAAAGGTAGTACTGCTGGATCTTCATGGTGGAGCTCCGGTTGACCGGTGACGGGGGAGAAACGGATGCGAGCACCTGCGTCGGGATCAGTTGCCGGCCGCGGCGGGAAAGCCCGATCGCACGAGCTCCGGATAGCCCTGCTTCAGCGGACGGACGTCGTAGCCCAGGGCGCGGAAGAACCGCGCGGAGGCCACGCTGCGGCCGCCGACCATGCAGTAGGTGTAGACGACGGTGCCCTTGGGGATGCTCCGGGCGAGCTGGTCCGCGGTCACACCCTTCTCGAGCGCGCTGAGCGGCACGAAGCGGGCTCCGGCAACGTGGCCCTTCTGCCACTCGTCGGCCTCACGGACATCGACGAGCACCGCCTTCTGCTCCGCCACCGCCGCCTTGACGACCTCGAGCGAGTCCTGCGTGTGCTGGGCCGAGGCTGTCGCCGCTCCACCGGCGGCGAGCAGGGCGGCGAGGAGCAGGCGGGTGCCGCAGGTGGTGGCCGACCGGCAGGCCTGGTTCCACGGCATGCGGGCGATCAGCATCGCCATGCCGCAGGTGTCGGTGAGCCCGGCGAACACCAGGCCGCAGCCCACGAAGCCCGCCAGGCCCGTGCCGACCGCCTTCCAGGTGGCGTCGGGCCCGAAGGCCGCCAGGGCTGCACCGATCGCCACGAGCGCGCCGGCGGCGATCCGCACCTGCCGCTCGAGCGACATCACCTTTCGGCCGCGGATCACGGGCAGACCCGCCGCCTCGCAAGCCGCGGTGCCCCCTTCGACGCTCACCACCTTCTCGATCCCGGCGGCGAGCATCTTCTCGCACGCCTTCTGGCTGCGGCCGCCCGACTTGCACACGAAGTACACCGGTCCGTCGCCGACCAGGCCGGCGATCTCTCGGGCGTCGAGCCGGTCGAGCGGCACGTTGCGGGCGAAGTCGACGTGCACTTCTCCGAACTCGGCTGGCGTCCGGACGTCGATCAGGGTGACCTTGCCGCCGCTGCGGCGGAGATCGGCGAGCTGAGCAGGGGAGATCGAAGCGACCATGAGATGAACCTCCGAAGGGGGAAGGACCGGGAGTGGTTTGGTGGGGGCGCCGCGGGCCTACGGCTTGCCCGTCGCCCGCGCGGGCTTGTCGCCCCCGAAACGGTCTTCAATGCAGGCCATGATGCGGCCAAGGTGGGGCTCCGCGATCCGGTAATAGACGCAGCGGCCCTCTTTCTCGACGCCGAGAAAGCCGCACCGCTGCATCAGCCGCAGGTGCTCCGAGGCCATGTGGCTCGGGATCTCGCAGGCCTCCGCAAGCTCGCCCACGGAGTAGCGGCCGCCGAGCAGCATCTGCACGATCCGCAGCCGGTGCGGGTGGGCCAGCGTCTTGAGGCACTCTGCCGCCTGCCCGAGGCATTCGAGGCTCAGCAGCCTCGGGCCGCGAGCGGGTCTGGTGGTGCTCGCCATGTCCGATTCCCTTGGCTGCCGTGGGGAACGCCCGCCGGCCACGCAAGTATATATCGGAATGTTACGACATGTCTACTAATCTTTTTCCGGGCTCTGTGTCCGGGCCGGCCGGGAGGAGATTCATCGGGAAAAACGGCTCGATGTAGAGGTGCGGCGGGATCCGGTCGGCGATCGTGGCGTGGAAGGCCGGGAGCCGCGACCAGTGGAGCTTCGGCTTCACGTGGTGGGCCGTGTGGTAGCCGAGGTTGCCCGTGAGGATGTTGTAGGAGCGGTTGAGGATGTTGTGGGAGGCCTCGTAGGGGTTGTCGGTGTCGAGTCCCGCGTGGTGGCAGTAGGTGTGCCAGCAGGTGATCAGGTAGCCGGTGACCATCGGGATCGCGAACACGAACGCCGCATTGAGGGGATTCCAGGCGAAGGCCGCCGCAAGCAGGAGAAGCACCACGAATCCCATCCCGAAGAAGGCCGGCTGGTAGCGGGGGTAGCGGCGGCCCACCCGCCAGGCCCGTGGGTAGCCGGTGGCCGCGATCGTGAGCGTGTATTCGAGTTCTCCCATCGTCGTGCCGTCGGGCCGCTTCCAGGCCGACTCGTCCTTGGTCTGGTCGAGGTAGTGCACGTGATGGCCGAGCACGTGGTGCAGCACCCAGGCGTTGGTGGTGATGCCGGTGTGGAAGGCGTAGCTCAGCTCCAGCAGGCGGTTGAGCCACGGCTGATGGAAGGTGAGGAGGTGCTGGTGGTGATGGTTCCAGGCACAGATGCAGGCCTTGGGGCCGATCACCAGCGTCAGCCAGCCGACCAGCAGCCAGAGGCTGCGGGCCTCGAGAAACACGAGCACGTCGGCCACGCTCAGCGACGCGATGCACAGCGCCGGCACAACGTCTTCGTGATGGCGGAAGATCTTCATGGTGGTGCGGCGGGGCGGGGCAGGTGCGGTGGAGGGAATCGAGGATCAGGTCGCGGGGGCCTTGAGCGGCACCGCCTCGAGCACGTACGGCCGGCGGAACTCGCGGGGACCGAGGAACGCATTGGCCGCGTCGGCGGCTGGCCCCACGAACATCTCGCGGGCCGGATCAATCTCCATCCGGGGGCTGAGCGCGAGCGTGTCGGCCGCGATCGCCGGGCCGTAGGCCGTGACGTGCTCGCGGAGGAGACGGGCCACGGCGTCGGCCGGTGCACCGCCGGGAAGCGTGCCCATCGGGATCAGGCCCTCGCCTCGGGCCGACCGCCA
>JBJTRH010000158.1:0-9459 GCA_046076065.1 Planctomycetaceae bacterium | reverse complement strand
GGCAGGCGCGGCGAACCTTGGCTTCGCCCCGCCTGCCTCAAGCGGCTGTGTTGATGACGGGCATCCGCCCGTCGTGCGGCAGGATGCCGGTGTTTCGCGTGCGGCCGCCAGGATGGCGGCCGGGCAGGCGCGGCGAACCTTGGCTTCGCCCCGCCTGCCTCAAGCGAAAACCGGCAGGATGCCGGTGTTTCGCGTGCATCTAGAACACGTCCAGATTGAAGTGGTGGCCCTGGTGGTAGAGCCGCGACTTCGGGTAGTCGTTCTGCCAGGCGCGGTTGTAGACCGGCACCCGCATCTCCTGCGGATAGCGGTAGTAGAGGTCGTTGGCGCTCTGGTAGTAGCCATCCTGGTAGAAGTTCTGCGGATACCAGACGTACGGATAGTGGTAGAGACGGTTCCAGTCGTGGGCGTTGTACGAGTTGCCCCACTGGTAGCCGTAGGCCTGCGTGCCGGCCCCGACGGGCTGCTGGGCGGCGGCATCGGGTGCGGCGAAAGCGGCGAGCGCGAAGGCGGCGACCGCCCCCGCGGCGAGAGTGCGAAGCATCGGATTGTCCCCCTGAGAATCCAGCGTCAGGAGGAGTATCGGCCGGCCCTACGACCGGTCTTCATGGAAAATCCGGCAGGGTCGCCGCTCCTCCGGCCGCGCATCCGCCGACGGCGGCCCCGTCAGGCCTCGGGAAACCGGCCCTCGGCCAGTTCGCGATCCCACTCGTCGAGCAGCGGCCAGTGCGGGGCACAGGTGCCAAAGTCGGCGAGCCTGAGATAGCCCTCGAGCCTGGCGATCGTGACCGCGAGCAGCCGGTCGTCCTTGCGGAAGATCGGGCCGTGGCTCGGCAGGAGCCACTCCACGTCGGCCGCTGCGATCCGCTTGAGCGATTGGATGAACGACGGGATGTCGCTGCCGTGGTGGGCGTCGATGGCCCCCACGGATCCGTCGCGGTAGATGTTGTCGCCCGAGAGCAGCAGGTTGCCCATGCGGAAGGCGAGCTGGCTGTCGGTGTGGCCGGGGGTGAGCCAGACCTCGAGGGAGCGGCCACCAACCTCGACGGTGTCGCCATCGAGGATCTCCCTGTCCACCTTCACCTTCGGCATGTCGAGGTGGACGTTCTGGGCGTCGATCTCGGCGAACGTCTTGATGCGGTCGCCGCTCTCCAGCGACGCCACCGCCTTGGGGTGCGCAAGCACCGGCGCCTTGAGGATCGACTTCGCCTTGGCGAGCCCCTGGATGTGATCGACGTCGGCGTGGGTGGCGATCAGGCCGCGGCACTGCGAGAGCGGAAAGTCCATCTGCCGGATCAGTTCCACGATCTCGTCCACGCTCTCCTCGTAGCCGATGTCGACCAGGATCCAGTCGCGGTCGTCGTACACGAGGTACACGTTGCAGCCGATCCGCCAGCCGGCCTGGTGGTTGATCTCGATCACGCCAGGAAACACGGGACGACGGGCGAGCATGGCAGCGGAAGCGGAGCGGGTTTGCGGGGACATCCGGCGGAAGCCACACTTGCCGTGCTGCTCGCGGGCGGACTTGGAAGAGTCTAGGGCGGTCCGCCGAGGCCAGCAACGAACCGCCCGCCCCGTGCGGCCGATCGTCACGCACCACCGGCACGGCGTCGAGCCGAACTCATGGCTACCGAGACCACCCCCGCCGCGCCGTCGTTCGCCGCCTGGGCCGGGACGGTGGCCGCCCTCTGCGAGCAGGTGGAGCGGCTCGCGCCCCTCGCCGCGCGGCTGGGGGCCGACGATCCCGCGACCGCCGACTGGCATGCGGCGCTGTTCGGCAAGCTGCGGCCGCAGGTGGCCCGCGAGCCGCTGCTCGTGGCGGCGATCTGCGGCGGGACGAACACGGGCAAGAGCCTGATCACCAACACGCTCGTCGGCGCCCAGATCAGCCGCTCGCTGCCGGAGGCCGCCCGCACGCTGCATCCGGTGGCGAGCCTCGCCCGCGGCGTGGCCGGCCGAGTCGACCTCGCGGAGCTGTTTCCTGGATTTCGGCCCGTGCCCTGGACGAGCGAGGCCGATGCCCTCGACGCGGCCGCTGCCGACGTGCTCGTGTGGCGGGAAGACCCGGGCGGCACGCAGCCCGAGCGGCTCGTCGTGCTCGACACGCCCGACATCGACGGCACGCTCCGCGAGAACTGGCACCGCGCCGAGCTCGTCCGCACGGCGGCCGACGTGATCGTCGCCGTGCTCACCCAGCAGAAATACAACGACGCGGCGGTGCGGGATTTCTTCGCGGCCGCGGCGGCGGCCGGCAAGACCCTGATCGTCGTGTTCAACATGGTCGACTGGCCGCGGCAGCGGGAGCGGATCGCCGGGTGGCTGGCCACGTTCGTGGCCGAGACGGCCGCGGCCCCCGTCGCCGTCTACGCCGCCCCGCACGACTTCGCCGCCGCGGACGCGGGCCGCATCACGCTCTATCCATTGCCGGAGCTCACCGTCGACGGCTCGTCGCAGACGCTCGCCGAGCGGCTTGCCGCCGGCGACTTCGACCGGATCAAGCGGCAGGCGATGGCCGGCGCGATGCGGGTGGTGGCCGACCCCGACCGCGGCCTCGCCGCCTGGCTCGCGAGCATCGATCGCGCGGCGGCCGGCTGGCGCGACTCCCAGCGGACGCTCGAGCGCGAGGGACGCGTCCAGGTGGAGCTGCCGCCGCCACCCCGCGAAGTCGTCTGGGACGAGGTCTGGCGGTGGCTGGAGCCGCGCCGCACGGCGGTCGACCTCGTCGTCAGCAGCGGGTATCGCACCGTCGGCCGCGGGCTCTCGTGGGTCGCCCGGCGTGTCGGCGTGGGCCGCACGGCGGCGGAGCGGAAGAACGACTTCGCCGCGACGGAGCTCGAGGCCCTCAAGCGGGCGCTCGCCGACTTCGTCGACCGCCTCGACGACGCCTGTCGCCGGGATCCGCGGCTCGCCGCGCGGCTCGGGCCCCGCCTCGCCACGGCCGATCGCACGGCGTGGTATGCCGATCTCGAGCGGCGTCACGCCGCGCTTCCGCTGGTGTCGGACGACTACCGGACCTTCGTGCGGACCGAACTCGACCGGTTCGCCGATACGAATCCCGGGATGGTAAAGGCCGTGCTCGCGGGCCTGACCGTGGGCTCCGTGGTGCGACCGGTGATGACGATCGCGCTGTTCTCGGCCGGCGCGGCGGCGGTGCCGGCGGCTGCGGGCGTGCTCCACCACGTGCTCGACTTCGGAGTCACTGTGGCGGCGCCGCTGGCCGGCGAGGGGGCGGTCGCGGCGGCGTCGCAGGGCATCCGGCCCTTGATCGAGAGGCTGTTCGCCGGCTGGTCGGCCGAGCGGGCCCGGATCCTCGCGGAGACGCTCCACGACGTGGTGCTCGGCGACGGCGTGGAACAGATCGCCGACCTTGCGTCGGCCGGCGGCCGTCCGGAGCTCGCCCGCGTCCGGCAGCTGCTCGTGGAATGCTCCCGGGAGTGCGGCTGACCATGGATCCCACCACGCACGCCGAGTCGACGTCGTCGCCGGCCGAGCCCGACTTCGCGGCCTTCGATCTGCTCGTCGACGCGCTGGGCCGCTGGGCTGCCGCGGCGCCCGCGTGGCCTCCCGCCCGCCGCGTGCGGGCCGACTGGGACGCGGTGGCGCCGCGGCTCGACACGGCCCGCCGCGAGCTCTCGCGGGTGCTGGTCGTGGGCGTGGTCGGCGGCACCGGAACGGGCAAGAGCACGCTGGTGAACGCCCTGGCAGGCGCCGAGGTCACGGCCGCCGGTGACGTCGCCCGGCCCACGACGGTGAATCCCGTGGTGATCGCCGCCCGCGACGTGGATGTGTCCTGGCTGCCGCTCGACGCGATGCAGGCCCGGCTCGTGCGGAGCGATTCGCCGGCGGTCGCATCGATCGTGCTCGTCGACTGCCCGGATCCCGACACGCAGGGCGGGGGCGACACGGCGCCGGATGACGCGCGGCCGAGCGCCGGCAATCGCAACCGCGACCTGCTCGAGGCGGTGCTACCGGCCTGCGACGTGCTGCTCTTGGTGTCGACCGCCCAGAAGTATCGGTCGTGGATCGTGGCTCGCGAGGTGGCGGCGTTTGCCCCGGGCCGGCCGCTCCTGTTCGTGCAGACCCACGCCTCCCGCGACCCCGACATCCGCGGCGACTGGCGGAAGGAGCTCGAGTCGCAGGGCTTCGACGTGCCGAAAATCTTCCGCCTCGACGGGGTCGAGGCGGCCGCCCGCGCCGCGGCCGGCCTCGCGCCGGAGCCCGGGTTTCGCGACCTCGTGAACGCGATCGAGGCGGAGTTCTCGGGACGTGCCGCCCGGCGCGTGCGGCGCACCGGGGCGCTCGATCTGGCTGCCTGGTTCACCCGGCAGGCACGACACGACCTCGCTCCCGCCACTGCCCCCGTGGCCGCCCTCGCTGCCGGGGTCGAGAGCGAGCGGAAGCGGCTCGAGTCGATCCTCGCCCGCTCGATCGCCGCCACGCTCCGCGCTAACCGCTCCGCCTGGCAGCGGCTGATCGGCGACGACGTCGTCGCCCGGTGGCACGGCGGTCCATTCGCGAGCTTTCTCCACGTGATGGCCACCCTCGGCTCGCTCTGGCAGCGGGTGCGGCCCGGCGCGGGCGTCGTCGGCAGGCTGCTGGCCGGCCAGCCGGTGCAGGCGGTCACGGGAGACGGCGGGTGGCGGGCCGTCGAAGAGTTGGGACTGCCGGCCGGTGAGGTGGAGCAGTCGCGGAGCGTGCTCGCCGGCCTCGCCACCCGGGCCGGCATCCACGATCCGCTCGTCGGCCGCGCGCGGCTCGACGATGCGGCGGCCGATGCGGCGACGGCCGCGGTGGTGGATCGTGCGGGACGATGGCTCGGCGCCGGCATCGAGCGGCTCGTGGCGGACCGGAGAACCCGCGTGG
Source organism: Planctomycetaceae bacterium (assembly GCA_046076065.1). Classification (GTDB taxonomy): domain Bacteria; phylum Planctomycetota; class Planctomycetia; order Pirellulales; family UBA1268; genus QWPN01. Next base: position 4,596 of record JBJTRH010000158.1, on the reverse strand, counting down.
GCCGGCCCGCCCTGCACTGGCTCTTCGAAGGCCTGTTCTCGGCCCTGCTGGTCACCGTGCTCGTGCGGGCCGGCTGGAACTTCTTTCATGGGAATCTCTGGGAAGGGCGGCCCGTGTCGGGCATCGGCTTCCTCGAGGAGGCGATCGTGTGGGTGATTCTCTGGGGGCTGGCCCTGCGGTGGCTCGTCCTCGGCCTCGTGCGGTTCGGCCTCGACCGCGACATCCAGTCGCTCGTCGGCTCGGTGGGCTCGTCGCGGCTGGCCGATCCGCTGCTCGCCGACTTCGCGTCGGCCGCGGACGTCACCTCGGCATGGCTCGCCGAGGCGGCCCGGCTCGGCTCCGAAGCCGATCGGCTGGCCGCGTCCGGAGGCGAGACGCCCGGCCTCGGCAGGTTGCGGCGCGGGACATCGTGGTCGGATGGTTCCCTTGACAGCAGGGGTGCCGACGCGGAGCCTTGACGTCCACGAGAGTCGATCCGTCACGAGGCAGGGGAGGCAGGCGCGATGGCAGACACGTGGTACGTGGGCATCAAGGGCCAGCGGTCGGGTCCCTTCACGTCGTCACAGGTGCGGCAGATGGCCGCGCGGGGCGAACTCGGTCCGGGCGACATGCTCTGGCGGGAGGGCATGGCCGACTGGGTGGTCGCATCGACGGTCAAGGGTTTGTTCGGCGAGCCGGTCGAGCCCGTCTCGAATCCGTATGCTCCACCGGCCGCGACCGTTCTCGACAGCGGCAGCTCCGGCGTGACGCCGACGGTCATGGGCTTCCCTTCAGGATACTCCTTCGCCGCCGCGGCTGAGTTGACGATGCGAACCGTTCGGGCCCGGTGGGGCCTGCTCGTGGTGGTCGGTCTCGTGCTCATCGCGGTGTACGCCGCACTCGCGATTCCCCAAGTGGGCTTGCAGATCGTCGGGGTCGCCACCGGAGACGAGGACATGTCAAAGCTCTTGGGAGGCGTCGGCTCATGCTTCGGGTTCCTTCTCAACATCTGTTTCGGAGGGCCGTTGGCTGCCGGCCTGTTTCTCGCCGGCGCGGAGATCGTTGCGGGGCGGGGGCGGGTTGCCGACCTGTTCGTCGGATTCAAGCGATTTGGCCGAGTGTTCCTTGCTCAACTCCTCGTCCTGGCATCGATGTTCGGGTTGAGTTTCGTCGCCTACTTGCCGTTTATCGTGTGTGCTGTTCTCGCGGCAGTGGTCGGCCAGGCGAATGGGCGAAATGAAACCGCTTTTCCCGGCATCCTGATTGCCGTCGGCGGGCTAATCACGGCCGTACTCTTTCTCTCGGCGATGGCTCTGGTCGGGACGCGAGTGGTCTTTGCTCCAGCGCTCGTCGCTGATGCGGAGTTAGGATCGCTCGGTGTGATGGATGCGGTTCGCCTGAACTGGTCCCGCGTCTCGGCGAAGCAGGGGTGGTCGCTTCTGGGGCTGGCGATTGTTGTCTCCTTGATCGCGGGCTTTTCGGCGCTGCTATGCGGCATCGGCTATGTGCTGCTCGGGTTGCCGATCATGGTCGCTGCCGCTGGCTCGGCATATCTGCTCCTGTTTCGGTCAACGCCTCAGGCGGCATGATGCCTGGGACTATGGTGCACCCGAGGCCGTGCGGTGCGGAGCCGCCACCACTGCCTGAGGTGGTCGAAACCCGGCGGGAGCGGAGGCTGGCGACCGGCTTCGCCCTCGCCGGGCTCGCGGTGTTTCTGATCGCCGCGGTGCTCGATCCCTACGACGCGAACGGCCGGCCACGCAGCCGCGGCACGCACCGGCAACTCGGGCTCCCCGCCTGCCAGCTCGATGCCCTGACCGGCGCTGGCTGCCCGTCGTGCGGCATGACGACCACTTTTTCCCTGCTCATGCACGGCGACCCGCTGGCCGCCTGGCGGACGAACTGGGCGGGCTGCGTGGTCGCGGGCGTCGCGTTTCTCGGTACGATCTGGTTCGTGGCGGTGGCCGCCGGTCGTCCGCCGGGACGGTTCACGACCGACGAGGTCGTGAAGGTGATGGCCATCGCGGGCATGAGCGTGGCGGTGGTGCGCTGGCTGACGACTCTGGGAATCACCGCGCTCTTCGCCGGTGCTGCATCGGGATGACAGTTCCTCACGCGGGCCTCGGCGTGGTGCTCGTGGCGAGTCTCGTCGCCGCGGCGAGTCCGGCCGCCGAGCTCGAGGATGTCCGGCGGCGGGGCGAGCTCATCTGGGCCGCCGATCAGGAAGGGGGCGGGCCGCACGTCTTTCCCGACCCCGCCGATCCGCGGCGGATCACCGGCTTCGAGGTCGAGTTCGCGGAACTGCTCGCGGGCGAACTCGGCGTGAAGGCCCGCTTCCTGCAGGGGCAGTGGGACCGGCTCCCGTTGCTTCTCGACCAGTCGGCCGACTGCGTGATCAACGGGATCGAGCTCCTGCCGGAACGCCGCCGCGACTATGGCTGCTCGCGTCCCTACTTCGGCTATGCGCTGCAGATGGTGGGCCGGCGGGCCGCGCCCCCGGCGTCGCTCGCCGACCTCGCGGAGCCCGGCCCGAACGGCCCGTGGCGGGTGGGCGTGCTCACCGGCTCGGCCGCCGAACTCGAGATGCGGGCCCGCGCCGCCCGTGGCGAGTCTCAGGTCGAGGTGATCGGCTACGACGGCACGCTCGACTCGATGGAGCAGGTGGCAAGCGGCGTGCTCGACGCGGCCGTGCTCGACGACTGCATCGTCGCCTTCTACGCCGACCGCTTCGCCGGCCTGCGAACGGTGGACCGGCCCTTCGGCGGAGGGCTGTACACGGTGCTCACCTCGCGCCGCACGCCGCGGCTCACGGCCGCGATCGACGACGCAATCGGCCGGCTGATCGCCGACGGCCGCCTCAAGGCGCTCTACGACCGCTGGGATCTCGCCGGCCGGCAGCAGATGCTCATGCTCCGCGATGCCGCCGAAATCCCGGAGGCCCGCCGCCGCACGCTCGGCGAACTCTTGCGGCAGACGCTGCCGCTGCTGCTCTCGTCGGCCGGCATGACGATCCTGCTCTCGTGCGCCTCGTTTCCGCTGGCGATCGCCGTGGGCCTGGCCGTGGCGGTCGGCCGGCTCTACGGGCCGAGCTGGCTCCGGCCGCCCCTGGCCGTCTACGTTGAGATCCTTCGCGGCACGCCGCTGATGCTCCAGCTCTACGCGATCTTCTTCCTGCTGCCGAAGATCGGCCTCGCCCTGCCCGCGATCGTGGCGGCCATCCTCGGCCTCGCCCTCAACTACTCCGCCTACGAATCGGAGATCTATCGCGCGGGACTCAAGGCGGTGCCGCTCGGGCAGCTGGAGGCGGCCGTGTCGCTCGGGCTCACGAAGTGGCAGGCCCTGCGGCACGTGCTCGTGCCCCAGGCCGTGCGGATCGTGATGCCCCCCGTGACGAGCGACTTCATCGCGCTCTTCAAGGACACGAGCGTGTGCTCGGCGATCACGGTGATCGAGCTCACGAAGCGCTATAGCGTGCTGGCGCTGTCGACGGGCAGGATCGTGGAGCTCGCCGTCGTCACGGCGCTGCTCTATCTCTGCATGAGCTGGCCGCTGTCGCTGCTCTCACGCTGGTTCGAGTCGCGGCTCGACCGGCCGGCCGGGACGGGATCGTGAGGATCGCGGCATGATCGAGATCGAGTCACTCACCAAGCTCCGCGCGGGCAGGCCGGTGCTCGACGCCGTGAGCATCCGCGGCGCCGAGGCGGCCGTGACGGTGCTCGTGGGCCCGTCCGGGGGCGGCAAGAGCACGCTCCTGCGGTGCCTCAACGGCCTGGAGACCTTCGAGGGGGGCGCCGTGACGGTGGCCGGCCATCGCCTCGTCGCGGGGCCGCACAGCGGCGTCGAGCTCGACGCGCTCCGCCGCGACGTGGGGATGGTGTTTCAGCAGTTCAACCTCTTCCCGCATCTCTCCGTGCTCGACAACGTGACGCTCGCTCCCCGCACCGTGCTGCGGATGCCTCCCGCCGAGGCCCGGGCCCGGGCCCTCGATCTGCTCGACCGCGTGGGGCTCGCCGCGTTTGCGGCCGCCCGCCCCGCCACGCTTTCCGGCGGCCAGCAGCAGCGGGTGGCGATTGCCCGGGCGCTCGCGATGCGGCCGCGGGTGATGCTCTTCGACGAGCCGACCAGCGCCCTCGATCCCTCGATGACCGGCGAGGTGCTCGAGGTGATCGTGGATCTCGCGAGGGCGGGCCAGACCATGGTGGTGGTGACGCACGACCACTCCTTCGCGAGACGGGCGGCCACGTGGGTCGTGGAACTCGCGGCCGGGAAGGTCGTCCGGCAGGGCGCGGCCGACGAGATGCTTGGCTGATGCCGGCGTGCGGACTGGCTCTCGCAGCGCGTTGCTCGGGATTGCCCATGCCCCGTCGCCGGACGTTTGCCTCGGCCTTCGTGGCCTCGGCTCACTCGGATGCCGCCGGCGCTTCGCCATCCTGGCTACGCTTGGCGGCATACGCCGGCTTGCGGGGCACGGGCAATCCCTCGCTGAGTGCCTGCTCAGGAAGCCGCAAGCGCGTGAGCGATGCGGGCATGCAGCTGGCATGGATGGCCGTGCAGCCGTATGGCTCGCCGGGATGGCGAGCCCGGCATGCGAGCCGCACCTTGGCTGCGGCTCCGCAT
>JBJTRH010000157.1:0-7678 GCA_046076065.1 Planctomycetaceae bacterium | reverse complement strand
CCCCGGCCGGCTCAGCGCGCAGATGCGGATGGGCCTCGCCTGGTGCCTCGACGAAGGCTACGACGGCATCGTCGTGATGGACGGCAACGACAAGGACGATCCCGAGGCCATGCCCCGGTTTGTCGAGCGGCTCGCCTCCGGCTGCGACCATGTGCAGGGCTCGCGGTACGTGCCTGGGGGTCGGGCGATCAACACGCCACTCGCGCGGCACCTGGCCGTCACGCTGCTCCACGCGCCGGCCGTGAGCCTCGCCGCGGGCCGCCGCTACACCGACACCACCAACGGCTTTCGCGGCTACTCCCGGAGGCTGCTCGAGGACCCCCGCGTGCAGCCCTTCCGCGACGTGTTCGCGGGATACGAGCTGCACTACTACTTCGCGATCCGCGCTGCGCGGCTCGGGCTCCGCGTCGCGGAGATTCCGGTGACGCGGGCCTACCCCGCGCACGGCGGCGTGCCCACGAAGATTCGCGGGCTGCGGGGCAACACGCTCATCCTCTCGACGCTCGCCCGCGCCTGCCTCGGGGCGTTCGACCCGCCGCGGGCACGGGCGGCGTGAGGCGGATGGATCGCACGACCACGACCTGGAGACGAACCCGATGAACGACGCCCTGATCGGCTGCACCGGCCTGGTGGGAGGCACCCTCCTTGCCCGCCGCCGCTTCGCCGCCGCCTACCGCTCGACCACGATCGAGGGAATCGCCGGCCGCACGTTCGACCGCATCTACTGTGCGGGCGCGCCGGCGGAGAAGTGGAAGGCCAACCGCGATCCCGACGCCGACCGTGCGAATCTCGCGCGGCTCGTCGACGCCGTCTCGCGGGCCCGGGCCCGGAAGCTGATCCTGATCTCGACGGTCGACGTGTTCGGCGATCCGCGGCGGGTCACCGAGCACGACGAGCCCGCCGAGGCCACGGCCTACGGCCGGCACCGCCTCGAACTCGAGCGGACGCTCGCCGCCCGGTTCGACACGCTCGTGGTCCGCCTCCCGGCGCTCTTTGGCGCTGGGCTGAAGAAGAACGCCGTCTACGATCTCCTCCACGGCAACCAGACCGAGAAGATCGACCACCGCGGCAGCTTCCAGTTCTACGATCTCGCCCGGCTCCCGGGCGACCTCGACGCGGCGGAGGGCGCCTGCCTGCGGCTGGTGCATCTCGCCGCGGAGCCGGTCACGATCGGCCGGATTGCCCGCGAGGCGTTTGGGGTCGAGTTCACCAATCCGCTTCCCGGCGTGCCGGCGTCCTACGACGTCCGCACGGAACACGCCGCCGTGTTCGGCCGCGGCGGGCCCTACGTGGCCTCGGCCGACGAGGTGCTCGCGGGGTTGGCTGCGTTCGTGACGGCGGAACGACAGGTGCGGCGATGCGCCTAGCCGTGTCCAGCATCGCCTGGCCGCCGGAGGCCGACGCGGAGGCGGCGGACCTGCTCGTCGCGCATGGCGTGAGCGGCGTCGAGATCCCGCCCGCGCGGGTCTGCGAGCAGCCATGGGATCCGCCGTCCGGCAGCGTCGCCGCCTGCCGCCGCTTCTGGGAGGATCGCGGGCTGCCGATCGTGGCGATGCAGGCCCTCCTCTTCGGCCGCGGCGAGCTCGTGCTCTTCGGCGACGCCGCCACCCGGCGGCGACTGGCGGCCCACCTCGCCGCGATCATCGATCTGGCGGCGGGCCTCGGCGCCTCGCGGCTGGTGTTCGGCTCGCCGAAGAACCGCATCCGCGGAGGCCTCGGGCTCGCCCAGGCCGAGGCGATCGCGTTGCCGTTCTTTCGCGACCTCGGCCGGCGGGCCGCCGATCGCGGAGTGTGGCTCGTGATCGAGCCCAATCCCCCCGCCTACGGCTGCGACTTCCTGGTCACGTCCCGGCAGGTGATCGAGTTCGTGGATCGGGTCGCAGAGGACGGCCTCGGCGTGCACCTCGACGCCGGCGCGATGACGCTCGGCGGCGAGTCACCACGGGAGATCGTGGCCGCGGCCGGACCACGGTGGCGGCACTTCCACGCCAGCGAACCGGGGCTCGCCCCGGTCGGGAGCGGGGGCGTCGATCATCCGGCGCTGGCCGCCGCGCTCCGCGGCGTCGGCTACGGCGGCTTCGTGTCGGTGGAGATGACGCAGGGTCCGGCGGGCACGTCGTGGCGACCGCAGCTCGAGGCGGCGCTCGGTGTGGTGGCATCGGCCTATGGGGCTCAGGGCTCCGCCGGCGTCGCGAGAGTCGCCTAACGCCGTTCAGGCCTCGGCGTCGGCGGCCCGCGTCGCGCCGCAGCCGGAGATGTGCCGTGGCCTGGGGGCGGCGGGCTTGGCCAGCCGCCACGCAGAGAGATCGCGGCCCGTGCGGCGTTCGATCGTGGCGATGTCGGCCGCGTAGAGCTCGAGCAACGCTGGCAGCAGCGACGGCCGCAGCGGCGGCGGCACGGTGTCGAAGGCGCCAGCCCCGAGGTGCGGCACCACCACCTCGGCGAGATCCTCCGCCGTCAGGGCCGCGAACTCGCCGGCGTCGATCCCGAGGTGCCCCGCCAGGTCGGCGAGCACCTCGGCGGGCCGGGCGGCAATGTCGTCCTGGAAGAGCACGAGCAGCTGGTCGGCGGGAAAGACCGCCCCCCAGCGGTCGAGACAGCCGACATAGTCGCCGCGGCCGCGGGATGCGGCGGAGCGGAAGTGATCCAGGAACCACTGGTCGCTCGCCTCGTGGACGCGCATCTGGGCGCGGGCGAGGCCCATCAGCGCGGCCGACCACGCCCGCTCCACGGGATTGCGGAGGCTGATGAACAGGCGGATGGCAGGGCAGCGGGCGCGGATCGCCCGGATCTTGTCCACCGGCAGCGTCGAGTAGGCGGGTGTGATCTCGCCCGAGCGGATCGGCCGGCCCGTCCGCGACTGCCGCGAGGGGGGCTGGAGGAGCCGCACCCATTCATCCGCGTCGCGGTCACCGGCCGCATCCCAGTAGTGCGCTTCCTTGCCGCGGGGAAAGGTCACCTGCGGATGGCGGGACAGCTGGTGGTAGAGCCAGGTGGTGCCCCCCTTCTGCACGCCGATGCCGAGAAAATCGACGGTCGACTCGGCGGCGGGCGCGGCGAACATGTGGGCAATCCTAGCGAGCGGTGGAAACCACCGGCAATCATCGGCCACCCATCGGCGTGCAGGGCCGGCGACCCAAGACGTAGAATCGAAGCACCCCCGGAGACCATGCCATGCACCGCCTTCTACCGCTCGTCGCTGTTGCTCTCGTGTCGGTGGTCGTGCGGGCACCGTCCGCCGCGGAGCTCGCCGCGGCGACGCCGGCCGACGCGGCGGTCCTCGCGGGCACCTGGCGGGCGGTCAGCATCGAGGCCGACGGTTCCATGTCGAATCCCGACGACGCGGCGAAAATCACCGTGGTCAACGCGGCAGACGGCGGCTGGACGGTGCTGGCCGACGGCAAGCTCGTCGCCCGGGGCACCAACGAGCTCCAGCCTTGGAGCGTGCCCAAGGCGATCGATTTCACGGTCGTCGAGGACGCCGACGGCCCGGTCACCGAGCGGCGGCATCTCGGCATCTACGAGCTCGAGCGGAACACGCGGCGGCTCTGCTTCGCGCCGCCGGGCGGTGAGCGGCCGGCCTCGTTTTCCGCGCCCCGTGGCAGTGGGCTCGTGCTCGTGACGTTCGAGCGGATCGCCGACTGACGCGGTCGCCACGCCGCGACGGGCCGCGCCGGTGGTGTACGAGAGCGGTGTTCTCGTATACACTTTTGGCGTTCGCCGGAGCCGTGGCATGATTTCCCGCCTTCGATCCTTCCCCGTGGAGACCCGATCCATGCGCCCGGCCGCGCCGCCCCCGAAACGCTCCCTTGCCGTCCGCGAACTGATCGAGGAGCGGATCGTCGACGGCCGCTTTCCGCCCGGCATGCGGCTCGACGAGGTGGCGTTGGCGCAGGAGTTCGGCGTGTCGCGAACCCCGATCCGCGAGACCCTCATCCAGCTGAGCTCCTCGGGCCTCGTGGACCTCCGGCCCCGCCGCGGAGCGATCGTGACCGACGTCAGCCCGCACCGGCTGTGCGAGATGTTCGAGGTGATGGCCGAACTCGAGGCGATGTGCGCGCGGCTCGCCGCGCGGCGGATCACGGACGACGAGCAGGCCGAGCTCCTGGCGGCGCACGCCGCGTGCCAGCGGGCCCGCGACTCGGCGTCGTCCGACGACTACTTCGCCCACAACGAGACGTTTCACCAGGTCATCTACCGGGCGGCCCACAACGCGTTCCTCGCGGAACAGGCCGCCCAGCTGCAGCGGCGGCTGCGGCCCTTTCGGCGGCTGCAGCTCCGCATTCGCAACCGGGTGGGCCGGTCGTTCACCGAGCACCAGGGTATCGTCGATGCGATCGTGGCTGGCGATGGAGATAAGGCGGCGCAACTGCTTCGTGAGCACGTGATCGTGCAGGGGGAGCGGTATGGCGATCTCGTCGCGTCGATCGGCCACATGAAGTCGGCGGTGCCGGCGCGGACGGCCAAGAGGCCCGCCCGTCGCCCGGCCCGAGCTCAAAAAAAATAGACTCAATGGAGACCGGCGTGGGTTCCAGAAGGATTGCAGCGACGGTCGTCGTGGGGCTCGCCATGCTCGTGCCGGCGGCGGCGCTGTGGGGCGACGTGCCGGCGGAGTCGGCCGCGCGGCCCATGACGGCGGTGGAGGTGGCGGTGAAGCCGGGCAGGCCCTTCGAGAGCCGGCCCACCACCGTGCTGGCAGACCTCCCCGCGATCCCGCGCGACTCCTCGCTGGACCGGTTCGGCGGACTCACCACGCGAACGGCGGCCGCGACCGGATTCTTTCGCGTTGAGCGGGTCGACGGCCGGTGGTGGCTCGTCGATCCGGCCGGCGGTCTGTTTCTCAGCCGTGGGGTGAACTCGATCACCACGGTCCGTACGGCCGGGGGCCGGGAGGCGCTCGAGCGACGATTCGGCACCGAGGCGACCTGGGCCGAGGAGACAACGCGGCTCGTCCGTGCGGCGGGGTTCAACACGGCCGGCGCCTGGTCGACGCACGATCCGCTCGGCAAGGCCCCGGAGCCGCTCGTTCAGCCGCGGCTGTGGGGATTCATGGCCGCCTATGGCAAGCAGCGGGGCGGCACCTTCATGCAGGCCGGCCACGTCGGCTACCCGGGGGACTGCCCGTTCATCTTCGATCCCGAGTTCCCCGCGTTCTGCACGGAGCATGCGCGGAAGGTGGCTGCGGTGCGCGACGATCCGCTCGTGCTCGGGCACTTCTCCGACAACGAGATGCCCTGGAGCAGGGCCATGCTCGACAACTACCTGCGGCTGCCCGCCGACGATCCGGGCCACGCCGCCGCGCAGGCGTGGCTGGCCGCCCGCGGTCGCGCTCCCGCCGCGATCACCGATGACGACCGGGCCGGCTTCCTCGAACACGCGCTCGACCGCTATCTCTCGATCGTGGCCGTGGCGATCCGGGCCGCCGACCCGAATCACCTGTTCCTCGGCGTGCGGCTCCACGAGCCCGTGTTCGACCTGCCCGAGGTGTTTCGCGCGGCCGGGCGGCACTGCGACGTGCTCGCCGTGAACTACTACCGCGCCTGGACCCCGGATGCGGTGCAGATGGCGATGTGGGCCGGTGAGTCGGGGCGGCCGTTCATGGTCACCGAGTTCTACGCGAAGGGCGTGGACAGCGGCCTCGGCAACACGTCGGGCGCGGGCTGGCTCGTGAAGACCCAGAACGACCGCGGCCTCTTCTATCAGAACTTCGTCATCGGCCTGCTGCGGTCCCGGCACTGCGTCGGCTGGCACTGGCACCGCTACGCCGACAACGACCCGGCCGACACGTCGGTCGACCCCTCGAACCGCGACTCCAACAAGGGCATCGTCTCGGCCCGGTACGAGCCGTGGGCGCCGCTGCTCGCCGGCATGACGGCCCTCAACGATCGCATCTACGGCCTGGTGGCCATGATCGACGGGCCGCCAACCGCTCCGCCCCCCGTCGCCGCCGCCCCGACGAAGAAACCTCGCGACGTCGTCTTTCCCGACGACGTCCGCGTGGAGCGGGACGTGGCCTACCTCGGCCCGGACCGGAAGCAGAAGGCCGACCTCTACTTCCCGCTCGAGATGCCGACGGGCCGGCGGGTGCCGGCCGTGATCATCATCCACGGGGGCGGCTTCAACGATGGCGACAAGGACCGGCGCCGCGAGGTCATGATCGGCGGGCATCTCGCCCGCCGCGGCTACGTGGGCATGAGCATCGACTACCTGCTGTGGTCGAAGGGGATCAAGAACCCGACCTGGCCCCGGAACCTGCAGGACGCGAAGACCGCCGTGCGCTGGCTGCGGGCCAACGCCGACCGGCTCGGGATCGATCCCGAGCGGATCGGCGTGATCGGCGGCTCGGCCGGGGGCAATCTGGCGGCGATGCTCGCGGTCACCGGCCCCAAGGACGGCCTCGAGCCACCCGGCGACGACGACACGTCGACGCGGGTGCGATGTGCGGTCGACCTGTACGGCGTCGCCGACTTGATGAACTACCACGACATGAAGATGTTTCTGAAGACCCGCGAGGAGGATCCCGAGGGGTATCGCCGGGCCTCCCCGATCGGCTACTGCGACGCGGGCGATGCCCCGGTGCTGCTGATCCACGGAACCGGCGACGAGGTCGTCGATGTCTCCCAGAGCCGCACCTTCGCCGCGGCCCTGGCCGCCGGTGGCGTCGATCACGACCTCATCGAGATCCCGGATGCCCCCCACACCTTCGATCTCGACTACGAACCGTTCGACGTGAAGGCGGCCGTCTTCCGGTTCCTCGACCGGCACCTCAAGGATGCCGGGAACCACCCCTGAAGGCAGTCACGGAGACGCGTCGCATGTCCACCTCACCGCTGGCCGGTATCCGCGTGCTCGACCTCACCCGGGTGCTCGCGGGACCGTTCTGCACGATGGTCCTGGCCGACCTCGGCGCCGAGGTGGTGAAGATCGAGCGGCCGGATGGCGGCGACGACGCCCGCGCGTTCGGGCCCTTTCTGCCGAGCGGCGCAAGCGGCTATTTCGCCGGGGTGAATCGGGGCAAGCGGAGCGTGGCGCTCGACCTCAAGGACCCCGCCGACCGGGAGACCTTTCTTGCCCTCTGCGATCGCGCCGACGTGGTGGTGGAGAACTTCCGGCCGGGAACCATGGAGCGGCTCGGGCTCGGCAGCGGCGTGCTCCGTGGCCGGAACCAGGGGCTCGTCTATGCGTCGGCGACGGGCTTCGGCCGCACCGGGCCCGATGCTGGGAAGGCCGCCTACGACGTGATCGTGCAGGCTCGCAGCGGCCTGATGAGCCTCACGGGCCACTCGGCCGCCGAGCCGGCGCGGGTCGGGTCGTCGATCAGCGACATTCTCGCGGGCCTCTACACCGCGATCGGCGTCTGCGCGGCGCTTCGCGAGCGGGAGCGGACGGGCACGGGCTGCGACATCGACCTGGCGATGCTCGACTGCTCGGTGAGCGTGCTGGAGAATGCGATCACGAGATACTCGGTGTCGGGGCTCGTTCCCCAGCCGCTGGGCACCCGCCACCCGTCGATCGCGCCGTTCCAGGCGTTTCATGCGGCCGACGGCCAGCTGGTGATCGCGGCCGGCAACGACCAGCTCTGGCGCGGCTTGTGCGCCGCGGTCGGCGCTGCGGAGTTGGCCGACGACCCGCGTTTCGCCACCAATCACGACCGCTGCGAGCACGTCGACGAGCTGGG
>JBJTRH010000156.1:0-4128 GCA_046076065.1 Planctomycetaceae bacterium | reverse complement strand
CGCGAATGCCGACCCCGCCGCCGTCGCGCAGCCGTGATGCTCCACCGCCTGCAGCCGCGCCGCCGGCGTCACGCCCGCGGTCACCAGCCCCTCGACGATGCCCTCGGCCCGCGCACGGGATCGCGACACGACGGTCACGTGGCAGCCCTTGCCCGCCAGCAGCCGCACGACCCGCTGGCCGACGGGCCCCGTGCCGCCGAGCACGACCGCCCGACATGGGGCCGCCGTGCCCCGCGAGAGCGGCACGTGGCGGCCGACGGCGATCACGGCGGCGCTGGCGGTCGTGTTGGCTCCCGCGGGATCGACCAGCACGCCACACCGCACGGGTCCGAAGAACGACGACCGCACCCGCTCGGCCACGGCCTCGGCGAGTCCGACATCCGAGCCGCCGACGAAGATCGCCGTCGACGCGAGGTCGGCCCCGCCGCGGGTGAACATCCCGCCGTGCACGAGCGGCACGACGGCATCCGGCGTCACGCCGCCGTGACGGAGGAGCACGTCGGCCCCCGCGTCCACGGCAACGATGGCGTCGAACGTGCTCGGCTGCGGGTCGCAGTCGAGCTGGATGAGCACCTTCTTCGGCATGGTCGATGCCTTCCAGTCATCGCCCTGGCGGATCTGGCGGATCGGCAGCCGTCGGCTCAGAAGCCGCGGAACGGGTGCGCCGCCTTGTCCTTGCCGGCGACCATCTCGTCGGCGGTGGGCTTCCCCGTCATCGCGTTGGAGATCGCGTCCATCGTCGCCTGGTAGTTGTAGTCGTAGATCTTCTTGTCGTCGGCGGCCAGCCAATGGATGAACACGCCGCATACGATCACCAGTTTCTCGGCATCGCTCTTGGGGATCACGCCCGCAGCCACGCTGTCGGCGACGGCCTTCGCGACGGCCGCCTGCGCCGGGCCGAACATCTGCACGGCCTGCTTCGCACCCTTGATCGTGACCTTCGTGATCATGACAGTCGACGGCTTCACGGCGAGGTTCGGCGTGAGCACGGCGAGCAGGTTGGAGTGGCCTTCGCTCTGCCGCGCGAGGGCGTTGGCGAATGCGACCCCCACGGGGCCGTCCTTGCTGCCGATCAGGAGATCGATGTGGGCGATCTCATTGCCCTCTCCGCACAGCGCCTCACCAACGAACATCGACATGTGGACACTCCCAGAAGGATTCGATCCGGACACCCGGAAAACCGCGACAGGATACCATGATGTGGTGGTCCCACAAGGAGCGGCCGGCCGGCCGAAGGGGATGCCGGGGCCGTCGGCCGAACACGGGACGGGCGTGCGGTGCATCGTCGTCGGGGCCAGCGCCCGCGCGTTCGCGGAGTCCGCAGCCCGCGTTGGATGGCTGGTGCATGCCGTCGACCTCTTCAACGATACCGACCTGCGCGAGGCCGCTGTCGAGTCGGCCCGCGTGGCAGACTATCCGCTCGGCCTGCCGGCCGTCGTGGCCCGATTCCCCGTGGCGACCGTCGTGTGCACGGGGGCGCTCGAGAATCATCCTGACGTGGTCGAGGCGCTGGGCCGCAACCGCCCTCTGGCGGGCTGCGACGCCGACACGATCCGCGCCGTGCGGGATCCGACGCAGTTGGCTGCCGTGGTGCGGGCCGCCGGCTTCGAGTTCCCTGAGACGCACACCGCGGCCACGGGGGTGCCCACCGACGGCTCGTATCTCGTCAAGCCGCGGGCCTCTGCCGGCGGCCACGGGATCGCGGTCTGGCGAGGCACGCGCCCCGATGACGTGCGACGCGACCTGCTCTGGCAGCGGCGCATCGCGGGACGACCGTGGTCGGCGGCGTGGATCGCGTGCCGCGGCGAGGCCGTGCTCGTCGGTGCCAGCCGCCCGCTCCGCGGCGGCGCCTGGTGCTGCCGGCGGTTCTCCTACTGCGGCTCCATCCAGGTGCCGCTCCACGCGATCCCCGACGACCGTCGCCGGTCGCTCGAGTCGCTCGGCGTGGCGCTCACGCGCTCATTCGGCCTCGTGGGCGCCTTCGGCTGCGACATGATCGCCACCGCGACCGGCCCCGTGCACGTGCTGGAGGTCAACCCGCGGCCCACCGCCTCGATGGAGCTCATCGAGCGGGCCACGGGCTGGTCGGTCGCCGCAGCCCATCTCGGGGCCACGACGGTCGCACGGGCCGCGGATCCGCCCGGCCCGGCGGTCGGGATCTGGGGCAAGGCGATCGTGTTCACGCCGGAAGCACCGCGACGCGACGCTGCCGCGCGGATCGCCGCCGCCGCCAGGGCATGGACCGCGGTCGACGGCCTGCCCGCGATCGCCGACGTGCCCGCGGCGGACGAGCCGCTCGCGCCCTCGGCGCCGCTCGTCACCGTGTTTGCCTGCGGCACGACGGCGTCGGGCGTCGCCGCGGAACTGCGAAAGCGGGTCGCGTTGCTCCGCACGCTCGCGGCCGACGGCGTCAGCCCGCGAGCCGCCGGGGCATGAGCTCCGGCACCGCGTCGAGGACGTACTGCATCAGATAGGCGTCTTCGGTGGAGTCGCGGTAGAAGTTCTTGAGCACGCTCGTGGCCCGGAAGCCGAGCGACCGGAAGAAGAGCTGCGCGGGCAGGTTCGTCTCGCGGACCTCCAGTACGATGCGTCCGCGGCGGTCCGGCGTGAGCTTGCCGATCAGCTTCTCGAGCATGTGGGTGCCGATGCCGAGGCGGCGGTGCGACCGGGTGACGGCGAAGTTCAGCATGTGGAGCCGGGAGCGGTGCAGTTCGTAGATCATGAAGGCCACGACCGAGTCAGCGATCTCGGCGACCATTCCGATGCAGTTCCGCTGACGGAGGCAGCGGGTGAAGTCCTCCTCGGACCAGGGAAACTCGAACGCCTCCTGCTCGATGCCGAGCACTTCGGGCATGTCGCGGCGAATCATCCAGCGGACATGGATGCCAAGGCCGTGAGGGGCGGCGGTGGTCACGATTGGGGCTCCGAGGAAACGGGAAGTCGGTGTGGGGGGGCGCCGCAACGGATGACCCGCGCGGGCGGCGGACCGTAGCAGGGTGAATCGAGTCGGGCAATCGCGGCCGCGGGTGTCCGGCGGGCCGCGATGCTGCCCCCGACGTCGCCCAAACCTCACTTGACCCCCGTCGTGCCAGCGACCTACGTTCCCCCGCCTTTCCGGGCGGCCAGCGAGGTCGGGCCGGAGGCGCTTCCTTCTTCGGGATTCCCCGCATGCGTCCCACCGACCGGATTGCCGGACGACATGGCCCCGGTGTCGCGGCGGTGACCGTAGCCCTCGCGGCGCTGGTCCTCGCCGCCGGCTGCGCCGGTCCGGCGATCCGCAGCCAGAGTCCCGAACTCGAGGCGCTCGCCCAGCTCGAGGCCGACACCAAGCTCGTGGGTGACTACACGGCACCATGGGGGCTCAATGCCAAGCGCATCGAACGGCCGGCGCTGATCACGGGTCTCGCCGACACCGGCAGCGATCCGCCCCCGGGCCCGCAGCGCCAGACACTGCTCGCCGACATGCAGTCGCGCGGCGTCATCGAGCCCAACGCCCTGCTCGCCGCCCGCTCCACGTCGCTGGCGTGGGTTCACGGCTACCTGCCTCCGGGCGTCCGCAAGGGCGATCGCTTCGACATCTACGTCGAGGTGCCGCCCGACAACGACACCGCAAGCCTCGCCGGCGGCTGGCTGATGGAAACGCGGCTCGCGGAGATGGCGGTGATCGGCAACGCGATCCGCGACGGCCACGAACTCGGCATCGCCGAGGGGCCGCTGCTCGTCGACCCCGTGTCCGGCGGCACGCTCGACTCGAAGTCGAGACTCCGCGCGCGAGTCCCGGGCGGTGGCATCGCGCTGACCGACCGCGATCTCGGGCTGATCCTCGCCGCCGACCATCGCTCCTTCGCGATGTCGAAGCGGCTTGGCGACTGGATCAACCGCCGCTTCCATGCGGTGATCAAGGGTGTGAAGCGGGGCGTGGCCACGCCCAAGACCGACCGCTACATCGAGCTCGAGGTGCCGCCCATCTACCGTCACAACCTCGCCCGCTACGTGCGGGTGGTGCAGAGCATCGCCGTGATCGAGCCGCCGGGCGGCCGCCACGCGCGGATGCAGTTGCTCGCCCGCCAGCTCACCGACCCGGTGACCGCCCCGGTGGCCGCCCTGCGGCTCGATGCGATCGGCAAG
>JBJTRH010000155.1:0-13932 GCA_046076065.1 Planctomycetaceae bacterium | reverse complement strand
GCGTGCCGGAGCCCGCCTTCACGAGCGACCCCGCACCCGAGATCGGCGAGGATGCGTTCACTGTGATCGTACGGCCCGCGTCGGCCTGGAACGTGCCCGTGCCCGACGAGAGCGTGAGCGGCAGGGTGTCGACCGTAAGGTCGCTTCCCGCGAGGTTGCCGACCGTGCCTCCCGTCCAGAGGAACGTCGTGTTCACGACGACCGTGTTCGTGCCGGTCTGGGCGCCGCGGGCGATCGTGGCCGCCCGCAGCGTGCCGGCCGACAGGGCGATCGTGCCCGACACCGTCTTCGTGGCACTGCCCGTGCCTGAGAACGTGTTCTCGGCGACAGAGATGGTCGTGGCCGTCACCACGGCCGCCGGATTCGCGATCGCGAGCGTGCCGTAGCCGCCGAACGCACCGCTGACGCCGTTGGAGCCGCTGGTGCCCGGGCCACCGAGCATCCGGCCCACCGTGATCGAGCCCGTGGCGAGCGTGCCCGCCCCCATGGTGAAGCTCGACCGCATGGCGCCACCGCGGCCGGTGCTGGTGCAGTTTGCCTGGCCGATCACGAGCCAGGTGACCGCGGCGTCGGTCGTGCCCGCGGAGAGGTCCACCGTCGACGTGTAGGCCGTCTTTGCGGCTGAACTGAACTGCCCCACCGAGCCGACGAGCCACGTGCCCGCCGGACCGCTTCCATCGGTGCCGCGAAGCACGAGCGTGGGCGACGTCGTGCCGGGGGCGAATGTCAGCAGCGAGTCGGCGCGAACACCGCTCATTTGCACGTACGACGTCCGCACGTCGTTCGTCTGTCCGAGATAGAGCTGGGCCGTGCCGCCGTCGTTGCTGCCGCCGAGGTCACCGAGTCCGAGCGTGCCCGACACGATCGTGTTGGCCGTCGCGAGCGTGAGCGCGGAGATGCCCAGAGTGCCACTCTGCGTGCCGGCCCCCTTGAGGCCCACGCGGAGGGTGCCGTCGGGCACGGTGTACGACAGGCTGGCGATGCCCGCAAGCGAGACCAGCGCCCGCTGGCCGGCCGCGGTGGTGCCACCGGGCCCGACCTCGAAGTTACCCGGGCCCGTGAGCACCAACGCCCCGCCCGAACCGGTGACCGCCATGTTCGTGAAGACGCCGCCGTTGCCCGTGGTCATGGTCGCCAGCGTCTGCGTCGTCGAGCCGATGTCGAAGGTCGCGTTGCTGCCGCCAAGCGAGAGCGAGCCGGTCGCGGCCAGTTGGTTCGACACCGTCACCCGCAGGGTGCCGCCGTTGACCGCCGTCGTACCCAGATAGGCCTGGGTGGCCGTGAGCAGCATCGTGCCCGAGCCCGTCTTCGTGAACCCGCCGGCCCCGCTCAGCACGCCGTCGTAGGTGGTGCTCTGGCCATTGCTGCCCGCCGCGAGCGCGTTGCTGCCAACGTCGATGCTGCGCGAGCCCTGCAGGCCGCCCACGGAGTAGGTGCTGCCGGAGAGCGAGAGCGAGAGCGTGCCCGAGTCGGCGGCGTTCATGTCGAGCGTCGAGCCGGCCAGTGCCGCCGTGCTCGCCAGGTCGAGCGTGCCGGCGACGATCCGCGTGGGGCCGGTGAAGGAGCCGGTGCCCGAGAGCGAGAGCGTGCCGGCGCCGAGCTTCGTGAGCGTGTTGCCCGCCCCGGCGAGGCCGGTAGCGTAGGCCACGTTCCGGCCGTTCGTGTCGATCACGAAGGCCTGGCCACTCCCGGAGGAGATTCGTGCCGAGTAGTCGGCCGTGTTGGCCGCCGAGTACTGGATGGCTCCGCCGACGAACGAGATCGTGCCCGAGGATCCGAGGGCGTCAGCCGAGCCGAGCGCCGCGGTGCCGCCGGCCAGCACGGTGCCCCCCGTGTGGCTGCTCGACCCGGTGAGCGTGAGCGTGCCGGCCCCGGACTTCCGGAGGACGGCGGGCCCGGACACTGCGCCGGCATACGTCGAGTCATCGGCGCGGTTGAAGACCAGGGTCGTGCCCGCCGACGTGGCCACATCGCCCGCGAGCGCGCCCGCAGTACCACCGGCTCCGACGGCCAGCGTGCCGAGTTGCAGGCTCACGCCGCCCGCCGCGGCGGTGTCACCGGCCAGCACGAGCGTGCCGACGCCGCTCTTCGTCATGCCCCCGGCCGCCGTCACGGCCGTGGCGAGCGTGGCCGTCGAGGTGCCCGTGACCGTGATCGTGTTGGCCGTCTGGTTGCCGGTCAGTGAGAGCGCATCGCCCGTGAGCGTGTAGCCGTCGGCCGTGAAGCTCATCCCGTAGCCCACGCTCTGCGGCCCGCTGAGCGTGACCGTGCCTCCGGCGGTGCCGAACAGTGCGCCCTCGGCGGGATTCCACGCGACCATGCCCGAACCGTTGTTCCACGTGACGCCGGCCGCCGACCAGGTGCCGCTGCCGCCGGCGGTCGCGCCGTCGCCGTACCAGGTGTAGGGAACGTACGGCGTGAAGGTGAGGTCGATGCCGAGGGCGTCGCCCGAGAGCGCCAGCGAAAACGTACCGCCGAGGAGCGGATTGGTGAATCCACTCGTGGCGGCGGTGGCGGCCGTCGTGACCGCGAAACCGGCCGGATCGAAGCCGCTGATCGTCGAGGCTGATGTCAGGATGCGCCACGACCCCGCGATCGCCGGATCGAAGTTCTGGGCATCGCCGCCGGTGACTGGGTTGGCCGAGGAGAGTGACCAGAGGTTCACGCGGAACGGGCTGGACGACGACAGGCCCGAGAAGGAAACGGAGTCGGTGGAGATGAGTCCCCAGCCGGTGCCTGAGGCCCCGGTGGCGTTGAGCATCTGGCAGTTGTAGTTCCCACCGGCGGCCAGCGTCAGGCCGCCCGTCACGGAGATCGGACCGCTCCCGGCGGCCGGAGTCACGGCCGTGCTGCCGCCCACCGTGAGGCCGCCGGCGACGCTCCCGGCTCCGGCGAGAACCTGCGTGCTCTGGAGGACCAGGCCGCCGGTCACGGCGGAGGCGTCGAGCGTGGCTCCGGGGTTCACGGTGATCCGGCTCGACGAGCCGATCGAGCCTGCCGACCCAAGGGCGAGCGTGCCTTCGGAAACCGTGGTCGGGCCGGTGAACGTGTTGGCGGCCTCGAGGACGAGCCGGCCCGCTCCGGCCTTGACGAGCGAGCCACCGCCCGAGATCGGCGAGGCCGAGTTCACGGTGATCGTCTGGGCCGCGTCGGCCAGGAAGGTGCCCGTGCCCGACGACAGCGTCAGCGGCAGGGCACTCACCGCGAGGTTGGAGCCGGGCAGGTGGCCGATCGTTCCACCCGTCCAGAGGAAGGTCGGGCTCACGGTGACGCCCGACACACCGGTCTGCGTGCCGCGGGAAAGGGTGCCCGCCAGCAGCCTGCCGGCGGAGAGGTTGATCGTGCCCGACACGGTGGCCGTGGCCGTGCTGGCGATCGTGCCCGAGAACGTGTTTTCCGCCACGTAGAGGTTCGTGGCCGTGACGACGGCCGCCGGATTGGCGATCACGAGCGCGCCGTAGGCGCCATACGTGCCGCCGACGCCGTTGGAACCCGTGCCGCCCGAGATCCGCCCGACCATGATCGTGCCCGCGGCGAGCGTGCCCGACCCCATCGTGAACGACGACCGCTGCACGCCGGATCGGGCCGTGCTCACGCAGTTGGCCTGACCGACCACGAGCGTCGTCACCGCTGCGTCGACGGTGCCCGCGGAGAGATCGACCGTGGAGACGAAGTTCTGCGAGCCGCTCGTCGTCTGGGCGACCTGGCCCACGGTCCACGTGCCCATCGGCCCCGTGCCGTTGGTGCCGCGGATCACGAGCGACGGATTCGTCAGTCCGGCCTGAAACGCGATCCTCGAATCGCTGCGATTGCTGCCCTGCGTGATGGTCGTGACGTTGAAGGCGTTGGTCTGGCCGAGCAGCAGCTGGGCCCGGCCGCCGTGGTTGTTGGCCTGGACATCGGCGACCCCGATCGTGGTGGCGGTGATCGCGCTGTTCTGGGCGAGCACGACGCTCGAGGTGCCGGCGGTGGCGCTGTTGGTCGACGACGCCCGGAGGCCGACGCGGAACGTGCCGGCCGGATTGGTGTAGGCGAACGACGAGAGGTTCGCCATCGAGAGCGAAACCGCGATCCCTGCCGTGGTGCAGTTGAGCGGCCCCACCTCGAAGTTCGCCGCCCCGTTTACCGTGACCGAGCCACCGGCGCCGGAGATCGTGGTCGTGGCGGTGCCGGTGGTGGGCTGGAGGAACGTCACGGCCGGGAGCGTCTGCGAGGTGTTCGTGACGTCGAGCACCGTGTTGCTGCCGGTGAACGACAGCGTGCCGGTCGTCGGCAGCCTATTCGCGCCGCCGGCGAGCTGCAGGACACCGCCGGCGATCGCGGTGGCTCCGGTGTAGGTGTTGGCCGACGACAACGAGAGCGTGCCCGCGCCGGCCTTGATGAGCGGCGCCGTGCCGGTGAACAGGGCCTCCACCGACGTCGACGCGGACGTCGACGACACGACGAGCGAGCCGGTGGTGAGCGTGATGCTGCCGGGGCCGGTGATCGTGGTGGGGGTCGAGAACAGGATCTGGTTGGCGTACACGCTTCCGGGCAGCGTCGCGGCGTTGCCCGCCGTGGAGAAGGTGGCGACGTTCGCCGGGCCGCTCGTGCCGTCCCAGGGCGTGCCGGAGGCCGCCGTCCAGTTGGTCGCGTCGGTGGACCATGTGCCGGCGCCGCCGCCGGACCAGGTGTACGTGGCAGCGGGGGCCTGACGCGTCATCGCCACCAACGCCAGCAGAACGGGCAACGCCCTGCACCACCGTGACGCGGACGTCGACGCAGAGACCATGGAGCATGGCATGACACATTTCCCCCGGAAGGCGACTCCCTGAACCCCATCGCCGTGTAGCGTATCGCTCGGGGCGACGGGTCGGCAATCGAACAGCCGTCGGCCGGCCTCGCGAGGGGAGCAGCGTCAGCCGATGCGGAGGGCCGCGGCCGTCTCGCGGAGGCGGTCGAGGGCCAGGGTGAACCGCGGGTCGTCGGGCCCCTGCGGCGGCGGCAGCCAGCGGAACGCGGTGTAGAGCGTGGCGGCCGCCCACCTGTCGGGAAAGTCGGGGGGTGGCTGCATCTGCCGCGCTTCCCAGTAGGCCTCGGTGCATCGGCCCACCGTCTCCTCGGGCCAGCCGAAGAGCAAGGCCGCGAGGTCGATCTCCCCCGGGCCGATCGCGGCCGACTCCCAGTCGATCGGATAGACCTCGCCCTCCAGCCAGAGCACGTTCTGCGGACTCATCTCACCGTGGATGACGGTGGGGGGCACCGCGGCCAGCACGTCGGCGAGGCCGCGATACGCCGTGCACACGGAGAGCAGCCAGGGCGCCGGCGCCGTGGCCTCGGCGGCACGCCGCAGCGCCGCGTCGGCCCAGGCCCGGTAAAAGTCGGCGTCGTAGCGGGCGAGGAAGGCGAGTTCGACATCATGGTGACGCGGCTCCGCCCAGTGATGAAAGCATCCGCACCACTCCGCCGCCGAGAGGATGCCCGACACCTCGGGCGCCTCGCCGACGCGGAGCGCGTGATCGAGATGCTCGAGGACGAGAGCCGGGAGCGATGTGCTCCCGACACGAATCGTGCCCAGCGCGACCAGGTGGCGAAGCGGCGCGGCCGCCACCACCGCCTGATAGACGCGGGCGCAGTAGTCGATGCCATGCCGGCACGACGGGAAGGGGTCGGGCCGGCCGCGGTCGTACTTGATCAGGAGCTCGTTGTGGCCGCCGTCGTCGGTACGGATCGTCACGACCTCGCTCCGCGACGAGCTCGTGTAGGCGTTGGGGCGACGCGCGGCGACCGTGAGCCCAGTGAAGGGGAGGAGCCTGCGCAAGGCCGCCGCGAGCTCGTCGTCGCCGGGCAGTTCGAGGGGAAGTGCGCTCGTGGTCACGGCGGGCCCTCCAGCCGCCAGCCGTCGGCAGCCACCAGCCACGTGCCGTCGGCACAGCTCGTCGCGGCCAGATGGTGCATGCCGCAGGCGTTCCAGCCCCGTCCGCTCGGGCCAAGGAGACGGTGCGGTACCATGGGCCGCTCGGCATAGTCGCGGGAGGTGAGCGTGAGAATCTCGATGCCGCGCACGTCGGTGCCGTAGGCGGGCGTGCAGTTCTGGGCGAGCCGCACGAGCCGGCTTTCGCTGGCGATCACCGGGCCGGCCGGCCGGGCACGCACGGCGTCGCACTGAACGACCGGGCTTCGCGGGTGCTCCTCCCATGGCCCGGGGAGGTCGGGGGCGGCGAACAGCCGCAGGGTGTCGTGCGCCGCGCCGCTCGTCTCCACGAACATCCACCAGCGGCCGTCGTGCTGGAAGGGCGTGGCGTCGGCGAACGGTTCGCCGGCGAGCAGGTCGGCCACGTGCTCCCAGTCGTCGGGGAACCGGCGGGCGCGGTAGAGCCGCACGGCCTCGGCCTGCGCGGTCTCGGGCACCATCCAGACGTCGCCGCCGTGCTCGAACACGCATGGATAGGAGAGGTGGAACGGCTCGTCGAGAATGATCCGCTCGTACCGCCAGCGGTGTCCGTCGCTGCTGGTGGCGAGGCCGATCGCTCCCTTGCGGGCGAGCCAGTCGTCCACCTCGAAAAGCATGTGCCAGCGGCCGTCGCGATGGAGCAGGAAGGGATCGGCCACCGACGTGGCCTGGGCGTCGGTCACGTGGGCGGCAGTGAGCGCGGGCTCGTCATCCGCCGGCGACACCAGCGCCCAGGGTGAAGGGCCCGTGCGGATGCCGATGCTCCACACGGGCTCGGACCGCGGCTCGCGGACGTAGACGTGATGCACGTCGGGCCGCCGGGCGTCTTCCTCGACGACGAGCCGCGCGTACTCCAGGGTATTGAACTCCTCCAGCGCTGCGGCGCGAGCGGCGGCGTCGAGGCCGGCGAGCGACACGCTTCCCGCGAGGCGAAAGTCGCCCTCGTCGTCCTCGGCGGGAAGCCACCGGGGCCGCGTGGCGTCGTCGAGCGGCAGGGCCTTGTCCCAGAGCGTGCGGAGATCCGCCGGCCCCTGGGGAATCGGAAAATGCCTACCAGTCCTCACGGCGGTGTTTCCCGGGGAGGTGGGGCGATTCCCAGTCGGTGTGATCCTTGTCGTCGTCGTCGAGGCCGTTGGAGAAGGCGACGGCCCGCTCGTAGACGGCCACCACGCGATCGATGTAGCGGTCCATCGCGAACGTGTCGCGGACGCGCCGGATGCCGGCCTCGCCCATCCGGCTGCGGAGCGCCGCGTCGCCGAGCAGCCGGTCGAGCCGGTCGGTGGCGGCGGCCACGTCGTCGAAGGGGATGAGGAAGCCCGTCTCGCCGTCGGCCACCGCCTCGGCACCGCCGCCGGACGTGCTGGCGATCACCGGGCAGCCGCAGGCCTGGGCCTCGATGTAGACCGCGCCGAAGCCCTCGTATTCCGCTGGGGCTACGAAGGCATGGGCTCGCCGGTAGTAGTGCGGGAGCTGGTCGAGGTCGACGAAGCCGAGCAGGTCGAGGTTGCCGAGGGCCCCCTCCTCGGTGAATCGCTCGCGGATCATGTTGGGCACGTGGAGGCCATCGCCGATGAAGATCGCGTGGATGGTCGGGAACTTCCGTCGCAGGGCGAGCACCGCCTCGGCCATCACGAGCGGGCCCTTGTTCTTCACCATCTTGCCGACGAAGAGCACGGTGGGCCGCTCGGCGAGCATGCCGGGCGCCGGGGAAAACAACCCCACGTCCACCCCGCAGTGGACGACGTCGATCTTCTCACGGGCGATGCCATACGCCCGTGACACCACCTCGGCCACCCCGCTGCCGCTGGCCATGATCGCGTCGGCGTGCCGCAGCGAAAAACCTTCCATGAAGGTGCCGAGCTCGCGGAGCCGGCTGCCCGGCTGCGGCCACTGCATCGTCTCGATGAACATCGCCATCGGCCCGTGCACCTGCACGACCACCGCGGCCCAGTTCCAGCGCGTGCGGTCGATCTGGTACCCGAAGCCTTCGCCGCCGAACTCTGGAAAGTCGAGCACGTCGAATCGGTGGTGATCCATGAGTTCGTCGAGCGTCTGCACCACGAGCCACGTCCAGCCGAGCATCCAGAGCGGCTGGCCGTAGACCGGGAAGTCGTGGCCCGGCGGCTGGATGCGGTGCACCGTCACGCCGTCGTGGATTTCCGTGCGAACCCCCTGTTGCTCACGGACGGAGCAGGCGAGCACGTGAACCTCGTGGCCGAGCCGCGCGAGCGCCCGGGCCTTCACCCAGGTCTGGGTGCCGACGCCCCCCCAGGCCGTCTCCGGCGGGTATTCCTGCGAGATCAGGCAGATCCTCATGCCGTGAGAATACCCGCGGGCGAGCCGTGCGTGTGGCCACGTGGCGGCGGCGTGATGCAGCCGTACGCCTCACGACGTTACGCTTTCTGATCAGGAACCCGCTCGCGTGACCGCAACCCCACAACCCGCAGACGTGCACCCGAACCCCGACGTTGACCGGCCCTCGAGGGCCGCGCTGAAGCGCGGGCTCGCGGGGGTGCTCGCGGCGGAAATCGCCGCCCACGGGCCGCTGAAGATCCTGCACCGCCGCGAGAATCCGCTGGTCAGCAGCTACGTGGCCGACATCGTGCATCTGCGGTTTGCCGACGGCCACCGCGAGCACCTGCTCTGCAAGTTCGCCCATGGCCGCGAGCTCACCCCGCCCACGCCGCACGAGGGCCTGGCCCACGAGGCACAGGTCTACGCCGAGGTGCTCGGATGCTGCCCGCTCGACTCGCCGCACGTCTTCGGTGGCTTCACCGACGACGAGACGGGCGACGTTGTGCTCGTGCTGCGGTTCTATCCCGACGCCGTGCCCGCCGCGAAGTCGACCGACCCGGCCGCCGTCGATTCGCTGATCTGCTGGCTGGCCGCGTTTCACGAGTGGACGGCGGCGCGACTCGCCGAGCCGCGGTGGGAGTTTCTGGCGCGGTACGACGCCGACCTCTATGCGATGTGGCTCGAGCGGACGATCGAACTCGCGGCGCCCTTCGCCGCCGAGTGTCCGTGGCTCGGCCGGGTGGCCGAGGCGTATCGCGAGCGGATCCCGCTGCTCGTGGCGGCGCCTGTCGCGGTCATCCATGGTGAGTTCACCACGCGCAACGCGCTCTGGGATCACGGGCGGATCCTTCCGATCGACTGGGAGACCGCGGCGATGGGACCCCCGGAGGTGGACCTCGCCGTGTTCACCTACGACTGGCACCCCGAGAACATCGCGGTGATGGAGCGGACGTATGTGGCAGCCCGCTGGGGCGGCACGCCGCCCGACGGCTATGCCGACCGCCTGATCGCGGCCCGCCTCTACGCCGCCTTTCACTGGTTGTTTGGCACCCCCGGGGGTTGCAGCGAGGAGCGCGTCCGCACCCACCTCATGGAACTCCACGCCGAGGCGGTGCGGTGGGGCATCGTCGCCGAATGACCCGTGGTACGATTGCGTCGGCAGTCGAGGAGGCCCGCGGCGTGCGACGGTCGGCGATGATCGCTGGGTGCTGGCTGGGCGTGGCGCTTGCGACGTTCGGCTGCGCCGAGCGGGATCCGCCGTTCGACGTGCAGGCCCAGATCCGGCTGCTGGAGGGGGCCGACGAGGAGGGCCGCTGGGAGGCGCTCACGAACCTGCGGTCCGCCGGACCGGCCGGAGCGCCCGCGGTGGAGGTGCTGCGGACGATGCTGCGTGGCTCGACGGACGACGTGCTGCAGTCGGAGATCGCCCGCGCGCTCGCCGGCATCGGTGGCGCTGCGGCGCCGGCGGTGCCGGAACTCGTGCCGCTCCTGGCGTCGAAGGACGCTTGGGTGCGGACAACGGCGGCACAGGCGCTCGGCACGATGGGGGCGGCGGCGGCCCCGGCTCTCGCCCGGCTCACGCCGCTCACCAAAGACGCCGATGCCGACGTGGCCGAGGCGGCCCGCGAGGCGGTGCGGCGGATCCAGCGGGCGCAGAAGAGGTAAGCGGCCGTGAACTACCTCTGGCGCTCGCTGCCGCTGCTCCGCCCCTACTGGCGGGCGGTGCTCGTGATGATGGGCCTCGTCGTGATCGGCAGCGCCTTGAGCCTGCTCACGCCCTGGCCGTTCAAGTTTCTCGTCGACTACTCGCTCGCCGGCGACGAACCGCCGGCATGGCTCCTCGGGTGGCTTGGCGAGGAGAACTTCCGCTGGCGGCTGCTCTACGCCTGTGCGGCCACCGAGGTGGTGATCATCTTCCTGTTCCAGATCCTGGGCGTGGCGGAGTCGTACGTCACGAGCCGGCTGGAGCAGAACATCGATCGCGACTTCCGCAGCAAGCTCTTCGCCCACGCGATGAACCTCTCGCTGGCGTACCACGATCACCGCCGCAGCGGCATGCTGATCTACGTCATCACCACGCAGGGAGGCGCGGTGGCCGACCTGCTGATGTCGCTGCCCTCGATCATCCAGAGCACGATCATGCTCGTGGGGATGCTGGTGGTGCTCTGCGGAATGCACTGGAGCCTGGCGGCGATCTCGCTGGTGGTGATTCCGGCGCTGTTCTTCGCCTCGAAGTGGTACGCCACGCGGATGCGGAACCGGATCCGCGAGACGAAGGAGATGGAGGGCGAGGCGCTCTCCGTGATCCACGAGGCGATGTCGATGATGCGGGTGATCGTCGCCTTCTGCCGGCAGAAGCTCGAGCACCAGCGCTACATCGACGCCGCCCAGCGGGCGATGGACGCCCGGATCGCGGTCACGCTCCGGCAGACGCTGTTTTCGCTCGTGATCCACATGTCGACGGGCATCGGGCGGGCGGCGGCCTGGACGGTGGGCGGGCTGCTCGCGCTGGCCGGCAAGCTCACCGTGGGCGATCTCACGATCGTGCTGTCCTACATCGACAAGGTCTACGACCCGCTGGAGACGATCGCCTACACCTACAGCGGCTGGCAGGACCAGTTCGCGAGCCTGCGGGCGTCGTACGGCCTGCTCGACACCGTGCCCGACATCGGCGAGCCGGCCGATCCGCAGCAGGTCGAGCCCTGCCGGGGCCGCGTCGAGTTTCGCAGCGTCGACTTCGCCTACGAGGGCCGCGTCGACACGCTGCGGGGCGTGTCGTTCACGGCCGAGCCGGGGCAGGTGACGGCGATCGTGGGCCCGACGGGCGCCGGCAAGACCACGCTCATCAGTCTCATCCCGCGGTTCTACGACGCGGCCGGCGGTGGCGTGTTCGTCGACGGCGTGAACGTCAAGGATCTGGGGCTCGACGACCTCCGGCGGCACATCAGCGTGGTGCTCCAGGAGCCGCTGCTCTTCTCGATGAGCATCCGCGACAACCTCCGCTACGGCCGGCTCGATGCCACCGAGGAGGAGATTGTGGAGGCGGCCCGGGCCGCGAACGCCCACGACTTCATTGCCAGGCTGCCGGAGGGCTACGACACGGTGCTCGGCGAGCGGGGCTCGCGGCTCTCCGGCGGCGAGCGGCAGCGGATCTGCGTGGCCCGGGCCTTTCTCAAGGACGCGCCGATCCTGATTCTCGACGAGCCCACGTCGTCGATCGACTCCAAGACCGAGTCGGTGATCCTCGACTCGCTCGACCGGCTGATGGAGGGACGGACGACGTTCATGATCGCCCACCGGCTCTCGACGATCCGGCGGGCCGACTGGATCCTCGTGATGGATCAGGGCCGCGTGGTGGAGCAGGGGAAGCACGACGACCTCCTGGCCGCCGCGGGGCTCTATCGCCAGCTTCACGACCTGCAGCACAAGCTCGCCGAGCGGAAGGCGGCCTCCCGCGCCATCTGGAGCTCCACGTGACGGCCGGCGGGGCGATCACGGTGCGGGAATGCTCGTTCGACGATCCGGCCTTGCCGGAGGTCTGGGGTCGACTGCTGGCGGCAAGCGACGTGCGGCCGATCACGCAGACCCTCGCCTTTCAGAAGGTCTGGCGGGAGACCTACGAGGTGGAGCAGCTGCTCCTGCTGGCGGCCGAACGGGACGGCGAGACGGTGGCGATCGCGCCGTTCTTCGCGACGGGCGGGATGGTGTTTTTTCTTGGCGTAGGCGAGGCCGACTACCACGACATCATCGGCGCGGGGCACGATCCCGACGTGGTGACGGCGCTCGTGGCCGCCGCCATGGAACGGGCCGAGGATTTCGAGGGCTTCAAGCTCCACTTCTTTCCCGAGGCGTCGCGGACACCCGCGGCGCTCGATGAAGCGGCCCGCCGCCTCGGCCTCGACCTGCACGAGATGGGCGACATCGTCACGGTGGTGGTCGACATGGCGAGCGATCCGCAGGCGGTGCGACGGGCGGTGGGCGGCTCGATGAACAAGCGGGAGGGCTGGTTTCGGCAGCGGGGCGGGATCCTCGTGCAGCCGCTCACCACCGCGGCCGAGGTGCTGCCGCTGCTCCCGGAGTTCTTCGCGATGCACGTCGCCCGCTGGGAGTCGAAGGGGATCGAGAGCAACTATCTCCGGCCCGAGGTGCGGATGTTTCTCGAACGCTGGGTGGAGGTGTCGGCGGCGCACGGCTGGCTGCGGGCGCTGCGGCTCGAGTGGGAGGGTCGCACGCTGGCGATGGAGTTTTCCTGGGAATACGAATCGCGGCAGTACTGCGGACAGTGGGCGTTTCCAATGGCCGACGCGCGGCGGTCGCCGGGGCAGGTGCTGCTGCGGCACTCGGTGCTCCAGGCGCTCGACCGCGGCGTGACGATCTACGACCAGGGCCTCGGCGACCAGGAGTACAAGTTCCACCTCCCGAACCGCACCGTCACCTGCACCACGTGGGGGCTCTTTCCGGGTGACTCATCGGCCTGACGCCGCGGCGTCACGTGCGTCAGGAAGCCCAATCGCGAGAGCGATGGGGGCATCTGCGGTCAGGGCAGATTCTCGAGGCAGTAGAGGCGGCGGTCGGTACGGAGGAAGAGGCGGCCGTCGGCGATCGCGGGGCTCGCCATCACCATGTCGTCGTCGGCGAGCAGGTTCGTGTGGAGGAGCTTGAACGTCGGCCCCGCCTGAACCACGAAGGTCTCGCCGTATTCGTTCGCGCAGAAGACGAAGCCGCCAGAGGCCCACGGCGAGGCCGTGAACGCCCGCCCTTCTGGCAGCCGCTCCTTGCGGTAGTGCTGCTTGCCGGTGCGGGCGTCGTAGCAGGCCATCAGGCCGCGGTCGGCGAGCACGTAGAGCTCGTCACCGTAGACGAGCGTGGATGGGTTGTAGGGGGCGGCGTCGCGGCGGCACCAGGCGATCGCCGGGCTCGAGTCGGCATCGGCGGGCAGCGTGAGGTCGCCGGCGCCGCCGGGGCGGATCGCCCAGATCGGCCGCGTGCGGTCGAGCACGAAGCCCGAACTCACGTAGAGCAAGCCGTGAGCCGCGTAGGGCGTGGCGATCGTGATCGCCGAGCCGCCGGCGAGCTCCCAGAGCAGCGTGCCGTCGAGGGAGTAGGACCGCGTCTTGCCGGTGCCGGGCGTGACGAGCTCGGTCCGGTGCCCGTTCTGCCATACGAAGGGCGTCGCCCAGTTGCTCTTCTCGTCGCGAGCCTGTCTCCAGAGCTAGCGTCCCGTGCGGGCGTCGAGCGCCGCCACGAACGAATCGTCTTCGTTGTCGTTGACCACGTAGAGCCGGCCGGCATGGAGCACAGGCGAGGCCGCCGGCCCCCAGCCGCTGCGCATCGCCCGCGGCCGCCAGCGGTGCTCCCAGACGCGGTTGCCCTCCATGTCGAGGCACACGATGCCCATGCCGGCGAAGGCGGCATAGATTCGCTCGCCGTCGGTGAGCGGCGTCTCCGAGGCGTAGCTGTTCTTCACATGGATCGGGCCGGGGGGCGGCCCGCGGGCGATCACGGTTTCCCAGCGGGTCATGCCGGTCGCCGCGTCGAGGCACGTGACCACCCAGCGGACCTCGCCCTCGGGCACGTCGGGCCGCTCGCCGCCGAAGTAGAGCCCCTTCTTCGCGTCCTCCGGCGCTGCCGGTGGGATCGCGGTCGTGAGGATCACGCGGTCGCCCACGACGATGGGCGACGCCCAGCCGCGGCCGTCGAGATCC
>JBJTRH010000154.1:0-3661 GCA_046076065.1 Planctomycetaceae bacterium | reverse complement strand
GGTCGGTTTCATGGTGATTCGGTTGGCCCCCTGGTGGACTTGTCAAACCGGGTGGACTTCTTTCCTGACACAGGGGGTGGAGACGATCCGCCGCTGCCAGGGCCAGCTGGCGATGCTGGCCAGCGGAGAACAGGGCAGCGGCTACGCCTATGTGTACCTGGACCCCCTGTGTCAGGAAAGAAGTCCACCCGGTTTGACAAGTCCACCAGGGGGCCAACCGAATCACCATGAAACCGACCTATGACGCCGCTGTTAAGAGTTCGCTGAAAAACCCGGCCAGCCCTGCGATGATGGATCAGCCGAAGCGGATCAGATGCGAGGTCAACAGGAGCGCAGCGGCGCACTGTTCTCCTACGTCTCCATTGAGGAGCGAATCCCGCCCACCCATCCTCTGCGGCGGATCCGCAGGCTGGCTGACCAGGCGCTCGCTGAGCTCCATGTCACCTTTGAGGTGCTCTACGCCAGGGAGGGCAGACCATCGGTGCCACCTGAGCAGCTGCTGTTGGCCTCTCTGCTGCAGGCCTTTTACGGCCTCCGCTCCGAAAGGCTGCTGTTGGAGCAACTGCACTACAACCTGCTGTTTCGCTGGTTTGTGGGCCTGAGCCCGGATGATCCGATCTGGCACCCCACCACATTCACCAAAAATCGCCAACGGCTCCTCAACAAAGAGGTGATGGGTGTGTTCCTCGACAAGCTCATGGGCTCGCCAGAGGTGAAACCACTGCTCAGCGAAGAGCACTTCTCAGTGGATGGCACGTTGCTGCAGGCATGGGCGTCCCATGCCTCCCTGGAGCGCATCGATGGCAAGGAGGATGCACCGCCACCAGCAAGTGGACCGGGAGAGGGATTCGGGGCACCCAAGGAGGGGAAGAAGCGAGCCAAGGGCGATTTTCGGGGCATCAAGCTCAGCAACGACACCCATCGATCCACAACGGATCCCGAGGCCATGCTGGCCCGGAAATCCAATGCCCATCCGGCACAGCTGAGCTACCGGGGGCATGTGCTCATGGAGAACCGCCACGATCTGGTGGTCGATTGTCGCGTCACCTTGGCGGATGGTTTTGGTGAGCGGGATGCTGCCAAGGACATGGCCGCTGATCGCCCGGGCGCTCGCCGGAAGACCATCGGCGCTGACAAGAACTACGACACCAAAGGGTTTGTCGCTGAGATGCGCCGGCTGGGAGTGACTCCTCACGTCGCGCAAAACACCGCACGCAGTGGGGGCTCAGCCATTGATGGCCGCACAACACGCCACGAGGGCTATGCCAAGTCAATCAATGCCCGCAGGGGCATCGAGAAGATTTTCGGCTGGATCAAGGAATTCAGCGGCTTACGCCAATTCAAGCTGCGCGGCAAAGAAAACGTCAGCGGCGTGTTTGGCCTGCACGTGATCGCCTACAACCTGATCCGTCTGAGCAACATCCTCAAGCCTGTCATGGAGGCGGCATGAGGGGCCATTTACCCAGAGGTGTGCCAATTTCAAGGCAACAGCGGTTGAACTGGCCCCAAAAACTCCCAAAAACTCACCTCAAACACAGCTGAAACCTGCCAAACGTCGAAAACAACGAGATATGTGCTCAGTGGAGGGAGAACTCGACCCTATTTGCGGGTTTTTCCGCAAACTCTTAGGATCAATGGTGCAAGAGGACGACCCATGACCAATGGACTACTCCTGTTGTAGACGTTCAACTATCATACACTATTTCCGGGCCGGGACACTAGAATGCCTGTAACAGATCGTCTGTCGCCAGCAGCTGTAAGCCAAGCTGGTGGATCCGGAGCCGTGGGGCGATCTTTTAAGACCCGGATGGACCCCGCCAGGGAGGCTCCCTGTTGGGGAGCCTGAGCTCTGGTCACGGGAGTATCACCCATGAGAAATCCACGCCCCAGCCCCATCCGCCAGCCGCGACCCAGCACGCCTCTGGATGGCCCCTCCAGCCGATGCAAGCCGGCCGAGCCAAAACCCGTCCGCGCTGAGCGCCGTAACGAGTCTTGAGGAACGTCGCGAAAAGCGACCCGCCCCGGCGTCGCTGGAGATCGTGCTAGTACAGGCGTTCTTCCTGATCGTGTCACGTGGGCATCCCGCGTCACCGGCCTGCGGCTCTGGCCGCGCGGCTTGAAGCTCCAGTTGAAGAGTGGCCCTATCTCGATGAGGCTGTGCTGCTCAGGACCCGCAGCCGCAAGGTCTGCATGACCTGCCACTGGTTCCGCCATCACGCCGGGGTGAACTGCATCCCGGTGCTCACTTGCCAGCTACACCAGGGGCTGATCGCTCACGGCGAGCACCTCACCAGCCGCTGCCAGGTCTGGACCGATGACCTGGTGCGGCAGAAGGGCTGGGCGCCGGAGGTGGCCTGAACGGCAGATGAACGTCGTGGACAGGCCCGGCCGGCCGCCGCTCTCACCCCGGGAAGGCTGGCTGAGCGACGGCCGCCAGGTGCTGCACTTCAGGCCACGGCGTTACGACCGCTGGAGTCAGAGCCTGAGGTGACCTTCGGGGAGGTGATGGCCGGCGGCGAGCCGCCGCTGCTCAAGCGCCGGGAGGAACTCACCCGCGAGCAGGCGATCAAGCTCTGGGCCCAGAAGCGCCAGCAGGGCTGGCAGCCTTGCGCGCCCCAGTGGTTGCCGCCTCCCTCCCCAGCTGAGCGCTGAGCCGCTTCAGAAGTGTGAGCCCGGTGTCTGCAGGAAGGCCAGCTCTTCAGCGCTCGACACCCGCCCCAGAAGCGCGTTGCGGTGGGGGAAGCGGCCAAAGCGGGCGATCACATCCCGGTGCCGGCGGGCGAAGTCGGCGGTGCGGGGGTCACTGAACCGCTCGAACAGCGGCAGTGCCGCCTCCTGCACCGCAAGGTCCTCGCTGTGCATCAGCGGCATCAGCCAGAACTGCCGCCTTGCCTGCTCGGGCTCCGCCTCCAGCCAGCCCAGCTCCACCGCCTTCAGGCTAAGTGCCAGGGCTTGGGAATCGCCGGCAAAGGCCATGGCGGTGTAGCGCCAGATCTGGCGTGGGAACTGATCGAGCAGCAGAACCAGCGCCAGGCCTCCTGCCGCTTCCGTGCCCCAGGCGCCGAGTTCACCGGCGATGGCGCGTCGGGTCAGCCCCAGAAAGCGTTGCTGCAGCAGGGCGTCAAAGGCCGGGTCCTTGGCGTACCACTGGCGCGGCCGGCTCTGCACGAACCAGAACGCCAGCACTTCCCCGGACTCGTCCCCGTGGCCTGGCATCAGAGCAGGGCCTGCACGCTGGCCACCTTGTCCTCCAGGGTCTGGTCCTTATCGGTGCGGGTGTTGATCTTCACCGTCGTGTAGATGCGGGGGCAGCCCATGGCGTGCACCGCCTGGTGGCAGGCCTCGATGGCGGCGAACACCGGCTCCCACTCCCCCTCGATCGCCGTGCCGTTGGGGTGCAGCTGGCTCTTGAGGCCGGCCTCGGTGAGCACCTTCTCGCAGGCGGCGATGGTGGGCGCCAGGTGCACGCCGACACCAATCGGCACCACGCACAGATCCACGATCACCTTCATGGTCAGCCCCGGCAGATTGCTTCCATCGTGGAAGCAGCTGCCCGGTCGCTGCCGTGTCCGTGTTTCCGCTGCTGGTGATCGTTCATGCCCTGGCCGCCACGGTGTGGACCGGCGGCCATCTGGTGCTGGATCTGGGGTGTTGCCCAGGG
>JBJTRH010000153.1:0-16378 GCA_046076065.1 Planctomycetaceae bacterium | reverse complement strand
GGTGGGGTCCGCGGGTCCGTGCCGCCGGGGCGTTCGACATATCCGATTGTCCCGCCGATTGGCCCGATTGCCAGCCGGGCCGCTGAAGAAGGTCTAATACGGGTCACACTTGAGCCTTGCGGGTGATGCTGGGCGGGGTTGCCCATGCCCCATCGCCGGACGTTCGCGGATGCCTTCGTGGCATCCGCTCACTCAGACCGGCCTGCGCTCCGCCATCCCGGCTGCGCCGACCAATCCGCCTGCGGCGGATCGGTGCCCGGGCATACGCCGGCTCTCGGAACACCGGCAGCCCCTCGCTGAGTTCGGTCTCCAGGAAGCCGCAATCGCGTAAGCGATGCGGGCCTGCGGTGACTCGCGGTATTCTGATCGCGAGGCTTCGGAGATCGCTCATGACTCGGTTTTTGCTGCGCACTGGTGCGGTCTGGTCGCTTGCAATGGTGTGGACCTTGTTTGCGTCGCTTGCATGGGCCGACGTGCCGTGGCCGCAGTGGCGGGGGCCAGCCGGCGAGGGGCATGCCACGGCCGTCGCGGATCTCCCGACCGAGTGGAGCGAGACCAGCCACGTGGCCTGGAAGACGCCGCTGCCTGGCCGCGGCTGGTCGTCGCCCGTGCTCGACGAGCGGCTCGTGTGGATGACCACCGCGATCGAGCACGAGGCGCCGCCCGAGGTCGTCGCCGAGCGGGCGGTGGCGGTGCCGGGCAGCCAGCCGCGAAATGTGGCATCCAGCGTGAGCCTGCGGGCGCTCGCCGTCGACCGCGACACGGGAAAACTCGTGCACGACGTCGAGCTCTTCGCGATCGACGACCCGCAGCCGATCCACACGCTCAACTCCTTCGCCTCGCCGTCGCCGGTGCTCGGCGCTGGCAGGCTGTGGTGCCAGTTCGGCGACTACGGCACCGCCTGCCTCGACACGTCCACGGGCGAGATCCTCTGGAAGAACCGCGACCTGCGGCTCGACCACATGAACGGCCCGGGGAGCACGCCGGTCCTCCACGACGGCCTCTTGATCGTGAACTGTGACGGCTGCGACGTGCAGGAGATCGCCGCCCTCGACGCCGCCACGGGCCGCATCGCCTGGAAGACGCCCCGCTCGGGCCCGCTCCGCGACAATCCCGACCTCAAGAAGGCCTATGCCACGCCGATCGTCGTGAAGCAGAGGAATCGCGACGTGCTCGTGTCGCCGGGCGCCGACTGGCTCTACGGCTACGACCCGAAGACGGGCGCCGAGCTCTGGCGGATGAGCTACGGCGAACTCGGCTTCTCGGTGGTGCCCCGGCCGGTGACGGGCCACGGCCTCGTGTTCATGAGCACGAGCTTCAACCAGCCGCGGCTCCTCGCCGTGAAGCTCACCGCCGACGGCCGCGGGGCGGAGATCATCTGGCAGGAGAAAAAGGGCGCCCCGAGCATGCCCTCGCCGCTCGTCGTGGGCGAGCGGCTCTTCATGGTGAGCGACAAGGGCGTGGCCACGGTTCTCGATGCGCAGACGGGCTCGGCCGTGGCGACGCTCCGGCTCGGCGGCAACTTCTCGTCGTCACCGCTCTATGCCGACGGCCGGATCTACGTGGGCAACCGTGACGGCGACACGTTCGTGATCGATGCGGGGGCGGGGTCGGGGGCCGAGCCGAGCATTCTTGCGACGAATCATCTCGACGGCCGGATCTTCGCCACCCCCGCGGCGGTGGGCGACTCGCTCTACCTCCGCACCGACGCGGCGCTCTATCGGATCAGGAATGCCGCCGGCGAGCGGCCATGAAGAAGCCGCTGCTCCGCCGCGGTCGATCAGCCATCGGGGTCGTCGAGCAGCTGCTGGAGGCGGGCGGCGTGCTCGGGGGTGCACGTCGGGATCCACGAGGCGTCGACGAGGCCGAGGGCGATCAGGTCGCGAAGGTGCATGCGATCCTTGTCGCGAAACGAGTTGAGCTTCATTCGCACGAGGGCCTCGAGGGCGACGACGTGGTAGTCGTCGGCCCGTTCCCGTTCGGTGACGTCGGCGGTGGGCAGCGGATACGACTCGCGGACCTTCTCCCCGGCGAACAGCAGGTGGACGGCGTCCCGCGGGTTGCCGCCCGGGCCGTCGATGAAGCAGGTCACGTCCATCACCTGGGCGTGAACGAACCCGACCGCCTCCAGGGCAGCCTTCACGGCTTCGAAGTCGCTGCGGCGAACGAGGATGTCCACGTCCTGCGTGTTCCGCACGGCGGCCCGGTCCACCCGTGACACCCACGCCGCCACGGCGTTGCCGCCGGCCACGGCATAGGGGATGCCAGCCCGCTCGAGGGCGGCGGTCGCTCGCAGCGCACGTTCACGAACGGCTTGCACGGCCTCGATCATCCTCTGCCACGAGAAATCCCGCAGTTCGACTGCCATCGATGCACCTCGCTCGCGGATCAGCCGCGTCCGCCGCGGTGTCCCTATCGTACCGCGCCGCGATCACGCCGGCACCGCGGATCGAGGAGCCGCCACAGCGGCGGCGCGGGTAGGCTGATGGCATGCCGACGCCTGCGTCTCTCTTCACCTGCCGATCGGTGCCCCGCCGAGGTTTTCTGGCGACGGCGGTCGCAGCCACTGCGGGCCTTGCCTGCGGTGGTGACCCGGCCGTTCGCCGCCGCGGCATCCGCCTCGGCTTCGACAACTTCGCCGTCCGGGCGCTGAAGTGGAACGCACGGCAGCTCGTCGATCACGCCGAGACGCTCGGGTGCGACTCCGTGTTCATCACCGACTTCGGCCCCTTCGAGGGTCGCAGCGATGATGCCGCGCTCGCCGACCTTCGGGCCTACGCGGCCAACAAGGGCGTGACGCTCGAACTAGGCTCGTGGAGCATTTGCCCTACGTCGAAGACCTTCAAGAAGGAGTTCGGCTCGCCCGCGGAGCATCTCGCCACCGGCCTCCGGATGGCCAAGGCCCTCGGCTCGCGGGCGTTTCGCGTGATCCTCGGCAACCAGGAGGACCGGCTCTCGCCCGGCGGGATCACCGCGCGGATCGACGACACCGTGGCCGTGCTCCGGGAGGCCCGCGGCCGTGCGCTCGACGCGGGCGTGATGATCGCGGTGGAGAACCACGCCGGCGACATGCAGGCGGCGGAACTGAAATCGCTCGTCGAGCGGGCGGGGCCCGAGTTCGTGGGCGTGAACTTCGATTCAGGCAATGCCTGCTGGACGCTCGAGGATCCCGTGCGGGCCCTGGAAATGCTTGCCCCCCACGTGGTCACCACGAGCCTCCGCGACGCGATGGTCTGGCGGACGCCCGCGGGCGTGGCCGTGCAGTGGACCGCCATCGGCGAAGGCTGCACCGACCTGCCCGCCTTCTTCGACCTCTTCGAGAAGGCCTGCCCTGGCGTGACGGTGCACATCGAGACGATCTCCGGCTTCGCGAAGACGTTTCCGATCCATGACCGCGGCTTCTGGAAGACATTTCCTGACGCCAAGGCCGCCGCCTTCGCCGCCTTCATGGCCCTGGCTGAGAAGGGCCGCGCGATCGAACCCTTCGCCCCGCCGCCGGGAGCGGATCGTGCCTCCGCCGAGCGGGAGTATCAGCTCGGCGAACTCGCGCGGAGCATCGCCTTCTGCCGCGACCGGCTCGGCCTCGGCCTGCGGGCCTGACCGGTCCTACCGCTGCCGAAACACGAACACGCCCCGCTTGTTGGCCACGACCACGTCGGGCTTCGCGTCGGCGTTGACGTCGGCCACCGTCACCTGCGTGCCCACGCCGCTGTCGTTGTCGATCCGCTGGGCCACGAACCGGACCCCGCCCGAGCCGTCGCGGACGAGCCGAAACCAGTACAGCACCGGCGGCGCGTTGGGGTCGATGTCGCCGTTCACACCGTGGGCCCAGCGGCGCTTGCCCGTGACCACGTCCTGGAGGCCGTCGCCGTCGATGTCGGCCGCCGCGAGGGCATGGAGCTGGCTGAAGGTCACGCCCTGCTCGCTGTCGGCAGCTGCGGCCCCCATGATGCGGTGTTCGGCGAACGAGCCGTCGGCCCGCTGCTCGAACCAGCCCAGGCCGCAGCCGTGGGCCTCGTAGCTCGTGACCACGTCGCTTCTGCCGTCGCCGTTCACGTCCAGCACGAGCATCTGCGCGCCGCCGTTGCCGTTGGCGGGTCCGAAGGGCCCCGGATGAAACGGCCAGATCGCCGCGCTGCGGTCGGCCGGCTGCTCGAACCAGCCTTCCTTCGTGACGAGATCCATGCAGCCGTCGCCGTTGATGTCGCCGGCGCCGTAGCCGTGCGTGTACCGGAAATACTTGGCGTCGTTCTCCGGGGTGCGGGGTGTGATCGGGTGGAATCGCGCCTTGCCGAGCGGGCTCGTCCAGTCGATCTCGGCGTACCCGAGTTGCCCGCCGCCCTTGCCCTTCGCCTCCGGCGGCTTCACGAGGTCGCTCGAGTGCACGAGCAGTTCGGGCTTGCCGTCGCCCGTCATGTCGACGAGCCCCGGCGACTCGCCGTCGGCCGCGTCGAAGATCGCGTGCTTCGCCCAGTGGCCGGCCTGGCCCTGCGGGTTCACGAACACGTGGGCCGGCTCGCCGGGCAGCCCATACACGAGGATCTCGGCCCAGCCGTCGCCGGTGAAGTCGTGGGCGAACGCCAGAAAATAATCGGAGTAGCCGCGGGCGGGGTCGTAGGGAGTCTTCGACGGGCCCGAGGGATTGTCGGCCGGCGGCGTGAACTCCGTCGTGCGGGCGAAGTCGGGGCCGTGCCAGATCAGGTTCCCCGCCGTGATGTCGGCGTGGCCGTCGTGATCGAAGTCGGCGACGGCGCAGCCCTCGGCCACGAACCGCTCGGTGAGCGTCTGCTTCTCGAACGTCACGTCGGCTGCACCCGCTGCCAGCGGCGCCAGGAGCCCGCCTGCCAGCCCCATGGCTGCGACCCGACGCACCTCATTCCATGGCTTCACGATGATGTCACCTCCCCTCTGCGTTGGTCCGCCGGCGGCTTCGGGCCTTTCCGCGCCGGGCGATGGTCGCAACGGCGACCGCCGTGGCCACCATCCCGAGCATGGCCGGTTCGGGCACCGCCACGAACTGGCTATTGTGATCGATGACGGCCCACACGGTATTGGTCGTCGTGTCGCGGCCCCACGAGCCGAGGTAGGCGGCGGTGGGCTGGACGCCGAGCACCGCGAAGTCGCCCGAGGCGTCGATGACAGCCGAAGAGCCGGCGGGACCGATGTTGCCGAGGACCGCGTTCGCCCAGTCGCCCGCGGTCTGCCAGCCGAGAAACGCAGCCTCCGGCGGCACGATGCCGAGCAGGCTCGGGTCGTAGGTCATCGACACGATCTGCACCGCGCCGGCCGTCCCATGGAGATCGAGGATGTCGGAGATGGTGTTCGAGCCCGACCGGGGCAACCAGGTAATCTCCGGGGCGATCACCACGGGCGCCCCGGCACTGCCGGCGATGAGCTCGGCCACGCTGCCGAGCGACAGGCGGCTCGAGCGGGTGATGCCGCCGCCGGCGAAGGCCAGCGTGCCAGACGACGCGATCGCATTGGCGAGTAGGGCATCGGGGCCGATCCAGAGCGTGCCGCCGGCGTTCACCGTGACCGTCCCCGATCCAAGGGCCGCCGACCCCAGCGCCGCCACCAGTCCGCCGGCGATCGTCGTACCGCCGTCGTAGGTGCTGCTGCCGGAGAGCGAGAGCGTCCCGCTGCCGAGCTTGGTCAGTGAGCCACCTGCGCTCGCGAGCGGCGCGGCAAGCGAGATGCTCTGGGCGTTGGTGTCGAGCCGGACCTGCTGGCCGGCGGCCTGGCTGAACCGCGGCGAGTAATCGGTGGTGTTCGACGCCGAGAAGCGAAGCACTCCACCCGTGAACGCGATCGTACCCGTCGACCCGATCGCCCCGGACGAGCCAAGGGCGAGTGTGCCGCCGGAGAGCGTCGTGCCGGCGGGAAAACTGTTGGTGCCGCCAAGCGTGGTGAGGCCGCTTCCCGACTGCGTGAAGCCCCCGGTGCCCCCGAGCGTCGCCAGCAGCGCACCCCCCGAAACGTTGTAGGCGGTGGCCGAGATCGTGCCGCTCGTCACCGTGCCGCTGGTCATCGTCAGCACGCCGATCGTCTCGGCGAAGCCGCCGAGATCCAGGCTGCCGCCTGTCACGCTCACGTCGCCCCCGTCGGCGAGCCGGTTGGCCGAGGCGAGCCGCAGCACGCCACCGGCGATCGTCGTGCCGCCGTCGTAGGAGTTGCTGCCGGAGAGCGTGAGGGTGCCGCTGCCGAGCTTGGTGAGCGATCCGCCCACGCTCGAAAGCGCGGTCGCGAGCGTGACGTTCTGGCCGGCGGTGTCGAGCCGCACCTGCTGTCCGGCCACCTGGCTGAACCGCGGGGAATAGTCGGTCGTGTTTGAGCCGGAGGCCCGCAGGGTGCCGCCGGTGAACGAGATCGTGCCCGTGATGCCCAGAGCGCCGGCCGATCCCAGCGCGAGCGTCCCGGCAGTGAGCGTCGTGCCGGCCGTAAACGCGTTGCTGGCGGTGAGCGTGAGCGTGCCCCCGCCGAGCTTGGCCAGCGAGCCGCCCGTGCCCGTCAGCCCGGTGGCGAAGGCCACGCTCTGGCCGCCGGTGTCGATCCGATACTGGGGCCCCGCCGCCTGGCTGAATCGCCCCGAGACATCGCTGGTGTTGGCTGCACTGAAGCGGAGCGCCCCGCCGGCGAAGGTGATCGTGCCAGAGGTGCCGATCGCATTGGCAGAGCCGAGCACCAGCGTGCCGTTGGCCAGCGTCGTGCCAGCCGTGAACGAACTGTTGCCGGTGAGCGTGATCGCGCCAGTGCCAAGCTGGACGATCCTTCCCGCTTGGGGGACAATCAGCAGTGTGTAATCGGAGATGGCAGCCTCGTAGGTCCAGTCGTCGGAGCGGTTGAACTGGAGCACGCCGCCATTGACCAATGTGGGCGTCGGAACCGAACCAGTTGTTCCACCACTCCCGAGGGTGAGCGTGCCTGACGTGATGAACGTCTCGGCCGCTCCGTAGAACGTTGCGTAGGTGTGGTTGGCCGTAAACACGAGATTACCGGCACCATTCTGCTCGATGCGGGCCAAGCCGCCGGAGATCGTGCCGGTGTAGATCAGTGTGTCGGAGC
Source organism: Planctomycetaceae bacterium (assembly GCA_046076065.1). Lineage (GTDB taxonomy): Bacteria > Planctomycetota > Planctomycetia > Pirellulales > UBA1268 > QWPN01. The sequence continues at coordinate 9,316 of JBJTRH010000153.1, read as the reverse complement.
GGTTGAAGGCAACGACCCCCGAGGCACCACGCCCCTTGGTGATATTGGCCGTGATCGAGCCCGTCGTCCCGCCGGTGCCGATCCAGAGAAAGCCATTGCTGTGGTTCAGAGGTCCGCTGAACGTGTTGTTCCCCGTAAACTTTAGCCACGGTCCCGAGGTCACCTCGCCAGTGCCGGAGATCGATCCGCCATACGTGCAGGCGAACTGGTCGTTGTAGCCGAAGCTGAGCGCACCGCCGTTGATGATCGAGGGCGAGGCGATACCGGAGGAGCCGAGGAGGATCGCTCCCGCTTCGATCCGCGTGGTGCCGGTGTAGGTTTGGCCGCTGCTGAGGGCGAGGGTGCCGGCCCCCACCTTCGTCAGCCCCCCTGAGCCGCTGATGATACCTGAAAACGTGGTGCTGTTCCCGTCGCTGCCCACCGTCATGGTGCCGCTCCCGAGCGTGACTCGACCGGCCCCCGAGATCGATGCCACTTCGGTCGAGTACCCGTTGAGTGCCAGCACGGCCCCCGTCGCCACCGTCAACGGAACGTAGGTGGGCAGGGCATTGGCCACACCGAGTGCCAGGGTGCCAGCCGATACAGTGGTCGCGTTCGCGTAATACGAGGCCGCAGCGAGAGTGAGGGTGCCACTGCCCGACTTGGTGAGCCCGCCGTTGCCCATCACGCCCGTCGTGAAGGTGACGGCATTGGTGCCCGTGTCGAACACGACGCCGCCCCCGCCGATCGTGGAGATCTGGCTCGAGAAGTCTTTGCTGGTGCCGGCCGCCCAGCGGAGACCGCCGCCATCGAACGAGAGCGTGCCTGCGTAGGCGGCGGGCGTGCCGAACTCGACGAGGCCGCCCATCGCGGCCACCGACATGGATCCGAAAGAGGTTCCGGTGAGTGCCTGCACGCCGGTGCCGGTCTTGACGACCTGACCCGTGCCGGCGATCACACCCCCGAATGACGACGATGCGTTGCCCGCCCCGACCGTCAGCGTGCCGACGCCGAGCACCACCGTCCCTGTTCCGGCGAGCGATCGGATCGTCTCGTTCGCGTCGGCCATGTCGAACGTCGCGGCAGCGGCGATCGTGAGCGGAGTGGAATCGGGCAAGGCGTCGGAGTTGCCAAGACGGAGGCTGCCGGCCGTGATGTTCGTCGCACCGCCGTACGCATTGCCGGCGAAAAGCGTCAGCGTGCCGAGCCCCGCCTTGGTCAGCCCACCGGTGCCCGTCAGACCGACTCCCACCTCCGATGAGCCTCCGTTGGTGTCGATCGTCGCGTTGGCGCCCGCGAGGTCGGTATAGACACGGAGACTCGTCCCTCCGGCAGGCAACCGGAGCGTGCCACTGCCGATCACGACGCCATTTGGGCCGAGGTTCGAATCCGAGGCATATCCCACCGCTCCGGCCGCGATCGTGAGCTGGCCCAAGAACGTGTTGCTGCCGCCAAGCACCAGCGTGCCTTGGCCGGTCTTGAGAATGCCGCCGACGCCGCCGATCGATCCGTTCCAGGTGAGCGTCGTCGCTGGGTCCGCCACCAGCGTGCCGCCAGCGCCGGTGACCGTGGCAGCACGTGACGATGCCAGCGAGGCCGTGGCCTGCAGCGCACCGCCGTCGAAGGTCACCGCTCCGCCCGCGGCACCGAGGTTCACGTCGGCAGAGAACGCCACGGTGCCGCTCGTCAGCGTGAGCCCACCCGAGAAGCCGTTCGTGCCGGCGAGGATCGTCGTGCCGGCGCCGAGCTTCGTGAGACTGTGTGTGCCGCCGCTCTCGCCGATGCTGCCTGAAACCGTCATGGTGCCGCTGCCCCCGATCGCCGTGGCAGCCGCGAGTGTGAGGCGGCCACCGAGCGAGCCAGTGCCTGAGCCGATGACGGCCCCGGCTCCACCCGCCCCTGACCCCGAGAGGGTGATCGGCTCCGCGTTGAGTGCAACTCCGTCCACCTCCAGCGAGGCGGCGGCGGTGATGGTCGTGCCAGCCGACGTGCTGCCGAGTGCATCCGCGTGGGTCACACGCAGGATGCCGCTGGCGACCGTGGTCGCGCCCGAATAGGTGTTGGCCGCGGCGAGGGTGATCGTGCCGCTGCCCGCCTTCATGACGCCGCCGGTGCCGGCAAGCGTGCCGGAGAACGTGGCGGTGCCCCCGTCGGCCCCCAGCGTGAGCGTGCCGGTGCCGATCGCGACCGACCCCTGGCCCTGGAGGCCATTGAGGGTGGCCGAAAAGGCCCCCAGGTCGAGAACCGCGCCCGACGCCACCGTGATGATCGACGCTGACGGAATCGCCGCCGCATTGCCGAGGAGCAGCGTGCCGCTCGTGATCGCCGTCGCCCCCGCATACGCATTCGACGCCGAGAGCGTGAGCCGGCCGAGGCCGGACTTCGTCAGGCCGCCCGAGCCTGAGATCGCGCCCGCCATCGTGATGGCGTTGGTGCCGGTGTCGAACGTGCCGCCGGACGCGCCCAGGGGATCGAGCCGGCTCGACGGATCGGCCGTCGAGCCCGCCGCCCAGCGGAGCCCGCCGCCGTCGAGCGTGATCCGGCCGCTCCCCAGCGTCGCAAGCGACGTGAAGCCGACGAGCCCGCCGGTGACAAGCGTGCCGCCGCCGTAGCCATTCGTCGCCGAGAGCACGAGCACGCCCGATCCCGTCTTCACGAGTTGCCCGGTACCCGAGAGGGCCGTTGCAAAGCTGACGTCATTCCCACCGGTGTCGAACGTGGCTCCGCCGGCACCGAGGGGCAGCAGTCGGGACGAAGGATCGGCCGTCGAAGCCGTGGCCCAGCGGAGGCCGCCGCCGTCGAGCGACACGCTGCCGCTGCCGAGGTTCGCAAGCGTCGAAAACTGCACGAGGCCGCCCTGCACTGCGAGGCTGCCGGTGAACGTGTTGGCGGCCGTGAGCGAGAGCGTGCCGGACGACGTTTTCGCGAGGCCACCGGCGCCCGACACGAGGCCATCCCACTGGAGCATCACACCGGAAGGCACCGCCACCGTACCGGTGGCGAGCACGAGGCTGCGGGTCGCGGTGAAGCCACCGCCGGCGGTGAGGGTCGAGCCGACGAGTCGCACGGTTCCCGAGGCACTCCCAAGATTCGCGGCCGTCGAGGCGACGATGCCACCGCCGGTCACGCTGAGGTCGCCGGTGAACGTGCTCGCCCGGCCGAACGTGGCCGTACCGCCACCGAGCACGGCTACCGATCCCGTTCCCGTGATCGATCCGCCGACGGCGAACGCACTGGAGCGATTGAAGCGAAGCACCCCGCCGTTCGCGACGGTGCCGCTGGCGATCGAGCCAACCGTGCCGCCGGTGCCGATCGTGAGCGTGCCCGTGGAGATCGTCGTCAGACCCGTGTAGGAGTTGCTGCCCGAGAGCGTGAGCGACCCCGGGCCCACCATGGCAAGTGAGCCGGTGCCGGAGATGGTCCCGGCAAACGTGACGGCATCGGAGCGATTGAACGCGAGCACGCCGCCCGTGATGACATCGGCCACGATTGAGCCGCTCGTGCCTCCGCTGCCGATGCCGACCGTGCCGCCGGTGATCGTGAGCGGTGCCGTGAACGTGTTGTCACCCAGGAGCGAGAGCAGGCCGCTCCCGGACTTCACGACGCCACCCGTACCCGAGATGGCACCGGCGTAGGTGGAGGCGTCGGATCGATTGAATACGACGGTCGCCTGGTTCACGACCGGCGCGGCGAGTGAACCAGAGGTGCCGCCGGCGCCGATCGAGAGCGTTCCGGCAGCGACCGTGACATTCCCCGATCCCGTGCTCGATCCCGTGAGGGACAGCGTGCCCACGCCTGCCTTCACGACCGTGCCCGTGCCCGAGAAGGCTCCGGCGTAGGTGACGGCGTCAGAGCGGTTGAACACGACAGCGCCGGCGTTGGCAATGTCTCCGGTGAGCGACCCTGCCGTACCGCCGTTTCCGACCGCGAGCGTTCCGGAGGCGACGCTGGCGGTGCCGGTGAAGCTGTTGCTCGAGGTGAGGATGAGCCTGCCGCCACCCTGCATGAGCAGCCCGCCCGTGCCGGAGATGGGAATCCCGAAGGTGAAGTCGTCGGCACGGTCAAAGACGAGCAGTGCGTTGTTCACGACCGACGCGCTGGCAATCGAGCCGGTCGTTCCACCCGTGCCGATGCGAAGGGCCCCGGCGGAGATCGTGGTGGTGCCCGGATACGTGTTCGCCGCCGCGAGCGAGAGCGTGCCAGTGCCGAGTTTCGTCAGGCCGCCGCCAACGCCGCCGGACCTGGTGCTGCCGCTGAGGACCGACGCAAGTGTGACGTCGTTGCCGTTGGTGTCGAACGTTCCGCCGCCGTTGTTGAACAGGTAGCTCCCGTCGCCCAACGGGGCGAGCCGGCCCGATAGGTCGACCGTACTGCCGGCGGCCCAGCGAATCCCCCCGCCGTCGAGCCGCACCGTGCCGCTCCCAAGGTTGTCGAGGTTCGTGAACTCGATCAGTCCGCCGTAGATCCGTGTGCCACCTGAAAAGGTGCTGCTGCCGGTCAACGCGGTCGTGCCGCCGTTGTTCTTGAAAATGGATCCCGGGCCGGAGATGGCGCCGCCATAGGTCAGGGTGTTGGATCGCAAGAGAGAGAACTGGGCGTTGGTTCCCATCACGATGGGGCCGGCAAGGGAACCGGTGGCGATGCCCCCCGCGTTGCCGCCGCCGAACGTCAGCGTGCTGTTGGCGGTGATGAGCGTGGTGCCCGAGAACGTGGAGTTGGTGCGGAGGTGCGTGGTCGCGTTGGGACAGTCGATCGTGAGGATGCCGTCGCCGGAAATCGGCTTCTCGATATACGAGAGGCTCAGTCCGCCGTTATTGAGGGTCAGCATCGCGCCGGCGTCGATCTGCATCGGCCCGGGTACGGCTGTGGTGAACACCAGGCTTCCCGCCGCGACGGTCGTCGTGCCCGTGTACGTGTTATTGCCCGAGAGCGTCCACGTGCCGGTGCCGGTCTTGCGGATGCCGCCGGAGCCGCTGACGATGCTCGTGATGGCGTTGGAGACGTGGCCGCCGGCCAGCGTGAGAATGCGTCCGCCCGTGGCGACCGTTCCGGTGATCCGCAACGTGGCATCACCCGTGAACGACTGGTTTGCCGCGAGCGACAACGGTGTGGAGAGCGTCGTGATGCCGGCCGAGGCGTTGACGGTGATCCCCGAGGCGCCAAGCGTCAGCAGGCTGCCACCGGAGAGCGTGCCCGTCGTGGAGCCTGCAAACACCAGCCCCGCCACACTGCGAGCGGACGCCAGCGAAGGCTGCACCGAGATGTCGCCGAACGAGGCCAGGTTGGTCGTGGTGTCGTTCTGCGGGGCGAGGCCGCCGATCCAGTTGGCATCGGTGGCGAACGCGGTGCCGGCATTCGCCCACGTGATGGGTGCCTGGGCGTGACCGCGGCCCGCGAGCGACACGAGGGCGACGGCGGCGAAAACGAGCGAACCTGAGCGGCGGGGGAGGTGCATTATGCAGGCGAGACTGATCGCCGCACACCATCACCGTCTGCGCGCTCCTAGAGAGGCCTCGGAACCGTCGCATCGACGCGCCCCGCAGGGGCGCTCGACGCTGGGCCATCCACGATCCTCTGGATCACTCGCGGGTTGTGCCTGCCCCAATCGGGAGCGGCGCAACACAGTCGGCGGGTGTGGGCGTCCAGAAGCGGATCCAGAGGGAGGGAAGTGGCTGGGGGGCAGTGCGTGATGGTATGCCCGGGGTGTCGCCTCTGCAAACATTGGGCCGCGGCCCCCTGCAGGGCCGCCATCGTCGGCGGTGCCCCATCCCGACCACCGTCGCTATGCTGCTGCCGCGATACCGCTGCAGCCCCGAATCCGCCGGTGGCCATGGTCCCGAGCACGCCCATGTCCGAAGCGTCTGTTGAACCGCTGCAGCCTCCCGGCATCGAGCTGCACTCGATCGACTACATCCCGGCCGCCGAGCGGCACGGCACCGTCCGCCACCTTGGCGCCCTGTGGTTCGTGAGCGGCGTGAACCTCACCGGGCTCGCCACCGGCATTGCCACCGCGTCGGCCGGGGCCGGGCTCGTGTGGACGCTCGTGGCCACCGTGCTGGGCGCGCTCTTCGGCACCTTCTTCATGGCCTTCCACTCGGCTCAGGGCCCGCAGCTCGGCCTGCCGCAGCTCGTGCAGTCGCGGCCGCAGTTCGGCTACCTCGGCGCTGCGGCCACGGTGTGGGTGTTCGCCTTCGTCAACTACGTGGCCTTCAACACCTCCGACGCCATCCTCTCCGGCGACGCCCTGCACGCCCTCGCAGGGCTCGATCCCGACGTCGGCTATCTCTTCTCTGCCACGGTGGCGGCTAGCGTGGCCTTCTTCGGCTACCACTGGATCCACCGCATCAACCAGTGGCTCGCGTGGCCGCTCGTGCTGGTGATGATCGGACTCACGCTCGCGGCGATCCATTCGCCCTCTCTGCCGGCCGATGCCTGGACGCCAGGGTCTTTCCGGATCGGCCCGTTCATGACGGTGTTCACGATCGTCGCCGGCTTCCAGCTCGGCTGGGCGCCCTACGTGTCCGACTACTCCCGCTACCTGCCCGCCGATGTCGGCGTCCGGGCAACCTTCTGGTGGACCTACCTGCCCAGCGCCCTGTCGGCGATCTGGGTGTTCGGTCTCGGCGCCGTGCTCTGGGCGGCGGGGGGCGGCGGCCGCTCGCCGGTGGAGGCGTTTCGCGAGGTCGGCGACCAGCTCTGGCCGGGCTTCGGCACGCTCGCGGTGGTGGCCCAGTTCGTCGGCCTGCTGTCGATCATGGCAATCAACCAGTACGGCGGCATGATGTCGCTGATCTCGATCGCCGACTCGGTGCGGCCGGTGCGTCCCAGCCGCCGCATCCGGGCCCTCGGCATCCTGGCGATGTTCGTGCTCGTCTGGGCGATCGCCCGGCTCGTGGGCGTGGAGCGATTCACGTCGTTCTACGGCAACGTGCTGATCTTCCTCGGCTACCTGTTCACGCCGTGGACGGCGATCAACCTCGTCGACTACTTCTTCGTGCGGAAGGGAGCGTATTCGATCCGCGAGATCTTCAAGCCCGACGGCATCTACGGCCGCTGGGGCTGGCGCGGGCAGGCCGCCTACGCGCTCGCCACCGTGGCGATGGTGCCCTTCATGATGACGACTCCCTACACCGGGCCGGCTGCCCGAACCCTCGGCTTCGATGGCACGATCTTCGTCGGGCTCGTGGTGGCCGGAGCGGCCTATCTCGTGCTCTGCCGCGACCTCGACCTTGCGGCGGAGCGGAGGCTCGTCGATGCCGAGGGCTTGGTCAGGCACCACTGACCCCGCCCGTTAGTTCTTCCCGAGCTTCGCCTCGATCGCGGTCACCGCCGCCTTCGCCTCGTCGGCCACGTCGGGCAGTGCGACGGCCTCCTTCGCCACCGCGAGCGTGGCGGCGTGCGGGTAGCGGACAAGGATCTCGATCACGGCCTTGCGGTCGGCCGGATCCTGCGCCGCGGTGAGTGCCCGGCGGCACATCTCGGCCCGCTCAGTCTCCGGCAGGGCGAACTGCCGCGCGATCCGCAGGTAGCCCTTCAGCGCCCGGCCGCGGTAGGATCCGGCCTTGTCGGTCGTGGACAGGTCCAGAAGCACCGGCGCCGCATCGGCCGTCATCCACTTCCCGAGGACTCGCGTGGCGGCATCCTGCAGTGGCTGATCGCCCGACTTCGCCGCGGCGGCGACGGTGGCCAGCGCCGTGGCTCCTCCCACATCGGCGAGCGTGTCCACGAGCACGCCGGCCCGCGGCCCTGCCGAGCCGATCGCCTCCGCGATCACCGCCGCGCAGCCGTCGCGGTCGGCCATCCGCACAGCCGCTTCCTTGAGGGCCGTCGTGGCGGCGGCGGCCTCGGCGTCGTCCCGCGGACGTGCAACCCTGCGGACCAGGATGCCGAGATCCGGGAGGCTCACGATCGAGCCGAGCGCTGCGATCGCGGCCGCGCGAACGGCCGGATCGGCGTGGTCGGCCAGGGGCTGGACCTTGGCCGAAGCGGCGAGGATCCGACGATCCCCGATCAGGCCCACGACGAGCGGCAGGGCGGTGCCGGCGTCGAGCCGCGCCACGATCTGCTCGTCCACGCCATCGGCCGTCATCGCTGCGATGGCCTGCCGCGCTGCGGCGACGATGGCCGCGTCGCCCTGCTCGGCGAGGTCGAGGAGTCGGTCGGCGGCCGCCGCATCACCGCATCGGCCGACGGCGCGGATGGCGGCCATTCGCACGACGGGCTCGCCCGCCGCAGCCGATTCCAGCAGCGCCTGCTGCACGGCCGCGCTGGCACCGCCGGCATTGCGATCCGCGAGCAGGTCGATCACGAGCGCCGCACGGTCGGCAGGCAGCGGCCCGGAGCTGCTCGCGGCCTTGAGAAGCGCGAGATCGACCTCATAGGCGAGGGCCGCGTCGCGGTCGGTGCCTGCTGCGAACTCCCGCGACGTGAAGAGTCCCATGTTGAAGAGCCGTTGCGACGGCGCCTGCAGCAGTTCGACGAGCAGCGGCACGCCCTCGCGACCGCGGGCCAGGATCGCGGCCCGCCACGCCTCGGCCCGCCGCTGCTCCGACACGTCGGCCGTCCGCACGGCATCGAAGAGAGCGGTCGCCGCTGCCGCGGTGCCAGCCGCTGCCAGCCGCTCGCCGCACACGACGCACGCCTCGGCCACGGTGTCGCGATCCGGCGTTCCCGTGGCGAGCGCCTGCGAGAGTGCCGCGGCCGCATCGGCCGTGACGATCGTGCCGAGGGCGGCGGCCGCCGCCCCCGCGACGTTCGGGTCGCCGTCGCCGAGCCGGGCGACGAGCAGGGGCACGGCGGCCGCGTCGCGCCGCACGCCGAGCGAGTTGATCACGCCCGTGAGCTGCCGGCTCCCGAGCGGCGTGCCGGGGCCAGCCGCAGCCCGCAGGGCCGCCGAGGCCTCGTCGCCGGGAATCGCCTCGAGCGTGATCCGGGCCCACGACGAGAGCCGCTCGTTGCCGAGGTAGGTGGCCACGTCGGCCACGCACGCGGGGGAACCGTGCACCGCCAGCCCCTTGAAGGCCAGGGCCTTGTCGGCCTCCGGCGTCTCCGAGCGGATCACTGCTAGGAGCTCCTGCTCGCGCGGCGCCGCGGCCTCCTGGGCATGGACCCAGCCGGCGGCGAACACCAGGGCCGTGGCGACCACGGCACACGAATGCGATCTCATGGTCACAGCCTCCAGGGCTCGCGGAGCGATTCCGACCGCAGCCGGTTCGCCTGATCGTCGTTCACGAACTGCCACGACTCGGTGTCGAGCTTCACGGGCCGCCCCAGGAAGAGCGCCACGTTCGCCGCATGGCAGGCGATGTGGGCGTTGCAGGCCGCGTCGGCGTTGCCC
>JBJTRH010000152.1:0-2756 GCA_046076065.1 Planctomycetaceae bacterium | reverse complement strand
GCTGGTCGTCGGCCCGCGCGGCCCGTCGTGCCGAGCAGGCCCGGCGGGAGGCGCTCCCGGAGCGGATCGACCTGCCGGCCGGGTGAGGCCGCCCCCCTTCGCGCCGCCGGCCCGCTCGCTTCAGATATCGCCCTCGGACCGTCCTGCCGCCCCCACCCCCATCCCACGGAGTCCATCCATGCGACGCGCGAAGATCGCCATCATCGGAGCCGGAAACGTCGGCGCCACCACCGCCCACTGGTGCGCGGCGGCCGAGCTCGGCGACATCGTGCTCCTCGACATCCCGGCCACCGAGGGTATGCCCGCCGGCAAGGCGCTGGACCTGTTCGAGGCCTCGCCCATCGTCGGCTTCGATGCCCGGGTCACGGGCACCACCGACTGGGCCGACGCGGCCGGCAGCGACGTCGTGGTGGTCACCGCCGGCATCGCGCGGAAGCCCGGCATGAGCCGCGACGACCTGCTCTCGACCAATGCGAAGATCGTGGGCGACGTCGCGGCGAAGATCCGCGAGACGAGCCCCGACGCCGTCGTGATCGTGGTCTCCAATCCGCTCGACGCGATGGTGCAGCGAACCTTCCAGGTGACCGGATTCCCGGCCGCCCGCGTGATCGGCCAGGCCGGCATTCTCGACACCGCCCGCTACCGCTCGTTCCTCGCGCTCGAACTGGGCGTGAGCGTGGAGGACATCTCCGCGATGCTGCTCGGCGGCCATGGCGACACGATGGTGCCGATCCCGAGCTGCACGAGCGTCGGCGGCATTCCCGTCACGCAGCTGGTGCCGGCCGACCGGCTGGCGGCGATCGTCGACCGGGCCCGCAACGGTGGCGCGGAGATCGTCGCGCTCCTGAAGACGGGCAGCGCCTACTACGCCCCCGCCGCGGCCACCGCGCAGATGGTGGAGGCCGTCGTCCGCGACAAGAAGCGGCTCGTGCCCTGCGCCGCCTACTGCGACAAGGAGTACGGCGTCGGCGGCTACTTCGTCGGCGTGCCCGTCGTGCTGGGCAGCGGCGGCGTGGAGAAGATCGTGGAACTCGACCTCCTTCCGACGGAGCGGGCGGCGCTCGACAAGAGCATCGCCGCCGTCAAGGACCTCGTGGCGGCCATGAACCGGCTCACGGCCACCGCCTGACGCCCCGCCTTCCTTGTGCCGCTTGCCCGCCTTGCCACGGGGCCGCGGTCCGGGGCCCGTTGGCGTTGCTCCACCGCCGAGGCGTGGGCTAGAACCCGCCGTCCTGCGGTGTCCCCATCGGGGCCGCCAGACCACTGCCTTCCGAGGAGCGACGCATGAGCGGTCGACACGCGAACCCGTCCCGAGGCCGACGGTCCACGCGGGCGACGGAGCGGCCCTCGCGGGACCACGCGCTCGCCGACTGGACGGGGGGCATGCCGGTGTTCGTGCCGCAGGGCTACGAGCCGGGCTACGACTACCCGCTGCTGGTCTGGGTTTCGGATCCGCTCGGCGACGGGGTCGACCTCGCCCGCGTGATGCCGCGGCTCAGTCTTCGCAACTTCGTGGCGGTGCGGGCCACCGGGGGCGCGACGGCCGTTTGGCAGGCGATCGACCTGGTGGCGTCGCGGCTCAGCGTCCATCCCCGCCGCATCTGGCTCGTCGGGCACGCCGCGGCGGGCACCGAGGCCTTTCGCATCGGCTGCAGGCATCCCGAGTCGTTCGCCGGCGTGGTCTCGCTGGGCGGCAGGTTTCCGCTCGATGAATCGCTGTTTGCCCGCGTCGCCGCGGTGCGCCGGATGGCGATGCTCCATTGCTGCACCACGGCCGACGCGGCCGCGAACGCCGCCCACACCGATCGCACGCTCCGGCTGTTCCACGCCGCCGGCGCCGCCCTCGCGATGCGGATCTATCCGGACATCGCCCCGCTATCGCGGGTGATGCTCGCCGACGTCAACCGCTGGCTCATGGAAGAGACCTGCGGCGCGTCGTCTGCCTCACGCGCCGCCGTCGCCGGCTAGTCGCCCCCGAGTCGCCCGCCGTCGCCTTTCGGGAAAGGATTCCCATGCGTCAGCCCCATCATGCCGTCCCGGACTCCGCCGAGCCGCGGATCCTGCACCTGCCGACCGCGGGCGTCGCCCTGCGCGGCCTGCTCGACGAGGCCGTTTCGGCGGCGCGGTCCCGACATGCCGACGCGGAGATCGTGGAGGTCGCCATCGACGCGGCTCCCGGCACGCGGGTTCCGGGCGACGCAGCGGCGCTGCGCGGGCTCGTGGATCGGCTCGTGTCCGACGCGCTCGTCGCCGCCACTCGGTCGAGCGGCGACGGTCCGCCGCTCCACGAGGTCGTCGTCACCGTGGTCGAGACCGCCGACGCCATCGAGGTCGAAATCGCCGACTCGGGGTCCTGCACGCCGGCGGACGACCGTTGCCCGGCTGCGATGCGTGAACTCGCCACCCGCTGCGGATGCCGCCTGCACGTCGCCGCCTGCCCCGAGGGAGGCATGGCGGTCACCGTGCGACTCCCGCGCCGGGACGTCCGGCGCCAGGCGGCCTGAGCTGTTTCGCCGACCGTCCACCACCTGCATCGAGAGCCAGTCATGGAATCGAACGACACGTCTGCGGCGGCACGTGGATCCTTCCGGCCCGGGCCCGCCCAGGTGATCGCGCTGGGCCTGGTTGCCGCATCCATCGGCTGGGCCGCCTGGCTGCTCCGCGACCGGCCCACGAGCGAGGAAGTGGAACTCCTGCCGGGCACGGTGCTGCCGTCGTCGGAACTGGCGATCGTGGAGGCGGCGTTCGACCGGGCG
>JBJTRH010000151.1:0-3094 GCA_046076065.1 Planctomycetaceae bacterium | reverse complement strand
CCCACGCTGATCATGCCGGCCCAGTCGTTGAGACCGGGGATGTAGGCGCCCACCTCGAGGTCGGCCCCGCCCAGGGCGGCATCGAGGCCGTACTGGCAGAGGATGTTTTTGCCGTAGAAGGGTGACCCGGGCGCGCCGATCGTGTAGGCCGTCGTGCCCACCGGGATGTAGCCATTGCTGCGCACGTTGCCGAAGTCGGTCAGCCACTCGCCGCTCACGCCGACCTGGTTGTAGGAGTGCCCGAACTGGCCCCAATGCGTTCCCAGGATCCCGTTGGCTGGGTATTGGTTTTGGTCGCCGTCGTAGTCCCAGTACACGCCGACACCGAGGAGGGTGCCCCCGAGAAACTGCTTTCGGACCGCACCCACGTTGGAGAAGAAGCCACCATTGACCGAAAAGTGGCCGCGGAGGTCGGCCGCCCAGAGCCCGCCGAGACCGTCCTCGGAGTAGGGAATGTAGCCACCCAGCGTCATGTAGCTGCCGTTGTAGCCGAGACCACGGTCGGCCGCGTTGATGCCGTAATACAGCCAGCCCGGCCCGTTGGCGTTCGCATTCGCCAGGCTCGCCACGGCCCCGTTGACGAGGCCGCCTGCCGGGGCCATGGCCGTCTGCCCCAGTTGCGCCGACGCCGTCCGGGGGCCGCACGCGAGGGCGACCGCCAGGATGAGGCTCGTTGTCAGGACTCTGCGTTGCATGGTCTCGACGATTCCGGATGGTGTGCGGGAGCGTCCGTGCGGGTGACGACGGTCACGGAGGCGTCGGCAGGGGCGGGGTGGGCGGCAGTTCCGGGGGCGTTCGCGTGAGCGGGAAGTTCCACCCCACTTCGGGCGCCGGATTCTCGACGACGGCAGTGCCGAGGTTCTGGGCACTCAGGTCGGTGGTACCGAACGCACCGGTGATCACGATGCTCGGCAGAACGCTCGGGGGTGAGGTCGGGTTCGTGGTGACCAACGCGATGCCGGTGACACCCGTCGAGCTGCCCGAGGCCGTGATCCGGTTCTGGAGCAGGAGGCCGTTCGCGTACGTAGTGGGCACCCCGGGCTGGGGCACGTGGTTGGCCGTGATCAGGATGCCGGTGCTGCCCGTGACGGAGATGCTGTTGCTCAGGGCGGTGAGATTGTTGGCGAGAGCGGTCGCCGGCGGATTTCCGAAGTCGGGGTTTCCATCCACCTCGATGCCGATGCCCACGCCCGAGATGTCCGTGTTCTGCACCCGAACCTTCGAGTACAAGGACGAGAGGATGCCCCAGCCGCCCGCGTTGGCGATCGTCGAGTTGGCGGCCCCCGGCGTGGTCGGGTCGCGGCCCACATCGATGTTGCTCCGGATGCTTTCGATGCCGGCAACCGACGTGTTGGCGATCTGCGATGAGTAGACCTGGACCACGCCATCGGAACCGCTGACCCCGATCGCGAGAATCCCGTTGCCATTCGCGCCATCGATCGTCGACCTCACCAGTGACACCTGGCTGTTGCCGTTCGTGGTGTTGCTCACGAAGATGCCGTTGACGTTGGAGTTCAAAACCTGCGAGTCCTGCACCAGCACCTGCGCGTCATTGCCGACGGCATGGATGCCGTCCGACGCGGAATCGGCGATCGTCGAGCTGCCGGTGAGATACAGCCCGGCGGCCGATCCCGACACCAGCGCCCCAAAGCCGTCGGCCGCACCGATGGTCGACGACACGAGCACGATGTTCGCATCGACGCCCGAGACCACGGCTCCGTCGCTGCCCGATGTCACGACGGCGGTGTTGCGGGCATAGATCAGTGCGTTGTTGCCCGACGCGACGAGGCCCGAGCCCTCGGCGCGGAGGATCTGGACCGCCTGGAGGCCGATCGCCGCCGCCGAGCCCGAGGCGACGACCGCATCGCCGCGGGTGTCGGAGATCGTGGAACTTGCGAGCGTCACCTGCGTGAGTGGGCCGGCCGCGTTGACGGCCGTGCCGACGCTGCGCTGAACCGTCGAGGCCGCCACGTCGACCCGAGCACCGGAGCCCGTGACGAGCACGCCGTTGCCCACGACGCCGGTGAGCGTCGAGTTGGTGATGTTCACGTCTGCATTCGCGGCCGAGATCACGAATCCGTCGTTCGTGAGATCATTGAGCCGAACGCGATCGAAGTTGAACGTGCCCGTGGAGTTTGCGATCTCGACGCCTCGCTGGCCGGGACCACTGCCCGTGATGATCACGTCGGAGATGCTGGCCACCCCTGCCATGAAGCCCGTGCCGTCGCTGATCCCGACGCGGGATCCCACGATCTGAAAGTGGTCGACGACCGTGCCGGGCTGATTGACCACGATGGCGGCGGCGAGAGGATTGCTCAGCACCGGATACTCCGAACTCGCGCTGCCGGCGAAGAAGGTGCGGCCGCCGCAGGACAGCGTCGGGATCGCGAGGCTGCTGCCTTCGCCGATGAGGTACTGGTTCGGGGCGTTGAACGAGTAGCCTGAGACGGGAGTCACATACGGATTCTGCGCGCTCGTGCCGCGGTGCACGTAGACGATGTCGTAGGGGTTCGTGGCGGCGTCGCGGGCCGAGGCGAGCGACGTGTAGGGCGACTGGGCCGAGCCGTTGCCGACGCCGGATCCGGCATTGTCGACGTGGAACACCCGCCATGGCGTGCCTGTCTCGGGATTGACGGCCACGATCGGCGCCTGGTGGGCGCGGACGACATGCTCGTTCCGCATCATCGGCTGCTCCATCTGGTCGGGCACGTTGCGCCGGCGGCTCCCGCCCATGCGGTAGGTGAGCCGCGCGAACCCGGTGGAGTCGAAGTAGCTGTCGTTGTTGTACTGCAGCGAGAAGTCCCAGTTCTCGATGAACGTCATGTCGAGACGGGTGTAGACACCGCCGAACCAGGGCACCACGTCCTGGCCGTTGGAGAGGTTGTAGCGGGCGTTGCCGTACGCGTAGCCGCCCACGCTAATCATGCCGGCCCAGTCCGTGAGGCCGGGAATGTAGGCACCGACTTCGAGATCTGTGCCGGCGAGTCCAGCGTTGACACCGTTTTGGCACAGTACGGCGTTGCCGACGAATGGTCCCACATATTCTGCCGTGGTGCCGACGGGGATGTAGCCGTTGGACCGGAGGTTGCCGTAG
>JBJTRH010000150.1:0-4404 GCA_046076065.1 Planctomycetaceae bacterium | reverse complement strand
GCGTCGAGCCGGAACACCTTGCCGGAGTAGCTGCGGAGGCCCTCGAAGACGCCGTCGCCGTAGAGCAGGCCGTGGTCGAACACGCTCACGACCGCCTGCTCCTCGGGAACGAGGCGGTCGTTCATGAAGATCATCCGCGGCATGGCGAGGTTCCTGACGGGTCCGGGCGGGCGGCAGTCGTGGCCTTGAAAACAGGCTCAGCCGGCCAGCCGCCTGGCTGACGGATCGGCGGCATCGTCGACACGGCCCGCCGCCAACCGCACGATCCGGTCGGCCCGCCGGGCGACAGCCGCGTCGTGCGTGACGAGCACTATAGAAAGGCCGTCGGCGCGGTTCAACTCGCAGAGCGTGTCGAGGATTCCGCCCCCCGTGGCCTCGTCGAGGTTGCCGGTCGGCTCGTCCGCGAGGAGCACCCGCGGCCGCGTCACGAGAGCCCTGGCGATCGCCACCCGCTGCATCTCGCCCCCCGACAGCTGCCGGGGCTTGTGCCGCAGGCGGCCGCCGAGGCCGAAGCGGTCGAGCAGCGCCCGCGCCGTGTTGTGGGCCTCGCGCCGCACCCGCAGCCACTCCAGCACGCCATGCCGCACCATCAAGGGTGCGAGCACGTTTTCCAGGGCGTCGAGCTCCGGCAGCAGGTGATACGACTGGAAGACCATGCCGATGGCGGTGTTCCGCAGCCGGTCGCGGCGGATCGCCGAGAGGCTCTCGACCCGCGTGCCGTCGAGCTCGATGGAGCCCGAGTCGGCGGCGTCGAGCAGCCCCATGAGGTGGAGCAGCGTGCTCTTGCCGGATCCGCTCTGGCCGACGATCGAGACGAACTCACCACCGGCGAGCTCGAAGTCGACCCCGCGGAGCACCTCGAGCATGGCGTCGCCGGAACGGTAGGTCTTGCGCAGGCCGCGAACGCGGAGCAGCGGGGCCGTGTCAGTCATGCCGCAGGGCCTCCACGGGGTGGAGCCGGGCCGCCCGCAGGGCCGGCAGCACGCTCGACGCCACGGCGATGCCGACGGCGCCCACGATGATCCAGGCCACCGTGAACGGATGCACGATCGAGGGGATGCGGTAGAAGTAGTAGATCGACGGGTCGAACACCCGCTCGCCGGTGCACCACTCGACGCCGGCACGGATGGCGTTGATGTTCCAGGCGATCGAGAGGCCGAGGGTGAGGCCGGCCCCGGCGCCCACGATCCCCAGGAACAGGCCGTAGCCGAGGAAGATGCCGCCGATGCCGCCGGCACTCGCGCCGAGCGACTTGAGGATCCCGATGTCGCGGGTCTTCTCGACCACGATCATGAAAAAGATCGCGAGAATGCCGAAGCCGGCCACGGCGATGATCAGGAACAGGAGGATGTTGAGCACCGACATCTCCATGTCGACCGCGGCCAGCAGCGGGCCCTGCTTGTCGCGCCATGTCGAGACGGCGTAGAGGTCGGCCGGAAACACCTTGCGGAGCCGGTCGCGGACGCGCTCGAGGTCGGCGCCGTCGCGGAGCTTGATCTGGATCGAGTTGACGCTCGCGAGGCCCGACTGCGGATCGACCATGCCCCGCATCCGCTGCAGCGACGCGATCGGCACGAACACGAAGTTCGAGTCGTACTCGCTCATCTTGCTCTCGTAGAAATCGACGACGGTGAAGGTGTCGCTGACCGCCTTGGGAGGGGTGCCCGCGGTGGGAAACGTGATCTTCACGTCGTCGCCCGGCAGCACGAGGAACCGGTCGATTCCGGCGGTGTCGCGAAAGCTCGCCAGGCCGATGCCGGGCACGATGCCGGTGAACTGCTCGGTGGCCGGGTCCATCCGCGTGCCCTCCTCGGGCCGGGCCTGCCGGAAGGGATCGGCGGGTGCGTCCGCGCCTGCAGCCTGGTCGGCGGCCACGACCTCGCCGCCCGCCGGCGGGGCTGCCGCGTCGGCCGTCGTGGCGGCGAGCACCGCATCCACCTGCTGATCGACCGACCGGGCGGGCCCACCGGCGGCCGGATCGGCCGCGACACCCGCCCGTCGGTCGGCCTCGACCTTCTCCCGCCACACCCGCTCCCGCTCCACCCGCATCCGCCGGTGGGGCCAGCCCGCTCCCTCGAGCGCGGGCCGCGTCACGGCCTCCGAGTCGGACTGGCTGTCGACCGTGTCATAGCCGCCGTCACGGAGGCCGAACGAGAGCTGCCCGCGATTGGCGGGATGCTGGAGGTAGCGGCCGAAGTCACTCACGCCCGCATGGGTGGCCTCGTCGATGCCGATCAGCATGATCTGGCGGGTGATCCACTGGCCACGGACCTGGAAGTTGAGCATCGCGGGCACGGCGACCGTGGGCGTCATGCCGACGATGTCGTCGCCGGCCGCCCGCTTGATTTCGTCCATGTGCCACGCCGGATCCTGGAAGCCGGACAGCGAATGGCTCTCGAAGACGAGGTCCGAGAGGATCCCGTGAATCCGCGTCTGCATCTCGTGGGAGAAGCCGGCCATCACCGCGTTGACGACGATCATCGTCGCCACGCCGAGCGTCACGCTGACGATGCTCGCCAGCGCGATCCAGCGGGTGCGGAGATACCGCCAGCAGAGCAGGAGCTTGTACATCGGCGCCGGAGACCTTTCAGGGAGCGCGGGACGATACCAGCCCCCCCGCCCCGCCGAAACCCCGGAATCGCCCGGGCTTACGCCCGAGGCCGGTGGATCGGGAACAGGATCACGTCGCGGATGCTCGCCGCGGCGGTGAGGAACATCACCAGCCGGTCGATGCCGATCCCGAGCCCGCCCGCCGGCGGCATCCCGTGCCGCAGGGCGGTGATGAAGTCGGTGTCCATCCGGGCCATCGACTCCTCGGCCGCCAGCCCCGCCAGCTGGGTGCGGAACAGCTCCTCCTGGAGATCCGGGTCGTTGAGCTCCGTGTAGGCGTTGGCGAGCTCCATGCCGGCCACGTAAAGCTCGAACCGTTCGGCCACGTGCGGCTGGCCCGCCTTCCGCTTGGTGAGCGGGCAGATCGAGGCCGGATAGTCGATCACGAACACCGGTCCGTCGAGCGTCTTCTCCACCGTGGCCTCGAAGAGGTCGCTCTTCACCACGTCGGGATGCCGGCCGGCGGTCTCGACGCCCGCCTGTGCGGCCGCGGCCGCCACGCTCGCCCGGTCGAGCGGATCGCAGCCGGTCACCTCGCGGAGCAGGTCGTCGTACTTCGCCCGGCGGAACGGCGGCGTGAGATCGACGGGTCGGCCCATCCATTCGAAGCGGGTGGGCGATCCGGCCACCTTCGCGGCCTCGAGGATGATCGCCTCGGTGAGGTCCATCATCGTCTCGTAATTGCCGTAGGCCTCGTAGGCCTCGAGCATCGTGAACTCGGGATTGTGCCGGGTGCTCACGCCCTCGTTGCGGTACACGCGGCCGAGCTCGAACACCCGCTCCATCCCGCCCACGAGCAGTCGCTTGAGGTGCAGCTCCAGCGCGATCCGTAGCACCAGCGGCATGTCGAGTGCGTTGTGGTGCGTGGCGAAGGGGCGGGCGGCGGCACCTCCGGCCGTGTCCTGGAGCGTCGGCCCCTCGACCTCGAGGTAGTGCCGCTGGGCGAGCACGCGGCGGACCGCCTCAACGATCCGGCTGCGGGCCACGAACCGGTCGCGAACACCCTCGCCGTGGATGAGATCCAGGTATCGCATCCGCTGCCGCAGTTCGGCGTCGACGAGGCCGTGGTACTTGTCGGGGGGCGTGGCCAGCGACTTGGTGAGAAACTCGAGGTGCGTCACGAACACCGTCATCTCGCCGGTCTTCGACCAGCCCAGCCGGCCGTCCACGCCGACGATGTCGCCGAGGTCGAGGCAGTCGACGACCTGCCAGATCTCGGGCCCCACCTGCTTCTTGCCGAGCATCAGCTGGATGCGGCCGGTGCGGTCGTGGAGGTCGATGAACACGAGGCTGCCGGCGCTCCTGAGCAGCATGATCCGCCCGGCCACGCGGACGGTCGGCCCGTCGTCGGCCGCCTTGTCGACCCCCTCCCCACGGACCCGCACCTCCGCGATCGGCAGGGCGCCGTCGAACCGCCTCCCCCAGGGGTCGATGCCCATGGCGACGAGCCGGTCGAACTTGTCGCGCCGCGCCTTCTCGTGCTGGGCGGCGGTGCCGGAGACGGAGTCGGAATCGTGGGGCTGGGCCATGTCGATGCGGTGCCGCGAGAGACGAGGGATGCCTGCTGAGCCTGGATTGTCGCCGGGCGGGCGTTCCGCGAGAAGGCCAGCCGCCGGCGGCCGCGACGCCTCTTGGCGAATGACCCTACACTGCTGGCGTCACCTGCAAAAACCCTGCATGAGCCACGCCTCCCCGCCGCCGTCGCTGTTCAGCGTCGAACTCCGCACCACGCGGTGGGAGATGCTCGTCGACTGGTATCGCGACGTGGTCGGACTGAAGGTGCTCCTCCGCGTG